>CAVGJZ010000004.1:0-47361 GCA_963629785.1 Oscillibacter sp. MSJ-31 | reverse complement strand
ATTTATCGTTATAAATCTATCTCCAAATTCCACATCATTCCAGTTAAGAATAAATTCTTGGGATTTCATTATATCTAATGCCGTCTCATTACTGCTCCTTGTATTAAACAAATCTAATAGTTGGCGGTCATATGTCTGTCCAACTCCTGTCATTTTAGTAAGAATATTTGTCTTTACATAGTTCTCTACTATACTATCAAAGAAAAATTTTTGAAGCATAGAATTATCATCTAAATGGTGATAAATATGCAACAACAAATTGGAGTTAAGGCGAGCCCTCTCTTCTGCTAATTTCACTGCTTTTTTAATTGCATCATAAGACATTAAAGGAAGAGAAACAGCAGGTAAGGATTCCCTTATAAATTTTTCATGGATATCGTCATCTTTTTTCTTTATCACAAAGACTCTTGGTTTAGGCTTAGGCTTTACTACTTTTGGAGAAAAGAGACTCCATTGTATCGTTGTTATTGGTTCCCTATTCTTTTGTTTCGGGTATTTTTGGTCGGTTTGTGGAAGAACATTTTTGCTATGCGTATTCACGACCTGCTTTGGGGCAACTTTTGGCTCTTTTGTTTTTGATTTGTTCTTTTTGGCATTCTTTTGATTTGCACGTAATTGTTTTATTGCTAGGATACTCTCAAGCGCTTTCACCTGTTGTTCGGTTAATTCAGTATTAAGTGAATTTGTTGCATGAAATCCAAGACCGGACAATATATTTATTACTTTCATGGTTGATATCGACGGGTATCTTACCATTATTGCTGATAATTTGATTTTAGATGCCATAAGGTTGCGTTAGTTATTTACATTGCAAATATAAAAAAGGATAAACATCACAAATGAATATTATAACGATAACTCGAATCAGGCTTATATGACAAAAATCATTTGATGAGTCTGATACTTAATGTTTGTAGTATTGTGTGTTGCGCAGTCGCCATTGTCTCAATTGTCGTCAATTCCTGTTTTCTGGTCAATGTCCATTGTCTTCATTGCCTGTTTACAAATCACTTTTTTAACGACAACAGAGACAATAAAGACAATCCAGACAATAGGGACAATTATTGTCACTGATCTCCGTTGTCAGGCTTCACCCGGAACATTGCCACCGTATTTGAAAACTCGGAAACTATATCAATAATTTTCGGATTGTCCTTGCGGACAATCAAGGCTGCGTAATTCATCTCACCCTCCATATCCTCAATGCTCACGGGCAATAGCAGGAACTTTTCATTCATGCGATAGGAAGAGAACCAGAATTCAAAGAGCCGGCTCCGCATTTGCTGCTTGCCGTCGCCGCTCTCGCATATATACAGCAATGCCGCCTCGTTGGTATTAAAAAAGCTCTCAATGACAAGCATCACCGTATCGCGCATTTTCAAGTCGCGTGGAGAAGGCACATTATTCACATTGATGATAGAAAACATATACGACTCGGCACTCTCTATCATGTCGTCGTCATCGAATCCGATGGCAAGTACCACACCATTGTCGCTTCTGAAACGGTAAGTGCGTGACACCTCATGCCAAATACACCTTATAAGGGGCAACGGCATTTATTGTATCCAAGGGAAGCATGTTCATTACCAGACGTTGATATATTCCGGATAAGTTCCGGTGTGCTCCTTATATTCCTCACACAGACTCTGGGTGATTTCTGCCACACGGGCTTTCTTCCTCTCCTTTGCCGCCATAAACCTTTTCATGGCTGCATCGCGCTTCTTCCAAAAATCCTCGTTTAATGTATCCATATTTGTCTCCTGCTCTTCCAGTGCTTTATGTTTATTCCAATCTGCAAAGTTACGCAATATTTCCTGTCTTCCCAAAAATAAAAGCCATACACCCAAAAGTGATATGAAATTGTCTCCTATTGCCGGTTTCACCCTACACCTCTTCCATCCGGTGCAGTCTGTATCCGTCGAACTGGATGATTATCCTGTGCAGGCGGGTGCCCTGGCGGAGGGCCTCCACACGTGGGGCTGCGGCATAGCGGCTTATCTGTGCCACGGCGTCGTCCCATTGCCTTTCCACCCTTGCGCTGTAGGCTTCCGCCTTCTCTTCCTTCTCCTTTTTTGGTATCAGCTTCAGCTCGAGGATGTAGCTGTGGGCGGTCTTGTAGTGCGTCATGTCGGGCAGGAGGAAGAAGTCGCAGTAGCCGTGGCTGAGCTCCAGCTCGGGCGCCACATAGTAGTAGTCAGCAAGGCTGAGGTATGCCATGAAGAAGCCCTGTATGTTGCGCTCCGCCTCTATCATGTCGCGCACGGACGAGAGCCTTGCGTAGGCGTCGGCGAGGAACTGCAGCCCCTCGCGCCACTGTCCGTCGTACGCCATGTCGTAGTAGTAGTCCGTCAGCCTGTTGATGTTTATGCGCGATTTCTCCTCGTACTGCTCCAGCAGGTATCCGTAGTACTGCTTGCGCACGTTGTTGTTGGGGATGCCGAGGACGAGCTTCGCGCCGCGCGTTTCCTTTATCGTCAGCATGCCGTAGTAGAAGAGCAGGCTGGGGAACACTTCGGGGTTGGTGATGTCGTGTGCCGGGAACGTCTCCTCCAGCCTGGTCACGATCTGCCCCGTCTCGGCGATGGTGCGTATCACGCCCTTGCGGTCGCCGTCGAGCCGGTCGAGCTGTATGAGCCTGCGCATCTTGGCGTAGTCGGTCTTCGTGTTGGGGTCTATCATCTCCTTTGGCGGATGCCCGTTGCTCATGTAGTTGCGCAGGAAATAGAGCACCATGTCGCAGTTGAACACGCGGCTCTGCGTCTCCAGCGCATCCTCCGCGAAGCAGTAGTTGTCGTACCACGGCTTCATCAGTCCGATGACGGCCTCCACGTCGGTGTCGGGACGGATGCCGCCAACCTCTTTATAATAGTTGAACATCTCGCGCACGTCTTCAGTGGAGAAGCCGAGCATCTGGTTGAACGGAGCCTTTGTAGAGATGTGCCATCCGATGTTGTATCCGCTCGTCACGTCGTCGAGCGTCACGGGACTTACGCCCGTCATGAAGATGCGCTCGAAGTTGCCCTTGAACTTCTTGAAGATGTCGCGGTAGAACCCCTCTGCGTGCGTCATGTCCCAATACACCTTCTCTCCCCGCTCGTTGAGCACGGTATTCGTGAAGTTGTCGTATTCGTCGATGATGAGGTAGAGGGGATAGTTCTTGATTTTTGCCCTTGACTGGATAATTGCCAGCTTTTCCGTGGCAGTCCCGGCTTCCCTTACAAGTCGTGCCGTCTCGTCGTCATAGTATTCGCTGTAGGCTATCATAAAGGCATCCAGCTGCACACGAAGATAGGAATCGAATTTTTCTTCCAGCCGCTCGACGTTTCCGCCCACCTGCGAGAAGTCGAGATGGAGCACCTGAAACCTGTTGTGCAGCGGCGTGGGGTGCTTGCCGACCCACAGACCTCCGAACAGCGTGTCGAAGTTGTCCTTCTGCCGGATGTCATAGTAGGCGTGTAGCATACTGATGAATATGCTCTTGCCGAAGCGCCGCGGACGGATGAAGAAGAGGTTGCGCGACTCCTTCTCCAGTGTGGGCAGGTACATTGTCTTGTCCACATAATACAGGTTGTCGCGTCTCACCGTCATAAAATCCGAGACTCCGTAGGGCACTTCCCTCATGTTCTGCAGTTCCATAGCTTTATGTTTTTGGCATGTGTTCCATTCTGCAAAGTTACGGAATATTCCCTGTTTTTCCAAAAATAAAAGCGATACGTCCAAAAGTTATGCAAACACCCGGCGTAAAGGTCAAAAATTGTGTTCTATTGTCTCTATTGTCGTCAATCCCTATCGACAGAGTCAACCTCCATTGCCAGTTTGAAAATCACTTTCTTTTTAACGACAATAGAGACAATGTAGACAATAGAGGCAATGTAGGCAATTCTGACGATAGAGACAATATAGGCACGGTCTATATTTTGTCGTCATTTGTATCACGGGCACTAAAAATTCAACAATCTTTCGTGATTGTCATGGATAATTGGTATTTTTGTGGTCGGACAAGAAATGCAGAGCCGGATTGGGACTGAAGCGGAGAAACTTCCAGCCCCAAAGGCAAATATAATCCAATTGTTTATGACAACAAAAGAAATTGACGAAAGGTCGTTGGACAATGCGCGCCGTCTCTATGAATCGGGCGATATAGAAAAGATACCCGTCGGAACAACGGCAGGACTCCGGCAGATACACCATTATCTGTTTGACGGATTGTATCCGTTTGCCGGCGTCATCCGTGACAGGAATATTGCCAAAGGAGGATTCCGCTTTGCCAATTCGCTCTATCTCGAAGCAGCCCTCGCCGCCGTTGAAAAGATGCCCGAAGACACATTTGAGCATATCATAGAGAAATATGTCGAGATGAACGTGTGCCATCCCTTCATGGAAGGCAACGGACGTTCCGCCCGTATCTGGCTCGACATGATGTTGAAACGCTCCCTTGGAAAGGTCGTCAATTGGCAGTATGTAGGCAAGGACCAGTACCTGTCGGCTATGGAACGATCGCCCGTCAACGACCTCGAACTGCGCTATCTGCTGTCGCAGAACCTCACTTCCGACACGGAGAACCGCGAGGTGATATTCAAGGGGATTGAGCAGAGCTATTACTATGAGGGGTATGAGAAGTAAGTTTGTATAATCAGCAAAACAAATTTGAGACACGATTGCCGTCAATCCCTGTCCATTTATAAATCACTTTTTTTTAACGACAATAGAGACAATGTAGACAGTCACTCCTTTGCCATTGACATCAAAGGCACAAGAGATTGTCTCCATTGTCTATATCGTCTCCGTTGTCGTTAATCCTTTTTGTGTGGACAATCTACATTGTCGTCAATCCCTGTTGTCCGGCTGCTCCCGTTCCCCGGAAAGTCTCCGGTCCATGTTCTCGGCGGCGCGGCGGCCGTCGCCCATGGCGAGGATTACGGTGGCTCCGCCGCGCACTATGTCGCCTCCGGCGTATATGCCGGGGCGGGACGACTGCATCGCCTCGTCCACCTCTATGGTGTTCTTCCTGCCCAGCCGCAGTCCCTCGATGGACTTCGGCACGAGGGGGTTGGGCGACACTCCCACAGCCACTATCACCTGGTCGGCCTCCACCCTCACCGTCTTGCCCTCCACGGGCACGGGCGACCGCCTGCCCGAGGCGTCGGGCTCTCCCAGCCGCATCACCTGCAGGACGGCTCCCGTGACGCGTCCCTCCCCGTCGGCGGTGTATTCCACGGGGTTGTGGAGCGTGAGGAACGTCACGCCCTCCTCCCTGGCGTGGCGCACCTCCTCCTGGCGGGCGGGCATCTCCGCTTCCGACCGCCTGTAGACCACCGTCACCTCCGCGCCCAGACGGCGCGCCGTGCGGCAGGAGTCCATGGCGGTGTTGCCTCCGCCCACCACCAACACGCGTCGCGCACGGTTCACGGGCGTGTCGTAGTCGGGGTCGGCGGCGTTCATCAGGTTCACGCGGGTGAGGTATTCGTTGCTCGACATCACGTTCAGCGAGTTCTCCCCGGGTATGTTCATGAAGCGGGGCAGTCCCGCACCGCTGCCCACGAAGAAGCCCTCGTAGCCCTGCTCCTTCAGCTGCTCCACGGTGACGGTGCGGCCTATCACGCAGTTGGTGACGAACTCCACGCCGGCATCCCTCAGACTGTCAATCTCGCGGTCCACTATGGCGTTGGGCAGGCGGAACTCGGGGATGCCGTACTTGAGCACCCCGCCAATCTCGTGCAGAGCCTCGAACACCGTCACCATGTATCCCCGCTTTGCCATCTCGCCGGCGAAGGTAAGTCCCGACGGTCCGCTGCCCACCACGGCAATCTTTTTGCCGTTGCCCCTTGGCGTTGCGCAACCGGCAGCGTTGTCCGCGCCGCCGTGTTTCTCCTCAGTTGCTGCGTTGCGTGTCATCCCGCTGTCGGCGGCGAACCTTTCCAGATAGCCTATCGCCACCGCCTTGCCGCCCGTCTTGAGGTGTATGCAGCGGCTTTCGCACTGTTTCTCCTGCGGGCACACCCTGCCGCACACCGCGGGCAGCGACGACGTGCGCTTTATCACCTGGACTGCAGCTGCGGTGTCGCCACGCTCAATGTTCTTTATAAACGAGGGTATGTCGATGCCCACGGGACAGCCCTCCACACACGACGGCTTGGCGCAGTCGAGACAGCGCGAGGCTTCCCTTTGTGCCGCCTCGGGGGATATGCCTTGGTTCACCTCCTCCTTGCGGTGTGCCACTCGGTATTCGGGATCGAGTTCGGGCATCACCACTCTCTCCGTAGCCATTCTCTCTTTGGGTTTCATCGCCTTGCGCAGCTGCTCCCGCCATGGGGCGTTGCGGTCTGCCGGGTCGTCGTGGTGTGGTGTATCGGCGGTATTACCGATTGCCTCTGCCGCCGCCTTTTCCTGCTGTTCGTAGCGGGTCATGTCCCGCTGCTCCTCCTGGCGGAACGTCCCCATGCGCTTGAGCATCTCGTCCCAGTCCACGAGAGCCCCGTCGAACTCCGGTCCGTCGATGCACACGAATTTCGTCTCCCCTCCTATGGTGAGGCGGCAGGCGCCGCACATGCCGGTGCCGTCCACCATGATGGTGTTAAGCGACACGTCGGTGGGTATGCCGTATCTTGCGGTAAGTTGGCAGCAGAATTTCATCATCACCGCCGGGCCTATGCAGAATGCCTTGTCGATGTGCTCGCGCGCGATGAATTTCTCCATCCCGGCGGTCACCACGCCTTTCTCCCCGAGCGACCCGTCGTCGGTCATTATCATCACCTCGTCGCTGCTCTGCGCCACCTCGTCCCTCAGTATCACGAGGTCTTGGCTTCTTCCGGCAATCACCGAGAGCACGCGGTTGCCTGCGGCCTTCAGTGCCCTTATGATGGGGAGCAGGGGTGCCGTGCCCACGCCTCCCCCGGCACAAAGCACGGTGCCGTAGTTGCGTATCCTTGTGGGCGTGCCGAGGGGTCCCGCCACGTCTGCCAGGGTGTCGCCCTCGCTGAGTCGGCAGAGCTTTGCCGACGACAGTCCCACGCGCTGCACCACGAGGGTTATCGTTCCCCGCCCGGTGTCGGCGTCGGCTATGGTGAGGGGCATGCGTTCGCCGTGGCTGTCCACCCTCACGATGACGAAGTTTCCGGCTTTCCTTGCCTTGGCTATCAGCGGTGCCTCTATCTCGAAGAGGTACACCTTCTCCGAGAGCTGTTTCTTGCGTATAATCCTGTTCATAATGTCTTTGCGGTATTTTGGTAAAGGTAAAAAAATGTCCTGGCCAGGTTTGAATCATGGCAAGCGTAAGTTTGTTGCCGTTTCGGGGTGGGGGAGGGTGTCAGGAAACTGTCTCCTGTCCGGCGTTTATAATCTCGTCCGCCAGATACTGGTCGCTGCGGCAGTGAAGGTCGGCAACCCCCTTGTCGATGAGTTCGAATACCGGGGAATTGTAGAACATGTCCATGGCGTCTTCTGCCGGGACATTCAGGCGGCTTGCGATTATTTCTATAATCCGCGCGTATTTCATGTCGAGTATTATCCGGTTTGCTTCCATAGTAAAATGGGTTAAATCAGCATAGCCTTACTCCTTTCTCCTGCATGAATTCCAGCAGGTCGTCGACGAGATACTGTCTGCCGTAGGTGTGCAGCACACCGTATGCCGGAACAAGGTATCCGCCGATAACGTCGAGTTTCTTGAACAGCCTGTAAATGTCGGAAGTGTTCCGTTGCAGGCGTTCCGCCACACTGCCTATGGCGAATGTCACGAATTCGATAGTCCTCTCGTCCATCGCGTTGTCTTTTTCCATATTCCAATCCTTGGTCAATAACAGAAACAGAAAAAAGTCCGGCTCGCGGGGTTCGTTTCCTTGCCCCGGGGCCGGACCCGATTCAAAATTACAACAAAATGAAAAGTCGTCAGTCCTTTTTTTTTGAAGGCAACGCTTTCATCGGCTTCGGCGGCATTCCCGTTGCCCGCGGCTTTTTTCCTTCAGCGGGGGCAAGCAGGACGCCGGCCTTATTTCTTGTCCCTGATCTTCTGCACGTATGCGTCGATGGCTGCCACGGCGGTGACGTTCACGATGTCGCGCACGGAGCTTTCGAAGTCGGTGAAGTGTACCGGCTTGTTGAGTCCCATCTGGATGGGGCCTATTATCTCCGCGTCCTGGTCGATGGCCTTGAGGAGCTTGTATGCGTTGTTCGCGCTGGAGAGGTTGGGGAAGACGAGCGTGTTCACGTCCTTTCCGTTAAGGCGCGAGAAGGGGTACTTGGCGTCGCGCAGTTCCCTGGAGAGGGCGAAGTTCACCTGCATTTCGCCGTCGATGGCCAGGTCGGGGTACTGCCGCTGCATCTCCTCCACGGTCTCGTGTACGGTGAGCGGCGAGCCGCACGTGTCGGTGCCGAAGTTGGAGTAGCTTATCATTGCCATTACGGGCTCCTCGTTGAAGAAGCGCACCGTCTTCGCGCTCAGCCGCGCCACGTCGGTGAGCGTGGCCTTGTCGGGGTGGCGGTTGATGAGCGTGTCGGCGATGTAGAACACGCCCTTCTGCGTGTTGAGGATGTGCATGGTGGCGAAGTGCGAGAAGCCGGGCTGTATGCCCACCACCTCCTTGGCTACCTTTATGGTGTTGCTGTACTTGGTGTAGAGACCGGTGATGAACGCGTCGGCGTCGCCCGTCTCCACCATCATCATGCCGAAGTAGTTGCGCTCGAACATCTTGTCGTTGGCCTCGTCGAAGGTGTATCCCTCGCGCTGGCGCTTCCCGGCAAGGATGTGTGCGTAGCGTTCGCGTCGTTCCGCCTCGCGGTCGTGGCGCAGGTTTATCACCTCTATGCCGTCGAGCGAAAGGTCGAGCTCCTTTGCCAGCTTTGCTATGCGCTCGTCGTTGCCCAGGAGTATGGGGTGGCAGATGCCCTCGGCCTTGGCCTGCACGGCAGCCTTGAGCATGGTGGGGTGCAGCCCCTCGGCGAAGACCACGCGCTGCGGGTGCTTGCGCGCGGTGTCGTAGAGTTTCTGCGTGAGCTTCGTCTCCTGTCCGAGCATCTCGCGCAGGCGGTTCTTGTATTCGTCCCAGTCGGTTATCTCCGTGCGGGCCACTCCGCTCTCTATGGCAGCCTTTGCCACCGCCGCCGACACCTCGGTGATGAGCCTCGGGTCCACGGGCTTGGGTATGAAATAGAGCGGCCCGAAGGTGAGGTTGTTCACGTGGTACACGTCGTTCACCACGTCGGGCACGGGCTGCTTGGCCAGGTCTGCTATGGCGTTTACGGCTGCGAGCTTCATCTCCTCGTTGATGGCGGTGGCGTGTACGTCGAGCGCGCCCCTGAAGATGTAGGGGAAGCCTATCACGTTGTTTATCTGGTTGGGGTAGTCGCTGCGCCCGGTGCTCATGAGCACGTCGGGGCGGCTGTCCATCGCGTCCTCGTATGATATTTCGGGCACGGGGTTGGCCAGGGCGAACACCACGGGCTGGTCTGCCATCGAGCGTATCATGTCCTTGGTGAGCACGTTGCCCTTGGAGAGGCCCACGAACACGTCGGCGCCCTTTATCGCCTCCTCGAGGTTGTGTACGTCGCGGCGGTCGGTGGCGAAGAGTTTCTTCTGCTCCGTCAGGTTGGGGCGGTCGCTGGTGATCACGCCCTTGGAGTCGAGCATCACTATGTTCTCGGTCCTTGCCCCGAGCGCCACGTACATCTTGGTGCATGATATGGCTGCGGCGCCTGCCCCGTTCACCACTATCTTAACCTTGGATATGTCCTTGCCGTTCACCTCGAGGGCGTTCTTTAGTCCCGCGGCGGATATGATGGCGGTGCCGTGCTGGTCGTCGTGCATCACGGGTATGTCGAGTGTCTTCTTCAGGCGTTCCTCGATGTAGAAGCATTCGGGGGCCTTGATGTCCTCCAGGTTGATGCCTCCGAAGGTGGGCGCTATGCGCTCCACGGTCTCGCAGAATTTCTCGGGGTCCTTTTCGGCGATTTCTATGTCGAACACGTCGATGCCGCCGTAGATCTTGAAGAGCAGTCCCTTGCCTTCCATCACGGGCTTTCCGCTCATTGCTCCGATGTCTCCGAGGCCGAGCACGGCTGTGCCGTTGCTTATCACCGCCACGAGGTTTCCCTTGTCGGTGTACTTGTATGCGTCGTCGGGCTTCTGCTCTATCTCAAGGCAGGGGAACGCCACTCCGGGCGAGTATGCGAGCGAGAGGTCTGTCTGTGTGGAGTATGCCTTTGTGGGCTTCACTTCTATCTTTCCGGGCCTTGTGCCTTTGTGGTAAGCCAGTGCGGCTTCTTTTGTTATTTTTACCATAACGTGTTTTTTTATATTATATCGGTTAGTTGTGTTTTGTTGCCGTAGATTTGTATTTAGAGTTCTTCAAGCATTTTCCTTATTTCCCCGAGCATGCCGGGGAGCTTGTTCTTCACCACGTCGAAAACGATTGTCTCGTCGATGTCGAAATAATGGTGTGCCATCACGTCGCGTATGCCCATCGCCCTTTCCAGTCCACACGGGTATATCGAGCGAGCAGCTTCTTGTCTGTCATCTTGTCTATCCCCTTGATGCTTTCCCCGATGGCGATGAGGAGCATACAGGTGCTTTCGAGACGTTCCATGCCTGCCGGCGAATCAACATAATATTCCGGTCGGGTTATGTTTTCCGAATTGCCCAGTATGCGCTCAATCGTTGCGGCGATGCGTTTCAGCGAGTAGTATATCAGTTCTTCGTCACGCATAGATGCCGTCTCTTTTGATTTGTTTGAGGAGCATGGGATTCATGCCCTTTCTGAGTCTCACGATGTCTACGGTACACCCGAAGAGATGTTGCAGGTCTTCCTTGATGTGTACCATGGAGAAGAGGTCGGGGGTTTTCATCTCAACGCATACGTCCACGTCGCTGCCGTCGGTCTGCTCATTTCGTGCCACCGACCCGAATATGCCGATTCGGGTTATGCCGTAGTCCCCGGCCTTCGCATTGAAATACGAGCGGAGCAATGCCATGTATTCGCTTGTCGTCCTCATCGTTCTGACTGTTTTCCCCTGCAAAGATAATGTTTTTTCGGTTTTGCATGAATTTTGGGAGTGCAATTTTTCTGACTTAACGTTAAAAAAAGTGATTGCCGCCGTTTTTCCCGTTGCACCGGTTTCCGCCTGCTCCGAAAAAGACAAAGCCCGGGGAATATAAGACAAGCGGTGTACTGTTTTTTTTTACGGCAATGGAGAAGAGGTCCTGTCATGGTTCGCCGAGGAAGGCGGTGATGAGCCGCACCTGCCGGGCGGAGAGGGTGTGCCCCCTTGGCTTGTATCCGTTTTCCTTGAGGAGCTGGTAGAAGCCGGGGTCGCGCTGCAGCCACCGTTTCAGCTGTGCCACCTTTCCCGCGAGGCTGCCTTCGCCGGGGAAATAGAGCAGGGCGAGTTCGCGCCTGCCGTAGGGTCTGATTTGGAAGTCTTGCATTTTTCTTTGGATTTTACGGTGTTGCCTTTGGTTTTTATTCTTCTCCCTTTGGCTCGGGCCGGCTTGGCGTTGAAGCATGTTGTGTCTTGCGGTAGAGGCCGTTCTGCACCCTCACGACGAGGCGGCTGTCGAGGAAATGTTTTATATGCAGATACATACTTCTCAATGATTTCTTATTTTTCTCTGCCAGCTCCGCCAAATCCTTGTTCGTAAACACGTCGCCGAGTGATTCGTATATTTCGCGCTCCGCCGGATTTGTGATTGCCTTCTTTGCGGTCTCTTCACAACTGTCGTCGTCGACGAGCGACGAGTAGACGCGTGCCGTATGGTTGATGAGAGTGTTCATTATGCGGAGTGTTATCGCGAAATCCTCCTCGCAGCAGAGCAGCGTCTGCTCGCCTTTCTGGAACATGGGCAGCCCGAATGGGCGGTCGGAGAATTTCCTCAGCAGCGACAGCACCATGGCGATGCGGAAGGCCGACAGTCCCATGCGGAATATGAAACTCGTGATGCCGTCACCGAGCATACTGAACTGCTCCTGCAGCGTCTCGCTGAAGAAATGGTTGAACCGCTTCTGCTGTTCCTCGCTGAGCGAGAACTGGATGCGGCTGTTGCCAAGGGCGTTCATCTCGTGTACCAGTTCGAGGGCCTCCCTGCCCATGTCCGCCATCACCTCGTCGAGGGTCTTGTCGGTCTTGCGGAAGGGGTTGAGCCATTCCAGCCGCCGCGTGAGCCCGTAGAAGAGGAAGCGCGAGCCCAGTCCGTTCTCGAACGAGGGGAAGAGCTTCGGTATTTGTCCCGGCGTGCAGGTGAGGCACACGGCGAGGCGCGGCTCGTCGATTTCCACGTGGAGCTTGTCGCGCACGCGGTTCATCTGAATCGGCTCGTGGTGGAAGGCGGCGCGCAGTCCGGCGGAATAGTCGCCGTAGTCGCTGAGCAGCGACTGCGAGAGCACGTCGGCCTCGGTCTCGAACATTACGCCCTTTCCGCCGTTGGCCTCGAGGGCGAGGTATGCCGCGGAGGCGGATGAGTTGGCGGGTATCTGCGGCGAACGGAACTTGGGCTCTTTCGGCTCGGGGCCGCGCTGTGCTTTCAGTGCCGCACGCCCTCCCTGCGCCTCCCACTGGGCGTGGAGTTCGGCGTATTGTGCCATTTCCGCCTCGTAGCCGCGGCGCACCTCGTTCTTTAGCGGCTTGAGGATTTGCATGCACGACTGTATCTCCCCCTTCCGGCTTGCCGCCGGCCCGAAGAAGATGATGTAGAGCGGCGGATATACCACGTGTCCGCCGTAGATGCCGTAGATGTTCGGCAGCATGCCGGAGAGGATGGCGAGTGCCCCGAGAATCATCTTGTCGGCATCTTCGCCGTTGTCGGCATTTTCTGTTATCGGGGCGAGAAATGTGCACCAGTCAAAGTGTTCCAAATTTCCTATTTCAAGATTTTTCATATTTTGGACATTATTTTCTGTTTTCTTGTCATTCGTGAGTTTTTGCAAGTTTTGCAAGTTTTGCAATGATGTGCAAAAATTACCAAAACTATTACCATCATTGATTATCAATGAGTTATCTTTTTTGCATATATTTTGCACATCATTGCAAAAATTGCGAAAGTTGCGAAAACTTTTCTTTACATTTTCATTTTCCCTTCTGAAAATGTCCTTTATGTCCACTCCGGCGTCCTGTGCCATCTTGTAGAATGAGGCTATGGTGACGCCTCCGGAGTGGCTTTTCAGGCAGTTGGAGTATTGTCTGTCGCAGTCCTCGAAAGAGTATCCGGCGTTGAGTGCGCTGAGGTCGTGGTAGAGGCTGCGTCCCTCTTCGCCGAGACCGTCGGCGAGGGCGAAGCCCAGGCGCAGCCAGTTGGCGTATCCGGCGGTGATGTCGGTGCGGGAGCTGACGAGTTGCCGGGCGACAAGGCCCGCAAGGCGGGAGTCGGGCAAAGAGGCGAACTCCGGCTGCCGGGGCTGCCGGGGATTATTGGACTTCTCGGACTTCTCGGACTTCTCGGACTTCTCGGACCTCTCGGAGTTGTCCGAGAAGGCTGAGTGGTCCGAGTTGTCTGAGATGTCTGAGTGGTCTGATTTTGCGTTGTCGGCTGACAGGCTGGCCCAATAGATTGGGTCGAAGGTTTGTTGTGGCATGATGGTTTGTTTTTTAGGGTTAATGGTTTGGGGGACTGCTCGGACTTCTCGGACAACTCGGACAACTCTGAGAGGTCTGAGAGGCCCGAGAGGTCTGAGAGGTCCGAGTTGTCCGAGTTGTCCCAGTTGTCCGAGCCGTCCGAGTTGTCCTCAGGCTCTCTCACGACCAGCAGTGCTCGTCGAAGGGCAGGAAGCATGCCCTGGACACGTTGGCGCACTGCGGGTCGGCCTCGAGGCGGTACCGCTGCCGCACGTAGTTCGCCACGGCACGGAACCACGTCTTGTGGTCGGCCCTCTGGATGTCGATCTCGATGACCCATTTCAGTCCGTCGCCCGACGGCGACGTGAAGGCCAGCACGGTGCGGAAGTTCGGGTCGGCGATGAGCGTGTGCTTCGTCTCCCACACGCGCTCTGTGCTGCCCAGGTGGTCGAAGTCGATGCAGAGCAGTCCGGAGTGCCGCACGAGGAGCTTGTCTGTCCGGTAGGAGAATTCCCCGGAGAAGGTGCAGAAGGCGAATGCCCGGCTCTTGAAGATGCGCCGCTCCTTGGGGTCGGCAATCTCGCGGAGACGGCGCGTGGCGTCCCATGCAGACATGTTGCCCATGATGTACGAGGCGGCCTTTTCGACCGTCCACAGGGCGTAGGGCTTCACCTGCCTTGCCGGGGCGAGGAAGAACGAGAAGCGGTGTTCGCGGTCGTCGGTACACATCGCCGGCACATCGCCGACGGGTGTCATGCTGCTGGTTCCCGTTGAAGCGGCAAGTACGCAGTCCGCTTTTGCTTTTTCGATGATAGTTGTGTTCATTTTTTATGAGCCGTGCGGGCTTTTGTCCTCGCTGCCGTGAGGGGACCCGCCGCGGGTGGCGCCGCCGTTCCGGTCGGCAGCGGGAGGGGCGACGTGCCCCGTACCCGCCGGAATGGCCGGCTGCCGTATGCAAAGTTAGGCAGAGAGGAACTGGGAAATCAAGCAAGCGGCATAAAATTTCGGAGGAAAAGACCGGTGCAACACTCTATGGCATAGCACAAAATCCCCAGTGCTATACCATAGGGTGCAGCACAAACACGCCCGTCTTAAAGCCTTGGTCCGTTTTCCCGTTTTTTCGTAGCACTAGGGACAAAAGGCATAGCACTTGTCCTGTTGCAATAAAAAATCAAAAAGCCATGAAAAAAAACACGGAAACGTTGTCGGTTTGTAAATCGGATTTACTACCTTTGTAAGGCAAATGGATATCGCTTTTTTCAACAAAAGCATATTACATCCCATAGTAAACATTCAATTTTATCAAATGACATAAAAGTCATTATAATAAATGTTTATTTTTACGATGGGGCATAAAAAGACATAGTACCAACAAAAAGTGGTGTAAAAGGACAAGTCAAAGAATGGGCGACAATATTTCACAGCTTGAAATCGACGCTGCGCAGTCGGGAGACAATCTCTCTGCCAGGGCGTCTTCCGGGGAGGTGACCTTCTCGGAAAGCTGGTGGAATGAAATTTTCGAGAAGACCGGCGCCCATTCAAAACAAGTGATAAGGGAAAACGCGGAACTGAGGAAACAGATTGTAGACATTTCGCTGATTCTTGCCAAGAAGGAACTGGCAATATCGTCGCTGAAGCAGGAAATGGAAGAAACGCGCCGGCAAATATCGGGGCTTTCCGCCGCAACGGCGGACAGCGGGGAAGACAGGACACCCGCAACGGACGACACCCTTGACGCAGAACCTATGGAGATATACAGAAAGCATTTCAACGGTGACGTGACAACAGCTTGGGTAAGAGACCTTTGGCTGTTTGCCGTTGAACTGATGCGTGAATTTGCTTCGGGCGTTGCGCCGAAGCAGAAGGCATGGCACACTCTGGCTCCCGCATATGCCTTCTACAAGGTAATCAGCGACAAGACCGCCTGCCACCGCTTTGTGGGCACCATGGCGGAATTTGCCGACTGCTGGAACCAGAACGTGGTAAAGAGGCTTCCATTGGCCGTACGTACACGCTACACCTGCCTTGCCCAGACCCTGCGCGCGGGAGTGGCCCGGTCGCCGTGGAGGGACACCGCGCCCGAACAGTGGCGCAGGCTCTCCGCCGAGTGCGAAATGCGGGACGGGCAATATGCCGTGGCGGCAACGATAAAGGGGCGGTACGACCGTTTCGAGGTGGAACACAAGTCCCTCTGACAGCAATGCCGCATACAGGCACAAAACCCGGAGACGGGAAAAGAACACTTTACCCCGCGTTTTCCTTTGCGATTTCGGCAAAAGAGAGTATCTTTGCACCTATTATAAAAACACACGCGTAAAAGAGAATATGGAAATAGACTTTGAAAAGGGAGGCGGCCTCGTGCCCGCCATAGTGCAGGACGCCGGCACGGGGCGCGTGCTCATGCTCGGATACATGAACCCCGAGGCACTCGAAAAGACCCTCGCGACGAAACTCGTCACCTTCTTCAGCCGCAGCCGCGGCAAGCTGTGGACAAAGGGCGAGACATCAGGCAACCTGCTGCACCTCGAGGACATCAAGGCCGACTGCGACAACGACGCGCTGCTCGTCAAGGCAAGGCCCGACGGGCCCGTGTGCCACACCGGCGCCGACACCTGCTGGGGAGAGAAGAACGAACCCCGCGACATGGCGTTCCTCTCGGAGCTGCAGGACTTCATAGAGCGGCGGCACGAGGAGATGCCCGAGGGGTCGTACACCACGTCGCTCTTCAGCGACGGGCTGAACCGCATGGCGCAGAAGGTGGGCGAGGAGGCCCTCGAGGCAGTGATAGAGGCCGTGAACGGCACAGACGAACGCCTCGTCTACGAAGCCGCCGACATGATGTACCACCTCACGGTGCTGCTCACCGCCAAGGGACTGCGCATAGAGGACATCGCGCGGGAACTCCGGGAACGGCACTCCGGCACGTGGGAGAAACACTAACGGACGGGGCGGAAGCCCCCCATAACGGCATATTTGCCGGCAACAACAAAAAAGACATTATGCTCATAGACTACAAGAAAGTAAACATCTGCCAGGAAGACAGCTGCGTGCTCCGCGACGTGGACTTCCACGCCGACGAAGGCGAGTTCGTGTATATCACCGGGAAAGTGGGCACCGGCAAGACAAGCCTGCTCAAGACATTCTACTGCGAACTCGACATAGAGTCGGCGGAGAAGGCCGAAGCCCTCTCGCAGAACCTGCTCAGGATAAAGCGCAAGCAGATACCGGCGCTGCGCAGGGGCATGGGCATCGTGTTCCAGGACTTCCAGCTGCTACACGACCGCACCGTCTACGGCAACCTGCATTTCGTGTTGCGCGCGACGGGATGGAAAGACCGCGACAAGGCCGACCGCCGCATCGACGAGACGCTCGCCGCCGTGGGCATGGCCGACGCCAAGGACAAGATGCCCCACCAGCTCTCCGGCGGAGAACAGCAGCGCGTGGCGATAGCAAGGGCACTGCTCAACAGGCCCAAGGTGATAATAGCCGACGAGCCCACGGGAAACCTGGACCAGGAAACGGCGGAGAACATCGTGGCCCTGCTGAAGGACATCAGCACGAAGGGCACCGCCGTGATCATCACCACACACAACATGGCGCTCACGGAAAAGTTCCCCGGAGTGAAATACACCTGCCACGACGGCACCGTGACCGAAGGGTAGAAGGGCAGGAGAGACGGCAAGGAAAAGGAAAATAACAAAAACACGATACGAAAAGATGAAAGTAATGAAATTCGGAGGCACCTCGGTGGGGTCGCCAGAGAGAATAAAACACGTGGCGGAACTCGTGACACAGTCGGGAGAACAGGTGCTGACGGTGCTCTCCGCCATGTCGGGCACAACAAACGCCCTCGTGGAGATATCCGACTATCTCTACCGCAAGAACCCCGACGGGGCACACGACACCATCAACCGCCTCGAGGAAAAATACATGCGCCACGCCGAAGAGCTGTACGCCACCGACGCGGCGAGGAAAGAGACGAAGGAGTTCCTCAAGGAGGAGTTCGACTACCTCAGGTCGTTCACCAAGGACCTCTTCACCAGCTTCGAGGAGAAGGCCATCGTGGCGCAGGGCGAAATAATAAGCACCAACATGATGGTGAACTACCTCAAGGAGCAGGGCGTGAAGGCGGAACTCCTCTCGGCGCTCGACTTCATGCGCACCGACAAGAACGGCGAACCCGACACGGCATACATCAAGGAAAAAATCAGGGAGACGCTCGACAACGCGCCCGAGTGCCAGGTCTACGTCACGCAGGGCTTCATCTGCCGCAACGCCTACGGCGAGGTGGACAACCTGCAGCGCGGCGGCAGCGACTACACGGCATCCCTCGTGGGGGCTGCCGTGGGGGCAGAGGAGATACAGATCTGGACCGACATCGACGGCATGCACAACAATGACCCCCGCGTGGTGGAACACACCGAGGCGGTGAGGCAGCTCCACTTCGAGGAGGCCGCCGAACTGGCGTATTTCGGGGCAAAGATACTGCACCCCACCTGCGTGCAGCCGGCCAAGTTCGCCGGCATACCCGTGAGGCTGCTCAACACCATGGAGCCCGACGCCCCCGGCACCATCATCGACAACGTGGCGATGAAGGGCAAGATAAAGGCAGTGGCGGCAAAGGACAACATCACGGCCATCAAGATAAAGAGCAGCCGCATGCTCCTCGCAACAGGCTTCCTGCGCAAGGTGTTCGAGATTTTCGAGAGCTACCAGACTGCCATCGACATGGTGGCCACGAGCGAGGTGGGCGTGTCGATGAGCATCGACAACGACGCGCACCTCAACGAAATCGTGGACGAGCTGAAGAAATACGGCACCGTCACCGTGGACACCGGGATGTGCATCGTATGCGTGGTGGGCGACCTCGACTGGAGCAACGTGGGCTTCGAGACCCTCGCCACCGACGCCATGAAGGACATTCCCGTGAGGATGATTTCCTACGGCGGCAGCAACTACAACATATCCTTCCTCATCAAGGGGAGCGACAAGAAACGCGCGCTGCAGAGCCTTAGCGACACAATTTTCGCAAGATAAAACGGCCCTGCCGGCAAGGCACGGGCTGAAACAAAAAGGGTGTCCCGGTAACAGGGACACCTATTTATAAAAATTACCTATATATATTAGGGCTTGACACACACAATCACAGAAAAAGAAAAGGAAAGAGAATACATGAAAGGAATATTCCCTACGGACAAGTTCCAGGAAACAAGGACGCCGTTCTACTACTACGACACCGAACTGCTCGCACGCACACTCGACACCATACGCCGGGAGGCGGGCAAGAGGCCGCAGTTCAGAGTACACTACGCCGTGAAAGCCAACGCCAACCCGCAGATACTGCGCATCATAGCGCAGGCAGGACTGGGGGCGGACTGCGTGAGCGGAGGGGAGATGGAGGCGGCACTCGCAGCAGGATTCCCCGCCGGAAGGATTGTCTACGCAGGAGTGGGCAAAAGCGACTGGGAGATAAGCCTCGGCATAGACAACGGCATCGAATGCTTCAACGTGGAAAGCATCCCGGAGCTGGAGGTTATAAACCAGATTGCCAAGGCAAAGGGAAAGGTGGCAAACGTGGCGTTCAGGATTAACCCCGACGTGGGGGCGCACACACACGCCAACATCACCACAGGCCTGGCCGAGAACAAGTTCGGCATCGCCATGGCGGACATGGAGAAGGTGATCGACATCGCAAAGGGGATGGACGGCGTGAGGTTCAGGGGACTGCACTTCCATATCGGGTCGCAGATTCTCGACATGGGCGACTTCGAGGCCCTCTGCAACCGCGTGAACCAGCTCCTCGAACAGCTCAGGAGGCAGCGCGTGGAGGTGGAGACAGTGAACGTGGGCGGTGGTCTCGGCATCGACTACAACAACCCCGACAGGGCCGCCGTGCCCGACTTCAAGGCGTATTTCGACACATACGCAAGGCACCTCCGTCTCGAAGAGGGGCAGACGCTGCACTTCGAGCTGGGAAGGGCCGTGGTGGGGCAGTGCGGGTCGCTCATCACACGCGTGCTCTACGTGAAGCAGGGCGCGGCGAAGAAATTCGCCATCGTCGACGCAGGCATGACTGACCTCATCAGGCCAGCACTCTACCAGGCGTACCACAAGATTGAAAACATCACGTCGGACGGGCCGCGCCGGACATACGACGTGGTGGGGCCCATCTGCGAATCGAGCGACGTGTTCGCCAAGGCAATCGACCTGGACGAATGCCGCCGCGGCGACCTCATCGCCATACGCTCCGCCGGGGCTTACGGCGAGATAATGGCCTCGCAATACAACTGCAGGCAACTGCCCAAGGGCATGACAACAGAGGATTTTAAATGACCGTAACAATAGACAATTTCACGATAATACTGGCAACGGCGACCGTAGTCACCGCTGCGGTGTCGCCGTTCCTCAACGTGATGACCAGACGGCTGAAACACTGCGGCGACGGCATCCCGGACGGGGATAACGTCTCTTCTGACGACGACACCCCAGCCGGGGATAATGCCGGAACTGTATCCAATGCAAAGGACGGCGGCGCGAACGCCAAGGCATGGCCCGGCGTCTCCGTGGTGATAACCGTGGACGACGACGCGGAGGGGCTCAAGCAGACGCTCGCCGCCGTTCTGCGGCAGGACTACCCCGGCGAGATGCAGGTGGTGGTGGTGCTGGCTGGCGGCGACGGACTGGCGGAAGACGCTCTGAAGCCGTATGCCGCCGACAAGCGCATATACACCACTTTCATACCCTCGTCGTCGAGATACGTGAGCCGCAGGAAACTCGCAGTGACAATGGGGGTGAAAGCCGCCAGGCACCAGTGGATAATGCTCACCGACACCGGATGCGCGCCGCATTCCGACCGCTGGATAAAGGGCATGGCAGAGTGTTGCCGGCAAGGCTCCGGCATCGTGGCGGGCATCACCGAACTGGGCGGCGAGGCATCGGCGGCACACCGCTTCGACCACGCCTACACCCTCTACCGACAGATGGCCGACGCACAGAGGGGCAGGGCATGGGGATACTGCGGCAACAACCTGCTCTTCAGAAAGGACATGTTCCTCGGGGGCAAGGGGTTCGACGGCAACCTGAAATACATACGCGGCGAATACGACTTCATAGTGAACAAGTTCGCCGCCACGCACGGCATCGCACTGAACACCAGCGCCGACGCCGGAGTGACGCGCCCCGTGCGCTCGCAGAAGGAATGGCGCAGCGCATACCTGTCGTATATGGCGGTGCGCAAGTGTCTCGCCCGGTCGCAAGCGCCGAGGCGGCGCATGAACGCCACGATGGCCGTCATGGCGGCGGCATACACAGCCATGCTGGCGGCAGTGGCGGCGGCAGGCTTCATGCAGAGGTGGGTGGAACTCGCAGTGGCAGCCGCGGCTCTCATTGTCACCGCAATCCTCCGGGGATACGTGCTCAGGCGCAGTGCCGGGAGAATGGCGGGGATAACGGCAATGGCGGAGCTGGCGTGGCTCGAGCTGACCCTGCCGCTGCGCAACCTCGCGCGCATGATGCGCTACAGGCGGGCCGACAAACTGGAATTCATCTGCCACAAGATCTGAACCGGCATCATGAAAGTACTCCATTTCATACAAACCACAGAGGGGGACACCGTGGCAGCGGCGTTCTTCAGAGACCTCGCCAAAGCCGCAGTGGCCGACGGGGAGACTGTCTATGCCGTCACCGCAGACAGAAGCTCCGGCATCCACGACGCGGTGCCCGGACTGAAGGCGTGGCGGCTGAAAGGCAGCAGCCACCCGCGCGAAGACCGCCTCACGATAGCCAGGGCCGTGGAGGAGACGCATCCCGACATTATTCACATACACTCCATGTGGTCCGCCGCCGCAAGGGAGGCGTACCGCACGGCAAAGAGGCTGCGCATCCCCTTCGTCGTGTCCACGCACAAGGAACTGATGGAATGGAACATCAGTTACAGGCGTATTACGCGCAAGCTGCCCGCCCAGATGCTCTTCCAGAGGGCGATGCTCCGCGATGCCGCCGCACTGCACCTCGTGTCCGAACAGGAGAGGCAGAGGATAAAGGACGCCCCCTCGCTGACGGGCGCGGACAACGCACGGCAGGCGGAGGAGAAATGCGTCGTGATACCGCGCGACAGGGCAGGGCAGGGGCAGGCTCCGGAAATGATGCGCCGCCTCTACCGCAAGGTGGCCGACAGCAACCCCTTCATGCTGATGACAGCAGGGGAGAGGGAGGCGGAAAACCTGCTCCTTGCCTATGGTGTGGCGCTGAACGCCGCCGAAGACGGAAAAGGGATATTCATATCCGGTGAAACGGCCAGGCAATGTCTCGACGGGCTTTCGGCAGAGGGATGGCGGCGCATACAGCTGCACGCCGACACCCAGGGCGTGCTGCAGCCCGTGGCAAGGGCTATGGCGCAGCTACAGCCGGAACGCGGGATGATTGACACGCAGGCGGTGGAACGCTTCGGCAAACCGCGGGAACTGCCTTTCCTCGAAACGGCGAGGGCGGCGATACGCGTGGCGAGGGCAAAGCAGATGTGCGAGGACTACCAGCACTACGGCGAAGAGAAAAAAATCTGCATCATGGCGCTGAACATGAAGCACCTCATCGACACGGGGAAAGTGTCGAGAAGAAACATGGCGGACTTCTACCAGGAGGTGAGGTTCGCCCGATACAACGAATACAAGCTCGAGGAAATGCTCGACGACATTGGGATGGTGAAACACTTCAGGCGAATGGTGGCCGTCCTGCAGCGGTCGATGCTCCTCGAAGAGGGATTCACCCCCATCGAACCGCTCCACGACAGGGCGGCAAGAAAGACAGAAAGGAAACTATTCAAAGCCAACGTACAATGAAAAACAACCTGAAACAGATCAGCTGCGCCGACCTCACTTACCTGCAGCTGCTCGCAAAGACGTTCCCCACCGTGGCGGACGCAAGCACCGAGATAATTAACCTCGAGGCGATACTCAACCTGCCAAAGGGCACGGAGCATTTCCTCGCCGACATACACGGGGCGTACGACTCCTTCCAGCACGTGCTGAAAAACGCGTCGGGAAACATCAAGCGGAAGGTGAACGAGATTTTCGGAAACCAGATTCGAGAGTCGGAACTCCGCGACTTGTGTACGCTCATCTATTACCCGGAACAGAAACTCGAACAGGTAAAACTGCGGGAGGACGACATCAACGACTGGTATCACATCACAATACACCAGCTCGTGAAGGTGTGCCGGGAGGTGTCGAGCAAATACACACGCTCAAAGGTGCGCAAGTCGCTGCCGCGGGACTTCGCCTACATCATCGAGGAACTGCTCCACGAGCACAGCGACGACATTGACAAGGCCGGATACGTGAATGCCGTGGTGGACAGCATGATAGACACCGACAGGGCGGACGACTTCATCATCGCCATATCCAAGGTGATACAGCGCCTCGCCATCGACCAGCTGCATATCCTGGGCGACATCTACGACCGCGGACCGGGCGCGCACCGCATAATGGACATGCTCGAGAACTACCACCACTGGGACATCCAGTGGGGCAACCACGACGTGCTGTGGATGGGGGCGTGTGCCGGCAACGACGCCTGTATCTGCAACGTGATAAGGCTCTCGCTCAGGTATGCCAACATGGCCACCCTGGAGGAGGGCTACGGCATCAACCTGGTGCCGCTAGCCACCTTCGCCATGGAGACCTACGCCGACGACCCGTGCCGGGAATTCGTGCCCAAGACGAGCGGAGGAACGCCGTATATCGACGAGAAGACAACGAGGCTCTGCGCCATGATGCACAAGGCCATCGCCGTGATACAGTTCAAGGTGGAGGCGGCGCTCTGGGAAAAGCACCCCACATGGGGCATGAAGGACCGCGAGATGCTCAACGCCGTGGACTACGCCAACGCCACGTGCACGGTGGACGGCAAGGTGTACAGGATGAAAAGCTGCTCGTTCCCCACCGTGGACCCGGCAGACCCCTGCCGCCTGACGAAGGAGGAGACCGACCTGATGCAGAAGCTGCACCACTCGTTCACGGTGAGCGAGAAACTGAGGCGGCATATCGACATCCTGCTCGGACACGGCTGCATGTATAACATTACGAACAACAACCTGCTCTTCCATGCCTCGGTGCCGCTCAACGAGAACGGCACTCTCAAGGAGGTGGAGCTGGTGGAGGGACAGCGCTACAAGGGCAAGGAACTGATGCACCGCACGGGACTTCTCATACGGTCGGCATTCCAGCGCGACTCGTCGCCCGAGGAGAGGGAATACGCCAGAGACTATTTCCTGTACCTGTGGTGCGGGCCGGATTCCACGCTCTTCGACAAGTCGAAGATGGCCACCTTCGAACGCTATTTCATCGCCGAGAAGGAGACGCACGAGGAAAAGAAGGGCAACTACTACAGGCTGAGGGACGACGGCGAGGTGTGCGACAGGCTTCTCGACGCCTTCGACGTAAGGCAGCCCAACAGGCACATCATCAACGGCCACGTGCCGGTGCATGCCGCCAGCGGTGAGAACCCCATCAAGGCAGGCGGCAAGCTGATGGTCATCGACGGGGGGTTCTCGCAGGCGTACCACAAGGAGACGGGTATCGCCGGATACACCCTCGTGTACCACAGCCGCGGTTTCCAGCTCGTGCAGCACGAGCCGTTCACCAGCGAGGAAGACGCCGTGGCGACGGGAGCAGACATCAAGAGCACCACGCAGATTGTGGAGATGTCGTCGCACCGTATGCTAGTGGCCGACACCGACAAGGGCGACGAACTGCGCGAACAGATTGACTATCTCAAAAAACTGCTCTATGCCTACCGGCACGGCTGGGTGAAGGAGTGCAGATAGTTTTTTTCAGAGGACTGCTCAGACAACTCAGACTGCTCGGACTGCTCAGACAGCTCAGACTGCTCAGACATCTCGGACCTCTCGGACAACTCGGAGTGGTCTGAGAAGTCCGAGCCGTCCGAGTTGTCCAAAACCCCGGCGGCGGTTTCCGCCGCCTAACTTCTCACTCCACACTACGACATAAAAAAGGCGGGCATCCAACGATGCCCGCCCTTTTTATGTCGCAGTGAAAAATTACTCACCCTTTTCCATCTTAGCCTTGAGAGCTGCGAGAGCGTCGAGGTCGCCGAGGGTTGTAGAAGCTGCCACGTTGTTGATAACGGGAGTCTCTTCCTTCTTGCCGGCCTTCTTGCGCGGAGCCTTCTTCGGCTCGTCCTTCACGTCCTCGAAAGTACGGCTGTGAGAGAGGATGATGCGCTTTGTCTCCTTGACGAACTCGATAACCTTGAAGTCGAGCTCCTCGCCGAGCTGTGCCTGAGAACCGTCCTCCTTAACGAGGTGCTTGGGAGTAGCAAAGCCTTCGCCACCCTCGTTCAGGGTGATAACGGCGCCCTTGTCCATCATCTCGGTAATCTTGCCCTGATGAACAGAACCCGGAGTGTAGATTGTCTCGTAAGTGTCCCAAGGATTCTCCTCGAGCTGCTTGTGACCGAGGCTCAGGCGACGGTTGTCCTTGTCTATCTCGAGAACCACCACGTCGATGTCTGCGCCGACCTGAGTGAATTCTGAAGGATGCTTCACCTTCTTTGTCCAAGAGAGGTCGGAAATGTGTACCAGTCCGTCCACGCCTTCCTCCAGCTCCACGAAGATACCGAAATTGGTGAAGTTGCGAACCTTTGCAGTGTGCTTGCTGCCAACGGGGTACTTAACCTCGATTGTCTCCCATGGGTCTTCCTTGAGCTGCTTGATGCCGAGAGACATCTTGCGCTCCTCGCGGTCGAGAGTGAGGATAACTGCCTCTACCTCGTCGCCTACGTGGAGGAATTCCTGTGCAGAACGCAGGTGCTGGCTCCAGCTCATCTCAGACACGTGGATAAGACCTTCCACACCAGCTGCTATCTCCACGAAAGCGCCGTAGTCTGCGATAACGACAACCTTGCCCTTCACGTGGTCACCAACCTTGAGCTCTGAATCGAGAGCGTCCCAAGGATGAGGAGTGAGCTGCTTCAGACCGAGGGCGATGCGCTTCTTCTCGTCGTCGAAGTCGAGGATAACCACGTTGATCTTCTCGTCGAGGGAAACAACCTCATGTGGATCGCTCACGCGGCCCCAAGAGAGGTCTGTAATGTGGATGAGTCCGTCCACGCCGCCGAGGTCAACAAACACACCGTAAGAGGTGATGTTCTTGACTGTACCCTCGAGAATCTGACCCTTCTCCAGCTTGCTGATGATTTCCTTCTTCTGTGCTTCCAGCTCTGCCTCGATGAGAGCCTTGTGTGAAACGACAACGTTGCGGAACTCCTGGTTGATCTTCACAACCTTGAACTCCATTGTCTTGCCTACGAACACGTCGTAGTCGCGTATAGGATGAACGTCGATCTGGCTTCCCGGCAGGAATGCCTCGATGCCGAACACGTCTACAATCATACCGCCCTTCGTGCGGCACTTGATGTAGCCCTGGATAATCTCCTCGTTGTCCAGAGCGGCGTTGATGCGCTCCCAGCTCTTGCTCAGGCGTGCCTTCTTGTGGGAGAGGATCAGCTGACCCTTCTTGTCCTCCTGGTTCTCAACGTACACCTCAACGGTGTCGCCTACCTTCAGGTCGGGATTGTAGCGGAATTCGCTTGCGGGGATGATACCGTCGCTCTTGTAACCGATGTTCACGATTACCTCTTTCTTGTCTGCCGAGATGACGGTGCCTTCTACAACCTGCTGCTCGCTTACCTTGTTCAGAGTCTCGTCGTAGGCCTTGGCAAGCTCCTCTGCGCTCACACTGGCCTTTGACCCGTTCTCAAACTCGTCCCAGTTGAAGTCTGCCAACGGCTGTACGTTCTTAAAATCTGCCATAAAATTAATTAATGTTTTGTTTTGAAATTAATAAAGTTAGACTTTATGTTTAAATTAAATCGGCTGCAAAGGTACGCATTATTTCGGAATATTTTTCCACAGTAAGGCGAAGCGATGCCGACGGATATGCTTTTTACGATTATTTAACAGTGTTTCTTCAGGTGGTACACCATTGCCGTAACGCCCGAAACGGAGAGGATGACCGACAGGTACAGGGGAATGTTGCTCTGCATATTAATTATGTAATACATTATTAATACTAAAAGCTCCAAGGCGAAGGAAAGCAGGGCAACCGCCGCAAGATTGGCGTTACGGGCGGTGCGCTGAAGACGGGTGACACCGTTGCGCATCATCCTTGAGAATAGTTTTTTATTCTTCGTCATGGCTGCAAAAGTATGTATATTTTCCGTCGGGAACAAATTTTTTCCCTCGATATTCATTTTTTTTGCAGGAAAGGGGGCGAAATGATGAAGCGGGGAAGGGGATTGTAGTATATTGCAGTTGTCATTCGGAAGAAAGAGTGGCGCGAGAGAAAAATCTTTTATTAACCTTTTTAAGTTTTAAGCCTTATGATCAAGTATGTTTTGCAGAAGAACCCGGTAAAAACCTCGTCGAGCTACGGCAAATGGTATGCACGCCCAAAAAGCGACCACATGGTGGAACTCGAGGAACTGGCCCAGCACATGGCAAGCCACAACACGCCGTTCTCGGCAGGCGCCATAAAGGGTATCCTCACCGACATGGTGGTGTGTATCAAGGAGCTTCTCCTCGACGGCAAGACGGTGAAACTGCCCGACCTGGCAATCTTCTCCGTGGGCATCATCAACAAGACGGGCGGCGCAGAGACGGTTGAGGAGTTCCAGCCTGCCAGCAACATCGAAGGGCTGCGCCTGAAATGCCGCGCCACCGGAAGCCTGCGCAACGCCAACCTGAACGGTTCGCTGCAGCGCGCCACCGTGGTGGACTACAAGAAGGAGCAGACCACCGGCGGCGAGTAAAACGGCGCGCAGGGGGAGCACACGGCGGCGCCCGTGGCGGAACGGAACCGGACCCGACAGTCCGGCAACGCTGCCGCCACGGGCGTTTTGCATTTTTAAACGCTAAAATTTGCGGCGGCGGAATATTTGTAGTAATTTAGCACCCAAATTGGGCGAAAACGGCTCAGAGAGCCTTAAAACAGCCTTAAATCCAAAATTGACAAATATTAACAATACAAATATTGATGGACAACAACAACACGATTGACCAGGACAGAATTCTGAGAATAAACATCGAGGAAGAAATGAAGTCCTCATACATCGACTACTCAATGTCGGTGATCGTGGCCAGAGCGCTGCCCGACGTGCGCGACGGCTTCAAGCCCGTACACCGCCGTATCCTCTACGGTATGATGGGCATCGGGAACACGAGTGACAAACCGTACAAGAAATGTGCCCGCGTGGTGGGTGAGGTGCTCGGTAAGTACCACCCGCACGGCGACAGCTCGGTGTACGGAGCGCTCGTGAGAATGGCACAGGACTGGAACATGAGGTACACCCTCGTCGACGGACAGGGAAACTTCGGAAGCGTGGACGGCGACTCCGCCGCAGCCATGCGTTACACCGAGTGCCGA
Source organism: Oscillibacter sp. MSJ-31 (assembly GCA_963629785.1). GTDB lineage: Bacteria > Bacteroidota > Bacteroidia > Bacteroidales > Bacteroidaceae > Prevotella. The sequence continues at coordinate 19,384 of CAVGJZ010000004.1, read as the reverse complement.
CTCTCCAAGATGGGAGAGCATATCATGGACGACCTCAACAAGGACACCGTGGACATGACGAACAACTTCGACGACTCGCTCGTGGAGCCTACCGTCATGCCGACAAAGATACCAAACCTGCTCGTGAACGGCGGCAACGGCATCGCCGTGGGTATGGCGACAAATATCCCCACACACAACCTGGGGGAGGTGATTGACGGATGTTGCGCATATATCGACAACCCGGAAATCGACACCGAGGGACTGATGGCGCATATCAAGGCCCCGGATTTCCCGACGGGTGCGTATATCTACGGCATACAGGGCGTGAAGGACGCTTACGAAACAGGAAGAGGACGCATCGTGATGCGCGCCAAGGCCGAGATAGAGAGCGGTGACTCTCACGACAAGATTGTCATTACGGAGATTCCGTACGGCGTGAACAAGGCGCAGCTCATCACTTATATCGCCGACCTCGTGAAGGAGGGAAAGCTCGACGGCATCAGCAATGCCAACGACGAGTCGGGCAGGCAGGGTATGCGTATCGTTATCGACGTGAAGAAGGACGCAAATGCAAATGTCATCCTGAACAAACTCTTCAAGATGACTGCCCTACAAAGCTCATTCTCCGTGAATTGCATCGCTCTGGTTAAAGGTCGTCCGAGACTGCTCACGCTGAGGGAATGTGTGAAGTATTTCGTGGAGCACCGCCATGAGGTGACCATCAGGCGCACAAAGTACGACCTTGCCAAGGCGCAGGAGCGCGCGCATATTCTTGAGGGTCTTATCATCGCCTGCGACAACATCGACGAGGTGGTGAGGATAATTCGCGCGTCGAAAACCCCGTCGGAGGCACAGCGTAACCTCGAAGAGCGTTTCAACCTCGACGAACTGCAGTCGAAGGCCATCGTGGACATGAGGCTCAGCCAGCTCACAGGTCTCCGCCTGGAGCAGCTGCACGCCGAATACGACGAACTGGAAAGGCAGATTGCATACCTGCAGCAGATACTCGACGACCCCGAACTGTGCAAAAAGGTGATGAAGGACGAACTGCAGGAGGTGAAGGAGAAATACGGCGACGAAAGGCGCACCGAGATAAAATACTCCAGCGAGGAGTTCAACCCCGAGGATTTCTATCCCAACGACCCGGTTGTAATCACCATCAGCCATCTGGGATACATCAAGCGCACGCCGCTCAGCGAATTCCGCGAACAGGCAAGGGGCGGAGTGGGGAGCAAGGGAGCGCACAGCCGCGAACAGGACTTCACCGAATACATCTATCCCGCCACAATGCACAACACCATGATTTTCTTCACAAAGAAGGGAAGGTGCTACTGGCTCAAATGCTACGAAATACCGGAGGGCAACAAGAGCAGCAAGGGCAGGGCTATACAGAACCTGCTCAACATAGAGAGCGACGACAGCGTGAACGCATTCCTCAGGCTAAAGACGCTTGACGACCAGGAGTTCATCAACAGCCACTACGTGGTGTTCGCCACAAAGAACGGTCTCATAAAGAAAACCCTGCTCGAGGCTTACAGCCGTCCGAGGGCTAACGGTGTGAACGCCATCAACGTGCTCGAAGGCGACGAGGTGGTGGAAGTGAGACTCACCAACGGACACAACGAACTGGTTCTCGCCAACAGAAACGGACGCGCCGTGAGGTTCAACGAGAATACCGTAAGGGCCATGGGACGCGTGTCTACCGGAGTGAGGGGCATGAAGCTCGACGAAGGAGACGATGAGGTTGTGGGCATGGTAGTGGTGAACGACCCCGAAAGCGAAACCATCATGGTGGTGAGCGAGAACGGCTACGGCAAGAGGAGCATGGTGGAGGACTACCGTGTGACCAACCGCGGAGGCAAGGGCGTGAAGACCATCGGCATCACCGAGAAGACCGGAAGGCTCGTGGCGATAAAGGTGGTGACGGACGACAACGACCTCATGATTATCAACAAGAGCGGCATCGTGATACGCCTCTCCGTGCAGGAGTGCCGCGTGATGGGACGCGCCACACAGGGCGTAAGGCTCATCAACCTCACCAAGAAGAACGACGTGATAGCGAGCGTGTGCAAGGTGATGAGCTCCGACCTCGAGGCTCTGGCTGAAGAGGAGAGCAAAAAGGACTTCGACAAGACCAGCGAGGCGATAAGCGAAGCCAACACCGCAGGCTCTACGGAGACGGAAAGCGCTACACTCGGTGACACTGACTATGACCCCGAAACGGACGCTGACTATGAGCCGGAAACAGACGCTGACGTACAGGAAGACGGAGGCGAAGAATAGAATCAAACAACTATAATAAATTTATAAGACAATGAAAAAGCTAATGGTATTGGCATGCGCGATGCTTGGAAGCGTCGCCATGCAGGCACAGGACATCAAGTCCATATTGGCCGCCGAGAAGTACAGTGACGCCCTCGAACTCATCAAGCAGGGCGAGGCGAGCCTCTCCAACGAGGACAAGGCTAAGGCATACAACAAGGTAGTGGACCTGGCTCTCGCAAAATACAACAAGGAGGCTGAGGTGAAAATCGCCAACGAGGTGAAGAAGGAGAACAACCCCGTGGACGAGAAGGCCATGTACTCCGCTGCCGAGACTGCACTGCAGGCTGCTGTCGAATGTGACAAGTACGACAACATGCCGAACGCGAAAGGAAAGGTGAAACCGAAATTCGGAAAGAACAATGCAGCAAGGCTTTCGGGAGTACGCAACGACCTTATCAACGCCGGACAGGCTTTCTACAACGCCAAGGACTACCAGTCGGCAACAACGGCTTTCGGTTCGTATGTGGACACAAGCCTGTCGCCAATGTTCCAGGCCAACGGCACTGACCAGTACGCATCGCAGATTGCTTATTTCGCGTCTCTCTCCGCATTCTTCGCGCAGGACTACACCAAGGCTGACAAATACGCCGACGTGGCTCTCAACGACACCACTTACGCCAAGGACGCCATGACGGTGAAGCTCAACGCCCTGCAGAACACGATGAAGACGCACGCCGACACACTGGCAGTGACACAGAAGGTGGAGGGTCTCTTCGCAAAGTATCCCGAGAACCAGGTGGTGTTCAGCACTCTCACATCCCTCTATCTCTCACAGGGACGCAAGGACGATTTCAACAAGCTCATCGACAACGCTCTGGCCCAGAACCCGAAGAACTTCGCCGCCGTGGCAATGAGGGGACAGGCTTACATGAACGACCACAAATGGCAGGAGGCTATCGACGACCTGAAGAAGGCTGCCGACATACAGCCCGACAACGTGCCTGTAGTGGCTTCCATCGGCAACTGCTACATGTTCCTCGCACAGGAGAAGGCAGAGCAGATTTCAGCCAAGACTAAGGGGCGCATCCCGGCTGCCGCCGAGAAGGTTATCATCGAGGTCTACAACCAGGCCATCGACTATCTGACAAAGGCCAAGGCAATGGACCCCAAGATGGAATTCAAGTCTAACTGGGCTTACTCGCTCTACACTTGCCTCTATCGCACTCTCGGTCCGGACGACCAGAAGACGAAGGACGCTGAAGCTCTGACAAAGTAATTCAAAAACATATAACAAACGGGTTAAGAGGGGCGGCGCAAATGATGCAGCGCCCCTCTTTACTTTTGTCCCGCAACACTGTCACGGCAACGGGGAGTTGTTATGACTCCCGCCAGTATGCCGCAAGACATTGTTGATGTTCCCACAAAAAGATTCTTAAACCTGATGAAAAGACTGTTTGTTCTGACTTTTACTCTAATGACCGTATGGATTTGCGCATTAGCACAGAAGAAAGCCATCGCACAGGCGCAAACCTATATAAAGAGCGGTTCCAACCTCGACAAGGCAGAGGAGGCAATGAGAACGCTGCTGAAGGATTCCGCCAACAAATACAACATGAAGGTGTGGCTGACGCTCACCGAGGCTATAAAGAAACAGTATGAGCAGGGCAACGAAAAGCTCTACCTGAAGCAGAAATACGACACCACGGCACTTTTCGTGACGGGCAGGAAAATGTTTCTCGCATACGAGGGACTCGACAGCGTGGACGCAATGCCGGACAAAAAGGGTAGGGTGGCCCCGAAGCACAGACGGAAGAATGCGGAATATCTCGACGGCTACCGCAAGAACCTGTATAACGGCGGCCTCTTCTTTATCTCGAAAAAGAAATACGAGGATGCCTTCGACATGATTGACTGCTACATGGACTGCATCCGGCAACCTCTGTTCTCGGGGATGGGCTACGACACAAAGACGGGAATAACGCCGCAGGCTGCCTATCTCGCCATGTACTGCGGAGTGATGCTCCACGACAATGCCAAGGCGATGAAGTATCAGGAGACGGCTCTGCTCTATGGCCACGGCAGGGAGAACGTGCTGCAGTTTACCGCAAGCATCTTCAACGAGGAGAAGGACAGCGAACGCTACAGGCTTACACTGGAGCAGGGCTTCAGGGAATACCCCAAGTCGGAGTTCTTCTTCACACGGCTTGTGGACTACTACAACAGCCGCAACAACACGGACTCGGCTATGTGCGTGGCGGACACGGCGATAAGTATCGACCCGACGAACACGCTCTATCTCTACGCCAAGGCAAACATCCTGCTGAACATAGGGAAATACGCCGAATGCGCCGCTCTCTGCGACACGATAATTGCGATGAACGATTCCCTGCCGGACGTTTACTATACCGCAGGACTGGGACACCTGAACCTCGCCTTCGAGGCGGAGAAGAAGAGCGGAAAGAAGGCAAGACAGAAGGCGCAGTCGTATTACCGCAAGTCTCTGCCTTATATGGAGAAATACCGGGCCATGGCTCCCGACCAAAAGGACAAATGGGCGGCGGCTCTATACAACATCTACCTCAACCTGAACATGGGAAAGAAATTCGAGGAGATTTCTGCAATTCTTGAGGGGAAATAGAAACAGCCGTTTTGCGATTGCTTATACAGCATCACAAAACGGCTGTATTTTTTTACAGGCGCATCTGCCTTACAGATTCTGGCTTATGCGTTTTCAGAGGGGGCTGCGTTGTCACTTTTACTGTCGTTTCCCTTTCCTCCTTTTCTGCCGCCTCTTCTGTGGTGGTGTCTCTTCTTTTTGTTGTCGGAAGAAATTTTGTCGGTTTTTGTTTTGTTGTCGATAGAGGTCATGTCGGCAGTGGTCTTGCCGGAGTTACTGTCTGATGATTTCCGGTCAGAAGCGTTCTTTTTGCCTCTGCCTTTGCCACCGCGTCCTTTTCCGCCATGTCCTTTATCGCCTTTGCCTCTGCCTTTGCCGCCTCTTCCGCGACCGCCTTTGCTCTCCTTCATCTCCTTGTATTCGGGGGCTTCGCCAATGTGTTCGGGCAGGGGAATCTTTTCGATTTCACGTTCGAGGAATTTCTCTATCCTCATGAAATAGCCCACCTCTTTTCCTCTGACAAGCGTTATGGCACGTCCGTCACGGTTGGCACGGGCTGTACGGCCAACACGGTGGACGTAGTCCTCCACGTCGTGCGGCACATCATAGTTTATCACCATCGTGATGTCGTCGATGTCGATGCCGCGGGCCACGATGTCGGTGGCCACGAGTACGTCGATTTTCTCACCCTTGAAACGGAACATCACGTCGTCGCGCTGCGACTGGTCGAGGTCGGAGTGCATCTCCCCGCTGTTGATGCCCATCTGAATGAGTCCGCGGTTTATCTCCTTCACCTTTGCCTTGGAGCATGAGAAGATGATGACTCTCTGCGGCTTCTCCTTCTTGAACAAGTCCTTGAGGATTTTCATCTTCTGGTTTTCGTGGCATACGTAAGCCTGCTGGTTTATCTTCTCTGCCGGTTTGCTCACGGAGAGTTTCACCACCACCGGGTCTTTGAGCAGTGTCTTTGCCAAGTCCTCTATCTTAGCAGGCATTGTGGCGGAATACATGATGGTCTGGCAAGTGGGGGGAAGCAGCTTTGCGATGTTGAGGATGTCCTCGGAGAAGCCCATGTCGAGCATTCGGTCCGCCTCGTCGAGCACGAAGAAAGAAACGCGGCTGAAATCCACGTTGCCCATCGTGATGTGGCTGATAAGTCGTCCCGGGGTGGCTATAACCACGTCGGCACCCATCTTCAGACTGCGGTATTCCTGGTCGTAGCGGTTGCCGTCGTTGCCTCCGTAGATGGCCACGCTGTTCACGTCGGGCATGTAGTAGGAGAAACCCTGCATGGCCTGGTCTATCTGTTGTGCAAGCTCCCGTGTGGGACTCATGATGACGCAATTGATGGCATCTTTGGGAAATCCGCCGTCGTCGAGCAGACTGAGGATGGGGAGGAGGTAGGCAGCCGTCTTTCCGGTACCTGTCTGTGCCACTCCCAGCACGTCGTAGCCGTCGAGAATAGGGGGGATACACTTTTCCTGCACGGGGGTGCAGGTGGTGAAATTCATATCGTCGAGCGCATCGAGAGTGTTGTCGCTTAAATCTAAATCGTAAAAATCCATTTTCTTCTTTTTCCTTTCTTTTTATTTGTAGCAGTGTGAAAACTGCGTCAGTTGGGAGCTTTCCTGTAGCAGAAATATGCCACGACAGCGAATATTATATTGGGAATCCATGCGGCGAGCATCGGCGGCGTGTCTGCCTGTATGGCAAACGTGGCGGAGACGGTCTGCAGCATGATGTAGCCGAAGCTGAGCGCCAGTCCTATACCGAGGTACATTCCCATTCCGCCCTTGCGTTTCCTCGACGAGAGGGACACACCGATGGTGGTGAGGATGAACGAGGCGAAACACGTGGCGATGCGCTTGTGGTATTCCACCTCATACTGCACCACGTTACTGGAGCCGCGCCCTATCTGCTTGCTGATGTATTCCTTCAGCTGCGGACTGGTGAACGTTTCCTGCTGACCCTTTGAGAACACAAGGTCTGTGGGCTCCATCATTATCGTGGAGTCCTTTTCCATTCCGCTGACGATGCTCTCCCTGAGGCCGCGCGTCTGCCTTATGCGCCAGTCGGTTAGACGCCAGTGGTATTTGGAGTCGGAGACGGTGTCATACTGTATCTGGGCTGCGGTGAGGTGGCTGACGAGTTTCTTGTTCTCGAACTTGTCGAGGCAGAAGCCGTAGCCGCGCTTCATGGTGTTGTCGTAGTGCTGGATGTAGGCTATCACGCCTTTGCCCACCTGCAGCTGCACATTGTCGGCAGAGGTGTTCTTCTTCTTGTTCTTGTACATGCTCTCGAAATTCTGTCTCACCACGGTGCCCTTGGGTATCACGTAGGCACCGAGATAGAAGGTGAGGGCGGAGATGAGCAGCGCCGAAATCATGTACGGGCGCATGAACCTCCTGAAACTCACTCCTGAGGCGAGGATGGATATCACCTCGGAGTTGCCGGCGAGTTTCGACGTGAAGAATATCACGGCGATGAACACGAAGAGCGGACTGAAGAGGTTGGCGAAATACGGCACGAAATTCATGTAGTAGTCGAAGACGATGGCCTTTAGCGGGGCGTGGTATTGCGAGAATTTCGCCAGGTTCTCGTTTACGTCGAAGACTATTGATATGGATATAATCAGAGCTATGGAATAGATGTACGTACCGATGAATTTCTTTATGATATACCAGTCGAGAATCTTGACGTACCTCTTGGGGTTAAGCACGGCGAGCCATGCGAAGTGTCTGCCGACCCACGCCAGCAGAGGGGCGAGGGCGGTGAGCCACCGTTCCTTTGCCTGAGCGATTCTTCCTGTTATCCTGGACTTTTCCATTGCCATTGTCGCGCGTTTTTATATTCTTCTTCCCAAGTTGTCGATTACGGACCGTTTCCACGCCACGAAATCACCCTGTTCAATATGCTGGCGTGCATCGGTGACGAGGCGCAGGTAGAACGCCAGATTGTGTATCGTGGCAATCTGCATGGCGAGAAGCTCCTGAGCCTTGAAGAGGTGGTGGAGATACGCCTTGGTGTGTATCTGGTCCACGTGGCAGCCGTCGGGGTCGATGGGCGAGAAGTCGCGCTCCCATTTCTTGTTGCGCATGTTCATCGTGCCGTTGTAGGTGAAGAGCATGGCGTTGCGCCCGTTGCGTGACGGCATCACGCAGTCGAACATATCCACGCCGCGCTCTATGCCCTCGAGGATGTTCTGCGGTGTGCCCACGCCCATGAGGTAGCGCGGCTTGTCCTTGGGGAGGATGTCGTTCACCACCTCAATCATCTCATACATCACCCCGGTGGGTTCACCCACGGCGAGTCCTCCGATGGCATTGCCGTCGGCTCCCTTGTCGGCAACGAACTTTGCCGCCTCCTGCCTCAAATCCTTGAAGGTGCAGCCCTGCACGATGGGGAAGAGCGACTGCGAATGCCCGTAGAGAGGCTCCGTCTCGTTGAAACGCTTTATGCAGCGGTCGAGCCACCGCTGTGTCATGGCAAGGCTTTTCTTGGCGTACTGGTAGTCGCTCTGCCCCGGGGGGCACTCGTCGAAGGCCATCATTATGTCTGCCCCGATGATGCGCTCCGTGTCCATCACGCTCTCGGGTGTGAAGAAATGCTTCGAGCCGTCGATATGCGACCGGAATTCGCAGCCTTCCTCGCGGAGCTTGCGTATGCCGGTGAGCGAGAATACCTGAAAGCCGCCGCTGTCGGTGAGGATGGGGCGGTCCCAGGTGTTGAACTTGTGCAGTCCGCCGGCAGCCTTGATGGTGTCGAGACCGGGGCGCAGGTATAGGTGGTAAGTGTTGCCGAGAATTATCTGCGCCTTCACCTGCTCGCGCAGTTCGGAGAAATGCACGCCCTTGACGGTGCCGCATGTTCCCACGGGCATGAAGATGGGAGTCTTTATCTTTCCGTGATCGGTAGTGATGGTGCCTGTACGGGCATCGCTCGCACTGTCTGTATGTTCGAGTTCAAAGGTCATTTCCGTTATTTTTTCTTTTCGTCATCATTCTCCTCTATGCTGAAATGCACGGGGTTGTCCACGAGTTCACCGGTGAGGGCGAAGTCCCACACGTCGAGAACGTTCTCCACATAATGGAAGGTGACGCCCTCGAGATACATGGCAGGGATTTCCTCTATGTCCTTCCTGTTGTCGCGGCACATCACGATGTCGGTGATGCCGGCACGCTTGGCGGCGAGAATCTTTTCCTTTATTCCGCCGACGGGGAGCACTTTTCCCCTGAGGGTTATCTCTCCTGTCATGGCGGTGTTTTTCCTCACCTTGCGCTGCGTGAGTGCAGAGGCTATCGAGGTGGCTATCGTTATGCCGGCAGAGGGACCGTCCTTAGGTGTCGCCCCCTCGGGCACGTGGATGTGTATGTTCCAGTTGTCGAAAATCCTGTAGTCGATGCCGAGTGCGTCGGAGTGAGCCTTGACAAACTCCAGCGCGAGCACCGCCGACTCCTTCATCACGTCGCCGAGGTTGCCGGTAAGAGTGAGCTTGTTTCCCTTGCCCTTGCTGAGACTTGTCTCGATGAAGAGGATTTCGCCTCCCACGCTAGTCCATGCCAGTCCCGTTACCACTCCGGCATAGTCGTTGCCCTGGTATATGTCGCGGTAGAAGGGGGCTTTGCCGAGCAGGAACTCTATCTCCTTCGGCGTGATGCGCGTGTAGGGCAGCGCGCCGTCCCTTGCCTTGAGGAAGGCGAGTTTGCGGAGAGCCTTGTTTATCTGTTTCTCGAGCTGCCTCACTCCGCTCTCGCGCGTGTACTGCTCAATGATTTTCTCCACTGCGGATTTTGTGAACGAGAGTTTCTTCTCGTCTGCCAGTCCCGTGTTTTCCTTCTCCTTGGGTATAAGGTGGCGTTTGGCTATTTCCTGCTTCTCCTCGGTGATATACCCGCTGATTTCGATTATCTCCATCCTGTCGAGCAGCGGCCGCGGGATGGAATTGAGGTCGTTTGCCGTGGCTATGAAGAGCACTTTGGAGAGGTCGTAGTCGAGGTCGAGATAGTTGTCGTGGAAATTGCTGTTCTGCTCCGGGTCGAGCACTTCGAGGAGTGCCGACGAGGGGTCGCCGTTCACGGTATTCTGCGATGTCTTGTCAATCTCGTCGAGGATGAACACGGGGTTGGAAGCCCCGACCTTCTGAAGGCTCTTTATGATGCGCCCCGGCATTGCGCCGATGTATGTTCGGCGGTGTCCGCGTATTTCAGCCTCGTCGTGCAGTCCGCCGAGCGATACGCGCGCGTATTTCCTCCCCATGGCCTGTGCCACGCTTTTTCCGAGACTTGTCTTTCCCACTCCCGGAGGGCCGTAGAGGCAGATGATGGGCGACTTGAGGTCGCCGCGCAGGGAGAGGACTGCGATATGCTCCAGTATGCGCTCCTTCACCTTTTCCATCCCGTAGTGGTCGGCGTCGAGCGTTTTCTTCACTTTGGCGATGTTCATGTCGTCCTCGGTGTATTCGTTCCACGGGAGCGACACGAGAGTCTGGAGATAGGTGAGCTGCACGGCATATTCTGGACTTTGCGGGTTGTACATGTCCATCCTCTCGAGTTCCTTCTTGAAGGCGGCCTCGGTCTCCTTGTTCCATTTCTTTGTCTCCGCCTTCTTGAGAAGTTCCTTCCTCTCGGGAGAACCCTCGCCGTTGCCGAGCTGTTCCTTGATGTTCTTTATCTGCTGCTGGAGGAAATACTCCTTCTGCTGTTCGTCGATGTCCTCGCGTGTCTTGCTCTTGATGTTGAGCTGCAACTCGAGGAGCTGTTTTTCGCGGTTGAGTATCTTCATCACCTCGAGGCCGCGGTCCTTGATGCTGTCCTGCTGCAGGAGCCATGCCTTCTCCTCGATGTTGAGGGGCAGGTTCTCGCAGACGAAGTTCACCATGAGAACGTCGTTCTTGATGTTCTGCAGGGCGAAGACGGCCTCGTCGGGGAGGTCGTCGTTTTTGTGGAGATAGTCCACGGCAGATTCCCTCACGTTTTCAACTATTGCGGTGTATTCCGGGTCGTTGTCGTCGTATAGCGTCTCGGGAGCTTCCGACACCACGCCCGTGAGGTAGGGCCGTTTCTTCTTGAGAGCCTCGAGATGGCAGCGGCCCATGGCCTGCAGGATGCAGGTGATATTTTCGCCCTGCCCGGGCAATTCGAGTGTCCTCACCACCTTGGCATATACGCCGTATGGATAGAGGTCTTTCATGGTGGGCGACTCGGTGGATGTTTCCTTCTGGCAGAACACGGCTATGAGGTTGTTCCCCCTCTTCTTGCCCACGGCCTCGATAAGTTTCCTGCTGGAGCTTCTGCCGATAAAAATCGGCGAAACGACGCCGGGGAACATCATCAGGTTGCGCGTGGGAAGTATCGGCAGCTCGCCGTTCACACTTTCGCTGAAAAGGTTTTTGAGGTCTCCTTCGTAGTCGGCAATCATTGAGAATGCGCTGCCCATATTATTGCTCATATATGTTTGTTGAAATGGCGTGTCAAAAAAATCCGCGCCTTGTTTAAGTTACTGTATATCTTTTTTTATGTTCGCAATGAGGTGCAAAGTTACGTATTTTTTTTCACATTGCTGAAATGTTTCCCCAATTATGCGGTTTTCTTTGTTTTATACTGTCCGTCCCTGCTTTACGACGATATAAATTATGACTGGTGCTCCCACGAGGGGCGTGACGGCGTTCAGCGGCAGGACAGTGCCTCCGGGAGGCAGGGCGCAGACGAGATTGCACAGCAGAGCCACGGCAGCCCCGGTAAGTACGGTGCATGGCATGAGGCGGCGGTGGTCGTCGGTGGAGAGGGCGATGCGCGTGATGTGCGGCACGGCAAGGCCGATGAACGCCACCGGGCCGCAATACGCCGTAGTTATGGCAGTCTGCAGTCCGGTGAGCAAGAGGAGCGTCCGCCGTGTCCGTTTCACGCTGAAACCGAGGTTTTCGGCATAGCGTTCACCAAGGAGAAGGGCGTTGAGGGGCTTTACAAGGAGCAATGACAAAACGATGCAGACGGAAACGGAAACGGCGAATACTGGCAGATGGCCGAGCGAGACTCCGCCGAAATTCCCCATCCCCCACATGACGTATGCTGTCACCCCTTGGTCGGCGGCGAAGAAATTGAGCACCGAGATGGCAGCCGATGCAAGATAGCCGGTCATTATGCCAACGATGAGCAGTGCCACGTTGCCCGTCACTATGCGTGAGCATACAAGCAGCAGCGCAATGACCGCCATGCCTCCCAAAAATGCCCCTGCCGCTATGGCGATGAAGCCGCTGAAGGTGAGCAGTCCTGCCGCCACACTGCCGTGAAGCGCAAGCACCACGACAGCCACGCCGAGGCTTGCCCCGCTGTTGATGCCGAAGACGGACGGTCCGGCCAGTGGGTTGGCGAACGCCGTCTGGAGCATCAGTCCGCTCACGGCAAGAGAAGCACCGCAGAGAGCGGCGGTGGCGGCCTGCGGCAGGCGGCATTCCACTATGATATACCGCCACGAAGGTTTCACCTCGTCGCCGGAAAGTATCGCCGCAATGCCTTCCCACGGGATATGCACGGCCCCCTCGGTGATGTTGAGGACAAAGAGCAGCAACACTGCCGCCGCAAGGGCCACGGGAACGATGTATCGGCTTGTTTTCATGCGGTATATGGCGTTAAGGATTCAGCCTGGTGAAATACCTTGCCTCACCCAGCCCCTTTATCCCAGGATGGGCTATGATGATGAAATCGCGCAGAAGCATGTCGGGGCGGAACGGCGTTTCCTCGAAGAATGAGGTTGTAGCCGTGTTGCATCCGTAGACGGCACGATTTCTGAAAGCCTTGAAACGGGAGTAGCCCTGGTTTTCCGAAGCCAGTTCGCGGAGCGTGAGGGGAGTGTTGCCGGGCTTAAAGTATCGCATGAGCCACAGGTCGGAACTGCCGTAGCTGTCGAGCATTGCCTCAAACTGGCGTTGTATGCTGCCAGATGATTTCTCACCGGCAAAGGCATACGCCATCCCTGCATCCCGCAGCATCTGTCCTATGGTGGACTGTCCTCCGGGGAGATACCATATCCCGCCCTCCGTCTTGTCCATTATCACCGTGGGCTTGGACTTTGCCTGAGCCGCCTTGTACTTCAAAGAATTGTAGTTGCGTTCCGTTTCGGCAAAAAGGCTGTCGCCCAGTTCGGGGCAGCCAAGCAGCAGTGCGTAGAACCTTATCCATTCCGCCCTGCCGAGGGCAGTGGGTTCCATATAGTCGGCAAGTTCCACGACGGGAGCTCCGGCATGTTCCGCCTTGCCGTACCCGCCGGAGTTCTGCATGGGCGAGAGGAAAAGTGCGTCGGGCTGCAGGTCCACGATTTTCTCCACGTTGGGAGACATGGAGTTGCCGCAGTCGGCGGTGAGATTTGCGCGCAGACGGCGCTGCAGCCACGGCGACTTGACGTAGGATGCGTCGCAGACTCCCGCCACTGCGTTTTCGCGGCCCAAGGTGCGGAACAGTTCGCTGTGAACCGACGTCGCCACCACGCAGCGCGACAAGGGGATGGCCACCACAGTGGCGTTGGCGGATGACTGCCGAGCGGTTGCGGCTTCAGTTTCCCGTTTGTCCTGCAGGATATAGGAGCGCAGTGTCTTTCCGGCGTTCCACGGGTCAGCCATGTCCACCTTATACCGTCCGTGGGGATATTTTACCACGGTGATGTTCCTTGCGTATCTGAAAAGCAAGGTGTCCCCTCCCTTGTCTTCTCCCGCAGGACGTTTGTGCCCGCAGGAAGCGACAAGAAAGGGGACAACAAGTATGTGTATCAGAACAAGTGTTTTCCTTATCATCAAACGGCTGTTGAAATTAGTAGTCTTCGTCGTCGGCCACGTCCTCCGCCTCGAGAGAAAGCTCCTCGGGGTCTTCTTCGATGGTAGTGCGGTAGCTCTCCTCGGTGAGCTTGTCGTCGTCGAAGTCGTCGTCATCGTCGTCGGAGTAGCGGTCTTCAACCTCGGGCAGGTCTTCCTCGCTGTCCTCGTCGTCGCCGTCGGGGTCGCCGGAGAGTTTCTTTTCGTCGTATTCGGCACGGGGCTTTTCGTCCACGTCTTTCACCTTGGCGAAGATGGCCTCCGTCCATGCGCCCTTGGGTATCTCGAGCACCTCGAAGCCGTCTGCCACCTTCTTCTCGTAGAGTCCACCGGCCTTGTGCAGGCGGTCTTTGGGCAGTGTGGTGGTGCTGATGTCGAAACCGCTCTGTATGATGTCCTGTATGCTCTGCGAGAGTGAGTCCCAGCCGCCGCCGAAATTGCGTTCGAGCACCTCCACGAGTTTCGCTGCCGAGATATGGCGTATGTTCTCGTAGGTAAGGTCGGTGACGCGCATGATGGTCTTCTTCTTGAGGCCTATCTTGCGCGAGTTCTTTTCGTCAATCTTTATCACACCCACCTTGAAGCCGCGTGCCTCGTATTTTCTGATGACCTCTTCACGGTCTATCTTGATGTCTTCTATGTCAAAGGCGCTCCGTATGATGTCAAGGTAGCGGTTGAGGTTGTCGCCGAGTTCGGCGTCTTTCCCGGCCGTTTCGATGAGGCGGTAGATGTCGTTCTCCTGCAAGTCCCAAACGTTGCTCTTGTTGAGAGTCTTCAATGTAAGCGCTTTTTTGCCTTCTGCTTTCATGTTTCGGTTTAATTCAATTCTTGTTTTTGTTTCTTATATTCCTTTGTCCGGACGCATATTGCCGTTTATCCTGTTTCTCCGACGGTGGAGAGAATATGCGCGCCGCTGAATTCACTTTCCTGAAGTTTTCCCCATTGGGATTACATCTCCAAATTGTTTCCCCCGGGATTACGGGGCGACACTGAACGTGTCGGCATCGCCGAGTGCGGGGAATGCCTGGCGGAACTTGTCCAGTTTCCCAATGTCAATGTCTGCCGTGGCACATCCCTGAACGTTGTCGTCGCACTTTGCCGCCACGTCCCCGTATGGGTTTACTATGACGCTTCCCCCGCGGTATCTGCAGTTCGGGTCGGTTCCCACGCGGTTCACGCCGATGACGTAGCACTGGTTCTCTATCGCCCTTGCCTTGAGGAGCGTCGTCCACGCGTCGTGTCTCGACTGGGGCCAGTTCGCCACATATATAATGCCATCGTAGTCGCCCCTGTTGCGGCTCCACACGGGGAAGCGCAGGTCGTAGCATATCTGCAGCAGAAACCTCACTCTCTTGTATTCCGCCACGGTGCGCCGGTTGCCCGAAGTATAGTTGCGGTTTTCTCCGCCGGGCGAGAAGAGATGCCGCTTGTCGTAGACGGTGACGAGGCCGCCTGGCGATACGAAGTATTCCCTGTTGCGGTATTTGCCGTCGGATGTCCTCACCGCCACGCTGCCGCAGAGGGCGGCGCCGCGCCCTGCAGCTTCGCTTTTCATCCAAGCCAGGGTGCCGCGGCTTTCGTCTTCGTCCTCCGCCGCAGGGGCGGGGTCGAGGGCAAAGCCGGTGGTCCACATCTCGGGGAGCACATAGAGGTCGGAACCGGGGCAGACGTCCATCATGAGAGCGGCACCGAGGCGGTTTGCCGGGGCGTCGTTCCAGTGTATGTCGGTCTGCAGTATCGTCACTCTCATGGTTCGTGTAATGTGCGTTTCGCTTTGTGACGTGCAAAATTAATACATTATCTTCTATAAGCAAGTTTTTGGACTTATTTTTTTGAACGGCGCAGGGAGGAGGCAACAGGTACGGCAAAAAAATGCTACATTCTTTTTTGGTGTGCCCTGTTGTTTTTAAATAAAAGTCGTACATTTGTGCTGGCAAATCATAATAGAGACAAATATGATGACAGGAAATAGAGACAGGAAACTGCCTGTGGGCGTGCAGTCCTTTTATGAGATAAGGAAACAGGGGTACTTGTATGTGGACAAGACCGAACTGGTGTGGAGACTTGTCAATGAAGGGAACAAATACAATTACCTGAGCCGTCCGCGACGTTTTGGCAAGTCGGTTCTCGTCGATACCCTGCAGACATATTTCGAGGCGGAGCGGGAACTCTTCGAGGGGCTGAAGATAATGGCTCTGGAAAAGGAGTGGACGAAACGTCCTGTCGTGAGGCTCGACATGAGCAACGCCAACGCCACACCGGAAGGCATCTGCGCATATCTGGACGACGCGTTCTTTGACTACGAGACAGAATACGGCATTACGGTGCGCCCGGGGGCTACGCTCACTGTGCGTCTGAAGAACATCATACGGAGCGCCTGCGCCAAGACGGGCCGGCAAGTGGCAGTTCTCATCGACGAATATGACAGTCCGCTGCAACACTCATGGAAGACACCTGCACACGAGGCATGCAGAAACGTGTACCGCGACGTGTTTTCCGTGCTCAAGTCTGAAGACCGCAACGAGAAGTTCGTCTTCATCACCGGTGTAACCAAATTCACTCAAATATCCCTGTTCTCGGCACTGAACAACCTGAGCAACATAAGTTTCGACGCTGAATGGGCCACGCTTTGCGGCATAACCGAGCTAGAGATGACAGGCAATTTCATGCCGGAGATGGCCGCCATGGGCAAGACAAACGGATGGACGCCCGAGGAAACCGCGGAGCAGCTGAAAGCCAACTACGACGGATACCATTTCAGTGCCGACAACATGGTGGGCGTTTTCAACCCGTACAGTCTTGTAAATGCCCTCGACTCCGGCAAGATAAAGAACTACTGGGCTTCGTCGGGAGCCACGTCAATGCTTCCCAAATTCGTTGACGACATGGAGCTTCGACTGAAGGACTTCGACAACTGCACATTGATGGACATGGTGGCGGAGACATCTGACGTGGTCGGCGGCGGCCCGGAGCTGTTCCTCTACCAGTCGGGCTACCTCACAATAAAGGGCTATTCCGACGGCGTGTATTTTCTGGGCATACCCAACAAAGAAGTCCGCAACACGCTCTACGAAATAGTGCTGCCCACGCTGACGATGCGCAGCATGAGCGACTTGCAGTCGAATGAAGCATACCTCAAGATACACCTCAGTACAGGCAACCTCACCGAGGCAAAGAAATGCCTGAAGGCTCTTGTGGCAGACGTGCCCTATAGTAACAAGAAACTGGGGTCGATGGACATGGAGGAGCGTTACCGCCTGATAATGAGTACGATATTCAATGCCATCGGCTGTCGTGTCGAGGTGGAAAAGATGATTTCCACGGGGAGAATTGACATGGTGGTGGAGGTGAAGAACTACATATACGTGATGGAACTGAAACTCACCAACAACGGCGGTCTGGCTGCCGCTGAAAAGCAAATACTTGACCGCCGGTACACCGAGCCTTTCAAGTCTGGCAAACAGAAGGTGATAGCCCTTGCCGTGGAGCTTGATTCCGAAGGGAAGGGACTGACGGACTGGAAGGAAGTGACAGCCTGACAACCACGTAAATCGCCCGCCACGGCGTTGCTGAAGCGCGTGTGGCGGGCGAATGTCTTTGTCTGAGGGCGCATCTACGCCTTACTGTCAATCATTCCACAGCAAGCAGCCCCCACCAATCATTCTTCACAACATCGAAAACAATGTCGGCATCGATGTCAAAAAACAGACCTGATGCGGTTATTTGATAAGGTAGAGCCGTCACGCTCAATTTCATTTAACAAGAAAGGGTTCATGTGCTTGTGCATTCTCACCACGTCAACGGAACACTGCATGAGATTCTCAAGAAACCGCTTTAGACTGACAACCAAATAAATCTTGGGAGGCATGTCCACACAAATGTCCACGTCGCTTCCGACACCATGTTCACCCCGTGACACGGACCCGAAAATCCTAAGCGACCTGACTCCAAAAACGCGCTTCAATTCTTCAGAGTGTGCTTTTATCAATGCAATATAGTCTTCTTTCGATTTCATAATAGATAAATGACCCGGACAAAATTAAATGTTTCCGCTGACAAAAGCAAGTTTTAGGGAGAAAAATAAGATTATAATACCCTTAGGCATTGTCAAAACCGATATATTTCATAATTTTGCACTTATGAGCAAACCGTTGGCAGAAAGGATGAGGCCGCAGAGCCTCGACGAATATATAGGACAACGACACCTTGTGGGCAAGGGAGCCGTGATGCGCAACATGATAGAGGCGGGACGGGTGTCGTCGTTCATACTGTGGGGCCCGCCGGGAGTGGGCAAGACCACACTGGCACAGATCGTGGCGAAGGAGATGAAAGTGCCGTTCTTCACCCTCAGCGCCGTGACGAGCGGCGTGAAGGACGTGAGGGACGTGATAGAGAAGGCCAAGTCCGGGCGGTTCTTCAACGAGAACAACCCCGTGCTCTTCATCGACGAGATACACCGCTTCAGCAAGAGCCAACAGGACTCGCTGCTGGGAGCGGTGGAGAAGGGCATCGTGACGCTCATCGGGGCAACGACGGAAAACCCGTCGTTCGAGGTGATACGCCCGCTGCTCTCCCGCTGCCAGCTCTATGTGCTGAAGCCGCTCGAAGAGGAAGACCTCATGGAGCTGCTCCGCCGCGCCATGGAGAAAGACGACGAACTGCGCCGGCGCGACATAGAGCTGAAGGAGACCGCCGCCATGATGCGCTACAGCGGAGGCGACGCGCGCAAGCTGCTCAACATCCTGGAACTCATCGTGGAGTCAAGCTCCGACGAGAAGGTGACCATAACCGACGAAGTGGTGAAGAAGGCGCTGCAGCAGAACCCCATGGCGTATGACAAGGACGGGGAGATGCACTACGACATCATTTCAGCCTTCATCAAGAGCATCCGCGGGTCCGACCCCGACGCCGCGCTCTACTGGCTGGCGAGGCTCATCGAGGGCGGCGAAGACCCGTCGTTCATTGCCCGCAGGCTCGTGATAAGCGCATCCGAGGATGTGGGGCTCGCCAATCCCAACGCTCTGCTACTTGCCAACGCGGCCTTCGACGCGGTGATGAAGATAGGATGGCCCGAGGGACGCATACCGCTCGCCGAGGCCACGGTGTACCTTGCCGCCTCGCCGAAGAGCAACTCCGCATACAACGGGATAAACAAGGCACTGGAGACGGTGAGGCGGACGGGTAACCTGCCTGTGCCGCTCCACCTGCGCAACGCCCCGACGAAGCTCATGGCAGACCTTGGCTACGCCGCCGACTACAAGTATTCCCACGACTACCCCGGACATTTCGTGGAGCAGCAGTTCCTGCCCGACGCACTGAAGGACGCGCGCTTCTGGGAGGCGCAGCATTTCCCCAATGAGGAAAAGCTCTACAAGAACATCAACACGCTGTGGAGGGGAAAGAAGGGATAATCTTTTTCTTGATAATCTGCCGATTGCTCACAAGTGACTGATATTCAATATCTATCCCTCTTCGAAAAGCACAAAAGAAACAAACGAGAAACAAGAAATGCACTTAACTCCAAAAGGGAAGCATCGGTAAACAAAAATTAATACGGAAATGAACTGAATAGTTACACCATAACAAAAGCCGGATGAAATAAATCGCAATAGTTTGGTTGTTGAGTCTATAGAATTGGTTGATAATACCAAACCGAATATGGGAGAAATAGGCATTACGAGAATTGTGGAATTGACAAAAACAGAATACACCTTATT
>CAVGJZ010000003.1:0-129432 GCA_963629785.1 Oscillibacter sp. MSJ-31 | reverse complement strand
CCTGACGGAACGGCAGCGTGCCCACCACACCATTGGCAGGACTCTTCACCACGGTGTAAGAGAGATTGTTGCGTGCGCTTGCCTCTGCGGCACGGGCCAATGAAAGTTGTGCCTGCGCATCAAGCAGCGAATTGTAGGACAACTGGAGTTCGTGTTTGGAAACTACCTTATGGGCAAAGAGCTGCTTCTGACTCTCGTAGTTGAGTTTTGCCGTGGCAGAGCTTGCCATCGCAGCGCTTACTTGGGCGGAAGCCTGTGCCAAGGCAGTGCGATAGGGCACGGCGTCGATGGTGAAGAGCGTCTGTCCGCGCTTAACCTCCTGTCCTTCCTTTACGCATACCGACACAATCTTGCCCTGCACCTGCGGGCGAATCTCTATGTCCTGTCTGCCCTGGATGGAGGCGGTGAAGAGTTGGCTCACCTCCGTGTCGCCACGCTTCACCACCACAGTCCGCCACTGTCTGTTACACTGGACACCATCTCCGTGTCGGTCTTGTGAGACACCCTTGTCCCTGCATCCTGTCATGAGGAGCATGGCATAGACGAAAGCCAAAAATAGAATATGAATTCTCTTTCTCATGCTGTAAACTTTGTTGTTTTTGGATGCGAAGTTACTGTTTTGCGTTCTCCGCATGTACGGGCAACTGCGTGAAACGGAAAAAACTGCATTTGAACTTCCGCATTATTGCAGCTGAAGAGAGAAACGGCAAACCAGACGGTTCACCCCTTACTTTTTCCGTTTCACGTTATTCTGTTCCGCCCACTCACGGATTATTTGTAATTTTGCAGATATTTAGATTAAGAACACAGAATGGATATATCTCGTGACAAGATTGATTTTGGATCAGGACAGATAGGACCGCTGTTCCGGAAAATATTCTTTCCGACGCTCGTGGGCATGCTCTTCATGTCGGCGCAGACAATCATTGACGGCATACTTGTGGGTAGGGGCGTGGGTGCCGACGGCATTGCCGCGGTCAATATCGTGGCGCCGGTATGGACTGTGGTTACAGGGCTCGGACTGATGTTCAGTATCGGGGCGTCGGTTGCGGCGAGCGTGCATCTTGCCAACGGCAACCGGAAAGCGGCACGCATAATCCTGACCCAGGCTTTTGGCATGGGCTTCGTTCTTGTTTTCATGTGCATCCTTTTGTGCCTGCTTATGCCGAGGACATTTGTCTATGCCCTCGGCTGCAGTCCAAGGCTGGAGCGTTATGCCCTCGACTATCTGTTGTGGCTCTTGCCCGGCATGGTGTTCCTGTTGTGGCAGTGCGTCGGGATGATGATGGTGAGGCTCGACGGCTCGCCCCGTTATGCCATGTGGATTCAAGTGGTGGGTGCCATAGTCAATCTGGCCCTCGACTGGCTCTTCATATTCCCGATGGGAATGGAAGTCAAAGGAGCTGCTGTTGCCACGTCCATTGCGTGCGTCTGCGGCGGACTGATGAGTGTTGCCTACTTCGTGTGGTTCTCGGATACACTGAAGTTCTACCGTCTGAAGGCAAGCCGCACTTCGCTCGTGCTCACCCTGCGCAACACCGGATACATGATAAAGATAGGCTCGGCCACCTTCGTCACCGAGATGGCAATGAGCATAACCATGATAGCGGGCAACTACATGTTTATGCTGATGCTCCGCGAAGAGGGTGTGGCGGCCTTTGCCATAGTGTGCTATCTGTTCCCGATAATATTCTCCGTAAACAACGCTGTGGCGCAGTCTGCCCAACCAATCATCAGTTATAACTACGGGGCGGGTAATGACAACAGGGTGGCCCGTGCCTTGAAGGTGTCGCTCTATTCCGCTGCGGCGTGCGGCATTGCCGTTATGCTGGCTCTTGTTTTTGGCGACCGCCTGATTGTGGGGGCATTCCTCAGTCCTGACAATCCTTCGTATGCCTTGGCGGTAGACGGACTGCCTTGGTTTGCCACATGCTCCATGTTCTTCGCCCTTAACGTGGCTTTCATAGGCTACTGTCAGAGCGTGACACTGGCAAGGCGCGCGATTGTCTATACCATTATCCGTGGAGTTGTTTTCTCTGTGCTGGGATTCATGCTCCTGCCTCGCCTGATAGGTACTATAGGTTTGTGGACAGCAATACCCGTGGCAGAACTTGCCACGCTTGTTATTATCATCGGCGGGATTGTTTGTGACAAAAAGAAATGACAATGGGCGAGGCAAGGCACTTTCTGAAAAACTGGGGCATAATTTCCCTTGCGGCATTCGCGCTGAACTACATCCTCTGGTGGCTCACCACAAGCGGCGAAATGTTGAAGAAATGTCCGTACGGATGGGAAGACTTCGTGTTCGACATCTGCTATTGTGCCCTTTATGTGCTGGTGTCGCTCTCCATTTCAAATCTGATACGCAAACTGTTGCTCGACAAACGATTGCCCGACAGGCACTTTTTGGGGAGCACCCATCCTTCTTTCTCCAGGTTCTTCTTGCACAGCGGCGCCATGCTTGTGGCCAATGTGCTCCTTGCCATTCTCTTCGAGAGTATCGTCAACGGGATTTACGACGGTGGGGAAGAGATGTTCTTGAACCGCCTCTACGTGTTCACTACTTGTGCAACCCTGCTCACCATTGTCTATCTGTGCCTTTATTACAGTCGTGTGGTAATCCTGCAGGCAGGCAAGAACGTGGAGATGCAGAAGGAACTGCTCAAGCTCCAGCTCGACCCCCACTTCGTGTTTAACAGTCTGAGCACCCTCACGGAGCTTATAAGCGAGGACCCCGAGCTTGCCGAGACCTTCACCCTCAAGTTCTCATCCATCTACCGTTACATCGTGAACCAGCTGAACAGGGAGACGGTGTCCGTCGCCGACGAAATCCGTTTCATCCGCGAGTATTGCGACCTGCTGGAGATTCGCCATCCCCACCATTATGTCTTCCGGATAGACCCTGCGCTCGACCACGACGGCAACCTCATCCTCCCGATGTCCATCCAGCTGCTCGTGGAGAACGCCGTGAAGCACAATGCCCATTCCGCACGGCAACCCCTGCGTGTCGATATTAGAAGGGAGGGCGACTCGGTGGTGGTGAGGAACGAACGCATTCCGCTGAAAGGCAAGTCGCCCGCCACGACGAAGATAGGACTGAAAAATCTTGATGAACGGTATGGGCTGTTGGGGCTGCATCCGCAAGTCATAGAGACGGAGGAAGCGTTTGAGGTGAGGATACCCGTGATAAACAACTGAACGACATGAAGATACTGATTATAGAGGACGAGGAGCGCAGTTTCATGCGGCTGAGACGACTTCTCCTGCAGATAGACGGGACTTTTGAAATCGAAGGTCCGGTAACGAGTGTGGGCGAGACTGCCGCGGCACTGAGGAATGAATACGCCATCATCTTCGCCGACATCCGGTTGGACGACGGCGATGTGTTCGAGGCTTTCCTGCAAGTGCAGGTCCAGTCTCCCGTCATCTTCACTACCGCCTACAACGAGTATGCGCTGGAGGCATTCAGAAGCAACGGCATCGCCTACCTGCAGAAGCCCATCGTGCCGCAGGAACTGGCAGAGGCGGTGGACAAGGCAAGGAAATTGGCAGTCTCCGAACAGCCCCCGCAGGATTATTCAGCCCTCCTTGCCTCGCTCGGCTTGAAGAAACGGGAATATCGGGAACATTTCCTCGTGCAGAACAACGACGGCTATAACGTGCTCGATGTGAAGGACATCAACCATATATCAACCGAGAACGGCATTACCCGCGCATTCCTGAACAACGGCAGGTCAATGGCTCTCGGCTTTACCCTTAATGATGTGGAGGCGCAGCTAAATCCTGCCAAGTTCTTCCGTGCCAACCGCCAGTATATCATCGGCATAGACAGCATTGAACGCATCAATTTCCTCTTCTCCTCCAAACTCTCAGTCCGCTTGAAAACTTATCCTGATGTGAAGGTTATTGTGAGCAAGGAGAAATCAGCCATGCTCAAGGAGTGGATAGACAAGTGACACCGGTATTTCTCATTCTAAGCCTCCAGCGAGGTTTGTTCCATAAAAAATATTCCAAGATGAAGACACAGACAAAACTTTTCATTCTGCTTTTCGCCATCACGTTGCAGGCACTGCTTGGATGCAGGGCACAGACTGTCGCGCCCTCGGTGTATTGGGATGGCGACAGTGCGTGGTATCGGGCTGCCGATGCGGCAAGTCCCGACAAGATTGACCTGATTTACCTCGTTTCGGCCAACGTCGTGTCTGCCACCGACGGCAATGGAGGGAAGGCATACCGCTCACGGCTTACGAAAGAAGACAGGCAGGCCATCGGTGCGGAGATGGCCTATGTGGAAGAAAACATAGGGCAAGGCGACTTCAACTACGTGGCCCCATACTACCACCAGTTCACCTTCGATGCCATCAACCTGCCGGCCGACAGCTTTCAATTGGAATACGGCAAGGTGGCAGAGGAGGCGTGCGAAGCGTTCGACTATTACATGGCGCACATGAACCAGGGCCGCAGGTTTGCCCTCGTGGGATTTTCGCAGGGCGGGATGCTGGTGCTCGACTTGTTGCGCCACATGACCGACAAGCAATACGCCCGGATGGTGGCGGCTTACGCCATTGGCTACCGCATATCTGCCGACGACCTGAAGTGCCGGCGCATCGTCCCTGCCGCCGACGAAAGATCCGCGGGAGTGACGGTGTCATATAACTCGGTGCTCGACAACTCCGGCATTTGGCCCTTTGTGGGCGGCAATGCCGCGGCGGCGATTAACCCCGTGAACTGGAGGACCGACTCCACTACGGCCACATTCACCTACAAGGGAAGTCTGCACAAAGTACACCTCGACACGGCCACCAAGCAACTCATAGTGGCGACCGGCAGGGCCGGCGAATACCGCCGGTGGAACGACAACCCCGTGTTCAGGAGTGCCAACGTTAGCCTCGACTGCCTGCACCACTGGGACTTGCTCTTCTACACCGGCTTCATTCACGACAACATCCTGAAGAGGGCCGCCGGGCATAAGTAGGTTTCCGTGGCGTGCCTCCTGCCGTCGGTGCGCCTGTCACTTTATCCAGTTCAGGAAGAGGGTTATGATGCCCGTGTTTATCATGTCCACGAACATCGCCCCTACGATGGGCACGATGAGAAACGGCTTGACGGAGTAGCGGTATTTGTAGCACACGGCACTCATGTTGGCCATGGCGTTGGGCGTGGCGCCCAGTCCGAAGCCGCATATCCCTGCCACGAGAACCGCGGCGTCGTAGTCCTTGCCCAAAAGCGGAAAGGCCACGTAATAGGTAATCAGTGCCATCATGGCCACCTGTGCCGTGAGGATGAGTATCAGCGGCAGGGCCAGCGACTGAAGCTCCCAAAGTTTCAGCGAGACCATTGCCATGCCGAGGAATATCGACAGACTGATGTTCCCCAGACTTATTATCTTCTCCATTTCCAGATGTTTGCGCAGCGGTGTCAGTTCAAGCACGTTTCTTGCCACAGCCGCCGTGACGAGCGCACCGAAATATGTGGGGAATGTTATCCCCGTTTTTCCCAGCAGCACGCTCGCCACCGTGCCTATTGCCATCGTTATAATCAATGTGTATGTCGCGTTGGCATACCTGTGAAATTCCGAATCCTGCGTGCTCGTGCGCTTCACCTGTCCGGCAGGCAGTGTCTCGTTGCTCTCCACCCCGGCCGTCGCCGGGTCTATCTTGAAATCCTTTGTTTCCCGGTGCTCCGTCAGCAGCTTTTTCCTTATCAGCCGTTCGGCGATGGGACCGCCTATCATGGATCCGCTGACCAGTCCGAAGGTGGCGGCTGCCATCGACAGCGTGCCTGCCCCCTCCAGCCCCATGCTCTTGAGCAGCGAACTGAACCCTCCGGCCGTGCCGTGGCCTCCTGCCATGGGGATGCTCCCTGCGGCCATGCCCACGAGTGGGTCTACACCCAGCAGCCTGGTGATGCCGAGGGGCATAAGGTTTTGCAATGCGATGACGACAACGAGGAGGAGCAGCATCATGACGAGAGTGCGTCCGCCCTGTCTGATGGCTTTCATGTTTGACTGGAAGCCCACCGAGGTGAAGAACGCTAGCATGAAGATGTCCTTGAGCGTTCCGTCGAACGATATTTCCGCGTCCCACGCCATGTAGACTGCCAGCGATATGAGCGAGAACACGATGCCTCCCGAAACGGGGGAGGGGATGCAGAATTTTTGCAGCCAGCTTATCTTTCTTGTCATTATCATGCCCAGCAGCAGCGCGAGTACTCCCACGCCTGCCGACTGTATCATGTCGAGTGTGAATGTCTTTGTCATTTTGATGTCCGTGTGTTTTTTGTTGATGCAAAAGTAGCCAAAAAAACGCTGATTCCAGTGTCGGCGAGGATGATTTTTCATACGTCGCGGCGTTATTCTGCTGTTGTTTGGATGATTGTTGAAAACAAAATGCTAATTTTGCGGCGGTGTATTCAGTGAAACGTAAATAAAACCATATTGCTTATGAGAAATCTATCACTTCTTCTTGCCTCGGCGATAATGTCAGGCAGCGGGGCAGCCCAAGCCCAATCGGCATTTCCGAATCCATTGGAACAGCGGTTGCCAGTGTCCTTGTCTGAGACAATGGCCAATGGGAATTTAATAAAGTTCAACAGGGATTTTGTAAAGTCCAAAGGGAATTTCCTGAAGTCCAACGGGATTTTCCTGAAGTCCGGCAGGGAAAGCACCAAGTACACCACCGCTGAAACGGCGCAGGTTTTCAAGCCGGCAAAGGAAACGGTCTACGTCTACACCGACGAGGGAGGCTGGGAACTTGAAGGCGAATATTCCTACGCCTACCGCACCGACGGGGCGGGTAATTCCTATACGACGATGACGGAGGTGAACGGCGACGACCAGGTGATTGAGGAGACCTGTGTTTCGGCGGACGGTCTGCTGAAGACGGTCGTGTCGAAGAGTTCGGCTGACGGCGGAAAAACCTTCGTGAACAGCGAAAAGAAGATTTATACCTACGACCCTGTCGTGACAAGTCTCGTGGTTGATGCGCAGCGTTATCTGTGGAATGAGACGGCAAACGACTGGGTAGTGAGTGCCAACTCATACAAGAGGGGAGTGGTGCGCGACGGCGACGGCAACGTGACCTCCCTCACCGTGGCGGTGCCATACGACGGGGCGTATGACACTATCGAGAGATACACCAACACGGTGGACCCACAGACGAAGCAGGTGAATGCGGCGAAGTTTGAGCAGCTTACGGTGAACGATGACTATACGGGATACGTGTGGAAGACGCAACAGTATCTCACCGATATAAAGTGGCACCGCACCGACGGGCAGATAGTGCTTGGCTACACCGACTGGGACTGGACCGAGAACCTCGTTTCGTCGGCAGTGCTGTCGTATGAGGACAACGGCGCGGTGAAGAGTTTCGGTGACATGATAGTGACGCTCAAGGATGGAGGCAAGGGATATGCCGAGGTTATCAACTACACCGATGTGATTGGCAAAATAGTGTCCGACTATACCGTTACCGACGACAACGGCAGCAGCGTTTACGACATGACGACTTATTCGGACCTGAATGGCGACGGGAAGATTACGGATGACGAGGTGTCTGAAAGAACGCTGCAGGAGGTGGCTTACGACAGCCACGGCAACTGCGTGCAGACCAGAATTTATGAGGCGTACAACGGGTCAGCGCTGGAGCAGACACAGGGGAGCAAGGCGGATATCACCTACGATGCGGCGCACGGCGACTTGCCCAGGGAAACTCTCGAATACCGCTACGACAGCGACAAGGCGGACTACGTGCCTTTCAGCAAGGTGGTGGTTGAGAGTTTTGCCGATGTGACAAACGGAATTGGCGACACTGTGCAGGGATGCGGCGGCAGCGGAGAGACGCACGTCTACAACATTCTGGGAACGGAAATGAGTAAGACTGCCCTTGGAAAAGGTTTCTTTATCGTGAAGAACGGCGGTAAGGCGATAAAGGTGAGAAGATAAATGCCGCTTAAAATAAAGAGGGTTCTGAAAATCATCGTTGAGATATTTTCAGAACCCTCTTTGTATTTCGTCAGTCACGGGCGGTTAGATGTTCGGCTTCCAGTTGTCTCCGCGCTTGAACACGTTCTCGATTGTCACCTGCGCCGCCTCTTTCTTGGTGAGCTGTTTGCCCCATGCCACGCGCCCCTTGGTGGATGCGCCCTCGCCGCGGTTGTTGTATTCGTAGTAGCGGGCAGTCTTTTCGTTTGACTCCTTTTTCCAGTTATACCATCCTTCGGGGCGGATATGCTTGCCCATCTCGCAGTTCATGAAGAGGGTGTAGCCATACGGCCGCCACGGTCTGCCGAGATACACCTTGTCCACGCCCTCGCCTGCCACAAGACGGCAGTTGTTGAACACATATCCGTATTTTGTGTTCTGCGCCGTTGAGGCTGCGGTGATGTAGGAGTTGATGCGGCTGAGAATGGTGCAGTTCTCAAACCAAGCTGTTGAGGGGCCGAAGATAAAGTCGGTTGTCCCCTCTATGAGGCAGTCCTTGAAGAACAGCCGCGTGGCGATGCCGCCGGTGTAGATGGTGTCCTGGTTGCCCAGTATGCGGCAGTTCACGAATACCAGACGGTCGCCCTGCGTGTGTAGCGCAACGGCCTGTCCCAGTCTGGCGGCGTTGTTCTCTATCGTTATGTTCTTGAATGTGATATCGTTGCCGTTCACCTGCACCGTGTAGGTGCGGAAGGTGCCCATCTTGCGGTCGGTGCCGGGGATGAAGATATTTGCGTGGTCGTCGTAGGTGATGATTGTCTTTTCCGCGCTCTCGCCGCAGATTTCAATGTTGGTGAGCCATGACGGGATGACGAGCTTCTCTTTGTATGTGCCGTTTTTCACGTAGATTACCTTATGGTAGTCCGTAAATGCGCGGCACACTTCCACGGCATCCTCTATGTTTCTGAATTCGCAGCTTCCGTCGCGCGCCACGAAGAGCGTGTCGGGGTTGTCATACTTGTTGGCTGCTGACGCTGTGGCGAAGCTAGCCAAGCCTATCAGCGCTGTCAATAATACTTTTTTCATTTCCGTGTAGTTGTGATTTTTGGTTATAAAAAGAGTGGGGGAAACCGGCTTCGTTGCGGTTTTCCCCCGTGTCGGTTATAGTTATAGAGTCTGGCTCACCTCCTGCACACCGTTTATCATTTTCAGGTTCTTGATGATGGGCATGATGTCGGTGCGGTCGTGTATCAGCAGTTCCACGGTTCCCGAGAATATGCCCTCGTCGCTCGATATGGTGAGCTTGTGGATGTTGAGGTCGAACTGTCCCGAGATGACGCTGGTCACTTCGTTGAGCATGCCGATGCGGTCGATGCCCTTGATACAAATTGTGGCGTCGAAGAGCAGCTTGCGGTGCATGTCCCATTTGGCGTCGAGGATACGGTTGCCGTAGCTTGATTTCAGCTTGGAGGCCACCGGGCACGAACGCTTGTGGATTTCGATGCGGTTCTTCCTGTCGATATATCCCAGGACATCGTCTCCGGGAATCGGGTGGCAGCACGATCTGAAGATATACTGGTGTATGTTGTTGTCGTTGATGAATACAGGCTTCTTCCGGTTGAACCCCTCGGGGATTGTCATGAATTCAGCCGCCTCTTCCTGCTTCTCGTCCTTCTTCT
Source organism: Oscillibacter sp. MSJ-31 (assembly GCA_963629785.1). Taxonomy (GTDB): domain Bacteria; phylum Bacteroidota; class Bacteroidia; order Bacteroidales; family Bacteroidaceae; genus Prevotella. The sequence goes on along the minus strand of CAVGJZ010000003.1, from coordinate 119,832 downwards.
TCAGGAACGGCACATAGCGTCGCCAGCCCTTGCTTGTGTTCTCCTTGCCTGTCTTGCCTTTGCCCTGCAGTTCGTTGAGGTCCTGCTCGCCAAGGATGATGTTCTTTGCGCCGAGGGCCTGGAGCAGCTGCTCGTGCTTCGTTATGTCGTGCAGTGCGCAGAGCTTGTTCATGGCGGAGAAGGTGAGTTCCAGCGAGTGACGCTTGAGGAACTGGTCGAGTATTTCCTCCCCCTGTTTCTGCACCTCGCGGCTTTCCCTCCTCAGGATGGCCTGTATCTTGGTCTTTGCCTTTGCCGTGGACACGAAGTTTATCCACGAAGGCTGCACGTGCTGTGAGTTCGACGTGAGAATCTCCACCTGGTCTCCGCTGCTCAGCTTGTGGCTGAGAGGCACCAGTTTGTGGTTCACTTTTGCGCCGATGCAGTGGCTGCCGAGAAAGGTGTGAATCTGGAAGGCGAAATCGAGTGCGGTGCATCCCGCCGGCATTGTCTTTATCTCGCCCTTTGGGGTGAACACGAATATCTCCGACGCGAAGAGGTTCAGCTTGATAGTGTCGAGAAAGTCCATTGCGTCGGGCTGCGGGTCGTCGAGAATTTCCTTGATGGTGCGCAGCCAGTTGTTCAGCTCGCCCTCGTCCTCGGAATATTCGCCGTTGCCGCTCACGCCGTCCTTGTATTTCCAGTGTGCGGCGAAGCCCTGTTCCGCCTGTTCGTCCATCCTTTCCGACCGTATCTGCACCTCTATCCATTTTCCCATCTTGCTCATCAGCGTGACGTGGAGTGCCTGGTATCCGTTGGCCTTGGGATGGTTCACCCAGTCGCGCAGGCGGTCGGGGTGTGACTTGTAAATCTGGCTTATCGCCACGTAGATGTTGAAGCATTCGTTGGCTTCCTCCTCGGGCTTCTTCGCCTTGAATATGATGCGCACGGCAAGGATGTCGTAGATTTGGTCAAACGTCACCTGCTTCTGCTGCATCTTGTTCCAGATGGAGTAGGGGCTTTTCACGCGCGCCTTTATCTCATATTCAAAGCCCATCTTGTCGAGGGCTTCCTTGATGGGGGCGGTGAAATTGTCGAACAGCGTGTCGCGCGAAGCCTGTGTGCTGGCGAGTTTCTGCTCGATGGCTTCGTATTGCTCGGGATGCTCGAACTTGAAGCTCAGGTTTTCAAGCTCCGTCTTGATGTTGTTCAGTCCCAGTCTGTTGGCGAGCGGAGCGTAGATGTAGAGCGTTTCCCCCGCAATCTTGTATCTCTTGTTTGGCGGCTGCCCGTCGAGTGTGCGCATATTGTGCAGGCGGTCGCATATCTTGATGAGGATGACACGGATGTCGTCGCTCATCATGAGGAGCAGTTTCTTGAAGTTCTCCGCTTGCGCCGAAGCCTGTTCCCCGAATATTCCACCTGATATTTTTGTCAGTCCGTCAACGATTTGCGCTATCTTCGGTCCGAACATGTTCTCGATGTCCTCCACCGTGTAGTCGGTGTCTTCCACCACATCGTGCAGCAGTGCGGCACTGATGCTTGTCGAACCGAGACCCATCTCCGAGCACGCTATCTGCGCCACCGCTATGGGGTGCATGATGTAAGGTTCTCCCGACAGTCGCCTCACTCCCTTGTGGGCCTGCCGGGCAAAGTTGAACGCCTTTGTTATGATGTCCACCTTCTTTCTGTGCCGCGATGCCAGATAGCTGTCGAGCAAATGTTTGAAAGCGTCGTCCACCAGTTTGGCATCGGCGGCTTCCCTCTCCTTGTCTGTAAGCTTTTGTTCACCCATAATGCAGATGTCTATTAAAGGCGTGTTCCCGAAAGTCCGTCAATGGGGATTTCCGGGACCCGCCTGTTGTCATTTCACTTTTATCTTCTTTCCGGCGCGTATGTTGTTGCCGCTGATACCGTTGAGCTTGCGTAGCTTCTTCACCGTGGTGTGGTTTCTCTCTGCTATTTCCGACAGCGTGTCGCCGCTCTTTATAGTCACGCTCTTTCCGCCCCTTTTCTTCTTGTTCCTTCTCTCCTTTCTCGACTGTTTTCTCGACGATGCCTTGCTGCCCCTTGAATGGCTCTTTTTCGATGAGGAGTATGACGGCTGCGATGTTTCGTCCACTTCAACGAGCGACCTTCTTGTGAAGAGCTGGTCGGCCTGGTAGTTGTATATGGAGTCCTCGTTGCTGATGAACGAATTGACCACCGAGATGGGCAGCCTTATCGCCGAGGGCTTGGAATTGCCGTTCACGATGTCCTTGCGGTACTGGGGGTTGAGTGCCCTCAGCTCCTCTATGTCCACTCCGCACACCTCGGCAATCTGTTTCAGGTGAATGTCGCGCGACACCTGCACCGTGTCGGTCTTCGCCGGCAGCGTGGTGCGCATGGGGCAGATGTTGTGGTCGCAGTAGTACGTCATCACGTAGTTTGCCGCGATGAACGCCGGCACGTACCCCTTCGTCTCGCGCGGCAGGAACGGATAGATGACCCAGTAGTCAGTCTCGCCGTTGGCCCGCTGTATCGCCTTGCGCACGTTTTCGGGTCCGCAGTTATACGCCGCAATCACCAGGCTCCAGTCGCCGTAGATTCTATACAGGTCGCGCAGGTATTTCGCCGCTGCGTAGGAAGACTTCACCGGGTCGCGGCGTTCGTCCACGAGGGAGTTTATCTCCAGTCCGTACTGCTTTCCGGTGGACGGCATGAACTGCCACAGTCCTGCCGCGCCTACTCTCGATGTGGCCTTGGGGTTAAGCGCCGATTCTATCACCGGCAGGTATTTCAGCTCGAGCGGCACGCCGTAGGCTTCGAGTGCGTCCTCAAAGATAGGCATATAGAAATTCGACGCTCCCAGCATGTAGCTCACCGAGCGTCTCAGTCTGCCGGTGTATCTGTCGATGAATTTCTGCACAATCTCGTTGTAGGGCATCTCCATGACGTTGGGCAACCTCTTCAGGCGGTCGATATACACCTCCTTGTCGTATTCCCTGTTCTCGTCGCGGTAGTTGCAGTCGTCGTCCTTCCTCAGGTTGTTCTTGGCGTAATATTCCTGGAGCAGGTTGTCAAATTCCGTGTCCATCGACTCCGGCACGTCGATAATTTCCTCGTTGCCGTTCTTGTCGGTTACTTTGATTTCCTTTTCGTCGTCAGTCTGTGCATGCACCGCCGCGCTTCCTGCCAGCAGGAACGCCGCCGCTATTGCCATGCGCCTTATGTTATTGTATATCATTCTTTTTCTTGTTGCTGTCTTTGCCTTTCCGGTCATGTGCCTGTCATGTGTCTGTCGCCGCCGTTATCCGCCGTTGTCAGAAGTTCAGCGAGCACTGCACTCCGAGCGACGATGACTTTACGGGGTTGGCCGAAGACCGGTTGTTAATAATCGACGGTTCTATTCTAAGGCTGAGATCCTTGGATATGTCAAACTTCGATAGCGACGCGTCCACGTAAGCATCAATCACCGACAGGGCGTATATTCCTATCAGGCAGAAGATGCTCAGGTCGCGGTACCGGCGGTAATAGTCCTTGCGCCGTTTGAACAGATCCTGGTATCTCTCCTTGTTGCTGTCGTTTATCTCCACGCCCAAGTGCAGGAACTGGCTGTAGCTCTGCGTGTTCGGGTCGTCGTCCATTATGTCCATGTATGCCTGCGAGTAGTCGCTGTACATTTGGTTGTTCCATCGCCATGCGTATATGCATCCCAAAAAACCTCCGTAGACGATGGGCAGTTTCCAGTATTTCCTGTTGTATATCTGTCCTGCGCCGGGCAGAACCATAGCCAGCCACATGGCGCGCTTGGGGTTGGGAACCCAGGTGGCCCAGTCGCGCTTGATTTTCTTCTGCGACAGTGCCGACAGGCTGTCCACCTTATTATATAGTATGGAGTCCTGTGTACGTGCGGCGGAAACCGCCGCCGTATCCGTCGTCTCGGCGTACACTCCTCCGGCAGCCTCCTGCTCCGCCAATGGCATGGCAATGCCGGCGGCGCGGACTGAGACCGCCGCGGCGAGAGTCGCGATACATACTGATATTTTGCGGATGTAGTTGTTCACGTTAGCGCCAGCTTTGTTACCGTATCATTTGTGCATGTTGTCGAGAACCGACATGATGTGTTCCAGTTCCTCGGCGTTGGCGAAGGGTATGCTGATTTTGCCTTTCCCCTTTGCCGAACAGGTCATCTGCACTTTCGTGGAGAACAGCGAGGAGATTTTCTCCTTCAGCGTGTTGAATTCCTCCGGCAGCTCTACCTTCGAGGCGATAACCTTCTTGCCGCTCACCACGTCCTCGCCGCTGTTGAGCTGCTTGGCAATCTCCTCCACCTTTCTCACGGAGTACCCGTTCTTCTGTATTTCCTTGAATACCTTTATCTGCAGCGACGGCGACTCTATGGAGAGCAGTGCCCTGGCATGGCCCATGTCGATTTCCTTCTTCTGAAGTGCCATCTGCACCTGTGCCGGCAGTTTGAGCAACCGCAGGTAGTTTGTTATTGCCGTGCGGCTCTTGCCCACGCGCTCCGACACCTTTTCCTGTGTCATTCCCGTGTTTGACAGAAGATGCTCGTATGCGAGAGCTATCTCTATGGCGTTGAGGTCCTCGCGCTGGATATTCTCCACGAGAGCCATCTCCATCACGTTCTCGTCCTTTATCGTGCGGATATATGCCGGCACGTGGGTCAGTCCGGCGAGCTGCGAGGCTCTCCACCTGCGCTCTCCTGCAATGATCTGATACCTGTCCTCGTCGATCTGCCTCAGTGTAATCGGCTGGATGATGCCGATTTCTCGTATGCTGTTGGCAAGCTCCTGCAGAGCCTCCTCGTCGAATTCGCGCCGCGGCTGGTTGGGGTTCGCCTCTATTTTCCCAAGTTCTATTTCGTTTATCGTAGAGCTTCCCTGCGGGCGCACGTCGTCCGTTGATATGAGGGCGTCGAGCCCGCGTCCGAGTGCGCTGTATCTCTTGTGTACTCCCATTTGTTCTATGTGATGTATTTTTTATTTCTTCGTTTGCTCGTTCTTGTTGATGATTTCCTTGGCGAGAGCCAGATGGTTCTTGCTTCCGGTGGAGTCGGCGTCGTAGAGCACCACGGGCAGTCCGTGGCTCGGAGCCTCGCTCAGCTTCACGTTGCGCTGTATCACGGTCTTGAACACCAGCTCCTGGAAATGCCTCTTCACCTCGTAATAGATTTGGTTGGCGAGGCGCAGGCGGCTGTCATACATCGTGAGCAGGAAACCCTCTATCTCGAGTTTCGGGTTGAGCTTGCTCTTGATAATCTTAATCGTGTTGAGCAGTTTGCTGATACCCTCAAGGGCGAAATACTCGCATTGTACGGGGATAATCACCGAGTCGGCTGCTGTCAGTGCGTTCACGGTGATGAGGCCCAGCGACGGCGAGCAGTCAATCAGGATGTAGTCGTAGTCGTCGCAGATTGGCTGCAGTAGCTTCTTTATCACCTGTTCGCGGTGGTCGATGTTGAGCATCTCTATCTCCGCCCCCACAAGGTCGATGTGGCTGGGGATGATGTCGAGGCCCTCGATGTCGGTGGTGTAGACGGCGTCCCTCACGTCGGCATGGTCTATGATGCACTCGTAGAGCGAGCAGTCCACGTCCTTAGTGTTCACTCCGAGACCGCTCGAGGCGTTGGCCTGCGGGTCCGCGTCTATCACGAGCACTTTCTTCTCGAGCGTCGCCAGCGACGCCGACAGGTTGATGGTCGATGTGGTTTTGCCCACGCCGCCCTTCTGGTTGGCCAATGCTATGATTTTTCCCATTTTTCCCTTTCTGTTATAGCTCTTCCGAGGCAACGGCAGCTGTGTTCCGGCACGCCGTTGCCGCTTTTTATCTCTGCAAAGATACATATTATTATGCGATTACGGGAGGAATTAAAGCTTTTTTCGTAAATTTGCAGCCAAAAGGACTTCAATTTATGAAAAATAAAAGACCGTTAATACTGATTTCCAACGACGACGGCTATGCCGCCAAGGGTATTGAGAGTCTTGTGGAAAGTGTCAAGGGCTTCGGCGACGTCGTGGTGTGTGCGCCGGAGTCGGCGCGCTCCGGCTTCTCGTGTGCCTTCTCTTCCGAGTTGCCGCTGCGCCTGAAGCTGCGCAGGGTAGAGGGGCGGCTGCAGGTGTGGTCGTGCAACGGTACTCCGGTGGACTGCGTGAAGATAGCCATAGACCAGCTCTGCGACCGCATGCCGAACATCGTGATTAGCGGTATCAACCACGGCGACAACGCCTCGGTGAACACCCACTACAGCGGCACGATGGGAATAGCGCGCGAGGGCTGCATGAAGGGGATTCCATCCGTGGCGTTCTCGCTCTGCAACTACGCTGCCGACGCCGATTTCAGTGCAGTACAGCGGCTGGTGAAAATCATCGTGGGAAGGGTGCTCGAAGAGGGGCTGCCCAAGAACGTGTGCCTGAACGTGAACTTCCCTGATGCCGCAGAATACAAAGGGGTGCGCGTGTGCCGCATGTGCAACGGCGTGTGGGAGAACGAACTCGTAAAGGAGCATCATCCCCGTGGCTACGACTACTACTGGATGGTGGGCGAGTTCCGCGACACCGAGCCGGAGGACGAGGCTACCGACGAATGGGCGATAGCCAACGGCTACGTGGCCGTAACGCCCACCACTATCGACGTGACCGCCTACGGGGCTATGGACAGGATAAGAAACTGGGAACTTTAGACAGGGCCGCGTCAAAATACTTGACCGATCGCAAGGCGCATTTTGGAAGACCGCGCCCCCTGCATTGTAACATTAATAATGGGTTACCTTAAATGACATACTATATAATCGTCGGCGAGGCGAGCGGAGACCTCCACGCCTCGCATCTGATGAAGGCTCTGAAGGAAAGGGACGCCGCTGCTGATTTCAGGTTTTTCGGCGGCGACCTTATGGCTGCCGTCGGCGGAACACGGGTGAAGCATTACCGCGAACTTGCATACATGGGCTTCGTTCCCGTGTTGCTGCATCTCCACGTGGTGTTGCGCAATATCGCCTTTTGCAAGAAGGATATAGTGGAATATGCCCCCGATGCGGTGATACTCGTGGACTACCCCGGCTTCAACCTCGGCATTGCGGAGTTCGTACACCGTAATACCAGCATACCCGTGTTCTACTACATATCGCCCAAGATATGGGCGTGGAAGGAGTACAGGATAAAGAACATCAAGCGCAGTGTGGACGAGCTGTTCTCCATTCTGCCCTTCGAGGTGGACTTCTTCGAGCGGAAGCACAATTATCCCATACACTATGTGGGCAACCCCACCGAAGGCGAGGTGCGCGGGTTCCGTGCCGGCTACACCGAGAGCGGACAGGATTTCAAGCGCCGCAACGGTCTGCCCGACAAACCGATAATAGCGCTGCTCGCCGGAAGCCGCAAGCAGGAGATAAAAGACAACCTGCCGTATATGCTGAGGGCGGCGCGGCGCGTGGCAGGCGACAGATACCAGCTGGTTGTGGCAGGGGCACCCGCCGTGGAAAAGGAATACTACGACCGCTTCCTCGACGGCGCAGACGATGCCGGCATCGTGTTCAATCAGACGTTCCCGCTGCTGTCCCATTCGAGGGCCGCACTGGTGACGAGCGGCACGGCGACGCTCGAGACTGCGCTCTTCGGGGTGCCGCAGGTGGTGTGCTATAAAACGCCGATACCCAAAGTCATCGCCTTTCTCCGCCGTCGCCTGCTGAAGGTGAAATACATCTCGCTGGTGAACCTCATAGCCAACCGCGAGGTGGTGAGCGAACTTGTGGCCGACACCTTCTCCGAGGACAATATCGCTGGGGAACTCGCCGCCGTGACAGCCGACGGCAAGGCGCGCGACGCCATGCTCCGGGGCTATGCCGAGGTTAAGGAAATCCTCGGCGAAAAAGACGCCGCCGACAATGCCGCCCGCGAGATGCTGGAATTGCTCGGGGGATAACCTCTCCAAAATTATTTTCTCCATTTCCGTTAATGTTGTGGGTTCTCTGAATTCCCACCGTAAATATCAGAACAAATATAAAAAATGGCAAAAGTAAAAATCCATACCACAGAGGGCGACATCCTTGTGCGCCTCTATGACGAGACGCCTCGCCACCGCGACAACTTTTTGAAGCTCGCCGGCGAGGGCTATTTCGACGGGACATTGTTCCACCGCGTGATAAAGGACTTCATGATACAGGGCGGCGACCCCGACAGCAAGGGTGCGCCAAAGGGAAAGACACTCGGCACCGGAGGACCCGACTACACCGTTCCGGCGGAGTTCGTGTATCCGCAGCTCTTCCATAAGCGCGGGGCACTGAGTGCGGCGCGTCTCGGCGATGAGGTGAATCCCGAACGAGAGAGCAGCGGCAGTCAGTTCTATATCGTATGGGGAAAGGTCTACAAGCCTGCCGAACTCAAGCAGATGGAGCGCCAGCTCGAAATGCAGCAGGAACAGGAGGTGTTCAACGCTCTTGCCCGGGAGAACCGCGACAGGATAATGGAACTGCGCCGCAACCGCAACCGCGCCGCCCTGCAGGAACTGCAGGATGAACTGGTGGCCGAGACGAAGGCGATATGCCTGGAGAAAGGCAAGCCGGCGTTCACCGACGCACAGCGCGAGGCTTACGGGACCGTCGGCGGCACACCGTTCCTCGACAACCAGTACACCGTTTTCGGCGAGGTGGAGCAGGGGCTCGACGTCGTGGAGAGGATACAATGCTGCAAGACGGCGCGCGGCGACCGTCCCGTGGAGAATGTCAGCATGACTGTCGAAGTAGTGGAACAATAACGTCCCACGGTGATGAAGACATCCGGCGAAATAGAAACGTGGCTCGTCCATAAAGGGGTGAAGCCTACGTCGAACCGCATTCTCGTCTACAAGACGCTGCTGGGCGCAGACTGTCCGCTGACGCTTTCCGACATCGAGGCGATGCAGCTGCAGATGGACAAGTCGAGCATCTTCCGCGTGCTCACGCTCTTTCACGAGCACGACGTGGTACACTCCTTCGAGGACGGCAGGGGAGTGCTCAACTACGAGTTGTGCCACAGCGACGGCATTTGCAGCCGCGGCGACAGCCACGTGCATTTCTACTGCGAGTCATGCCGCCGCTCGTTCTGTCTCGACGACGTGCATGTGAGCGATATTCCCCTGCCCGAGGGCTTCCATGCCCATTCCTTCTCGTTCGTCGTCAAGGGGGAGTGCCCCGACTGCCGGAAGAAAAATCCGTGTGGGGATGTTCTGTAAACTCCACCAGCCGTTTTACCGCCGTACATGTGCGCGCAGAGGGTAATCCGCCAACCTTACATCGTACGATGCACGACCTCTTGTCGTACGATGCACAATCTCTTATCGTACGATACACGACCTCTTATCGTACGATGCACGGTCGGGAAACGCATGCTTTGTCTGGCTTTTGCCCCTTGGTGTGAGGTCTTATGCCAAGGGGCATACGGTTTCACACCAAGAGGCATACGGTCTTATGCCAAGGGGCATAAACCCGGAGAATGGCTGCTTTGCCGGAAATGGAGGCGTTTTCTGCGCGTCTTCATGCTGTTGTTTGTCGGCGGTGAAAACGGTACACCGCCAAAGTGTTAAAACTTTGTCTTAAAATTAAAAAACTTTTAGATAAGTTTTGTCCATTGCCCGTTTTTTGTTTATATTTGCACCCAATCAAACTATAACCCAGTCGTGAACGGCTGAGAAAATGCACAAACCGAAGATGTGTTTGGAAATGACGCTGGCGGAGAAATCCGCGGTCGGGGAGTGCAAATGTAGATACTACTAACTAATAATCAAAACCTATATTTATGCATTTACAAATCAGAAGAGCCTTGACGGCTTCCGTTTTGCCTATGGTTTGTCTTACGGCGTTCGCCCAGAAGACAGTCACAGGTACAGTGAAGGATGCAAAAGGAGAACCGCTGATTGGTGTTACCGTGTTTGTCGACGGCAAACCGGGTTCCATCACCGATATCGACGGTAATTTCTCCATTCCCAACGCCTCTCCTTCATCAAAGGTAAAGGTTTCCTATATCGGTTACAAAGACCAGACCGTAACGCTCGGAAACTCATCAAACATAAGCATAGTTTTGCAGGAAGACAACGCACAGCTCGACGAAGTGGTGGTTGTGGGCTACGGTACGATGAAGAAGACCGACCTTACCGGTTCCGTTTCTTCCGTGGGTACAGAGAAGCTCAACGCCAAGGGCGCACCTTCCGTGCTCGGAAACCTGCAGGGCGCGACTCCGGGTGTGAGCATCACGCAGAGCACAGGACGTACCAACGGTGATTTCAATATCGAAATCCGCGGTAAGTCTTCTACCAATCCCGATACTCATCCTATGTACGTTGTCGATGGCGTTATCTGCGACGACATACAGTTCCTCAACTCTCAGGATATCGAGCGCATCGACGTGCTGAAAGACGCTTCTTCAACTGCCATCTACGGTTCGCGCGCCACGGCCGGTGTCGTGATGGTGACAACGAAGAGCGGCTCGAACGTGAACAAGACAAAGCTCACCAAGCCTACCATCAGCTACGACGGCTACTATGGCGTGACGAAGGTGACGCGCACTCCCGATTTCATGGACGGCACCGAGTTCATGAATTTCCGTTTCGCCAAGTTCCTCATGTTCACAGGCGACAAGGCGGCGAGAAATGATTTCTATATGCCGGGCGGCACCGGATCTTCCACCATCGCCCAGGCTTACCTTCTCAAGAATACGGCCGATGCCAACTCCGGTTACCTCATGAAGGAGATGGTTGCAAACGGTCAGACATACGATTGGCCAAGCCTCGTGACGCAGACCGGACATAGCCAGAACCACTACCTCGCAGTGAGCGGCTCAAAGGAGGGCATTTCATATCACTTTGGTGTTGGCTACGACGGAAATGAGGGCGTGTACAAAGGTGACAAGCAGGACAAGTTGAATTTCAAGGGTTCTGTTGACGCCAAGATTAACAAGGTGATAAGTGCAGGATTCAGCATGAACGCCGCTTATATCGACAACGAATACGCCAACGACGATGCCGTGAAGGTGGCATACCGTATGACTCCGTTCTCTATACCTTACGATGCAGACGGTTACGTGAACCACTTGCCCGGCAACAAGAACGTGCTTGGCACTAATGATCACCAGTTCTCCGACAACGTCAATCCGCTCGACTTGATGAAGAATACATACAAGCAGCGCGAGACATGGAGATTGCTCGGTAATATCTACATCCAGTTGAACCTGTTGAAGGGTCTTACCTTCAAGACAACGTTCTCTCCCTCTTACTCTTCTTACCGCCAGGGTTACGTGGAAGGCTACGAGAACCCGAACATTCCCGGCAAGACATACGCCGACAAGGATATTTCTTCTTCGGCTACAACGCTCACCAACCACCGCGCCTTGTCTTGGACATGGGATAACATCGTAAATTACAACACCACAATAGCCAAGGACCATAGCCTCGGTGTCATGGGACTCTTTTCTGCCACGTCATCCAACTCCGAGAACTACGTGTGGGTCTCAAACGGCGTGATGGCGAAGACAGACTGGTTTAACATGGGGTCAGGTACGTTCAATGCCGACGACTCCAAGTCTTCTTACAATGAGAACAGCATGCTGTCATACGCACTGCGCTTGAACTATGGCTACAAGGAAAGGTATTTGCTCACTGCAACGGCACGTTGGGACGGCAGCTCCAAGTTTGCCGACGGCCATCGCTGGGGATGCTTCCCGTCAGTGGCTGTGGCATGGCGCGCTTCTGAAGAGGCTTTCCTCAAGAAAGTGGACTGGCTCAGCAACCTCAAGGTTCGTTTGAGCTACGGTGTTACAGGTAACAACGACGGTATCGACAACTTCGCTACACAGCAGACCGTTTCCGGACCTGTCTATTATCCGTTCGGGGATGCTACATTCTCAGGATTCTATCCTTCGGGTGTGGTTGACAAGCTCCTCACTTGGGAGACTTCGCGAGAGGTGAACTTTGGTATCGACTTCGGTTTCCTGAGAAACAGAATCAACGGTTCTATCGACATCTATCAGAAGAAGTCCGAGGATTTGCTCTTCGATGTCAAGCTTCCTCTTGTATCTGGTGGCGGTTCGATGCAGACCAATGTGGGTAGCGTGAAAAACACCGGTGTTGAAATCGCTTTGAACACGGTGAACATCGACACGAAGGACTGGAACTGGACAACCTCATTCACCTTTGCCCATAACAAGAACAAGGTGCTCGAAATCAATGGCACAGGTCAGGACTTGCCTTCAAGCCTTCTCTTCGTGGGATACCCTTACAACAATGTGTATGACTACAACTGGACGGGCATCGTTTCAGACCGCGACATGGTAGTTCCCGACAATCAGATTGCCAAGGACAAGGGCTTCACTCCGGGTCAGACCGTCAAGGAATATGACTACTACTACAAGTGCTACGGCTGGTCTGAAGGTTCGCCGAAGATTGAAGACCGCAACGGCGACGGTACTATCAACGAAGACGACAAGTATATATGGCGTTCCGAGCCTGCATGGACGGGTAGCTTGACATCCAACCTTACTTGGAAGAACTGGGACTTCTCGTTCTCAATCTACACCAAGCAGAACTACAAGGTGAGGTCTTACTTCATGTCTGAGAATATCTCTTACTCACGCGCTAAGCAGGGATTGGCAGTAGACTACTACATCCCGGCTGGTACTATCATCTCTTGTGACGGTGTAAACGCAGACGGTACTTACATAAACCCGGTATTCCAGGAGTACACACACTACGGAGAATATCCTATGGCTGCCGTGAACAACGGTATCGACGGCTCAAAGTCTTACTGGGACTCAGCCAAGGAGGTTGTGGACGCTTCGTTCGTGAAGGTCAAGAACATCACTCTTGGCTACACCTTCCCGAAGAAATGGCTCACACCGTGGGGCTGCCAGTATCTCAGACTCTATGCCACAGTGACAAACCCGTTCGTGTTTACAAAGTACAAAGGTTTCGATCCTGAGTGGGCAAGCGCTTCTCTGAAGAATGACGGACCGAGCACTGTAACATACCAAATCGGTGCAAGCATCAAGTTCTAAACCATTAATCAGTTAATACAATGAACAAATATATCTATAAATCGTTTGCTGCATTCCTGGCATTGGGCCTTTCAATGTCAAGCTGTAGCGATTTCCTTGAAGCTGACAATAAATCTGCCGGGGGAAACACTGCCGACAAATATTTTGGCAATGACCCGTCTTCTTTGTTGACTACATCGTATCAGGATCTGACAAACCTCGCTACCGTAATCGACATGAACGAGCACGGCACGGATATGTTCCTCAATACCCGCGGCCATGCGGGGGGTGTGTTCAACGAATATACGCTGACCCCCGAGGCATCCGACGTGACGAGTTACTATACCAATGCCTACAAGATGATAAACCATGCAAATGGTGTGCTGGAGTATGCTCCTGCCACTAGTCTGGAGGCTTATCAGGCTCGTTTCCTCCGTTGCTACGGCTACTACCTGCTGACGCAGCAGTTCGGTTCTGTTCCGTATATCACGAAATACATCAACAGCGCCGAGCGCAGCTACCCAAGAACCGACCTCGCTGAAGTCTATGCAAAGAACATCGAGGACTTGGAGGACTTGTATAACAATTCCATTCTCGCCGAGACCAACCATGACGGCCGTGCTAGCAAGCAGGCTGTGGCAGCATTGCTGGCCAAGTTCTATCTTGCCGAGGGATGGGACATCAACACCACTCTCAACAGTGCTGAACAGGGTACATATACCGTGAACGACAAATCGGACTTTGCCAAGGCTGCCCAGTGGGCTGAGAAGGCTATCAACGGTGTTCAGCTCACAATGTCGTTTGCCGACAAGTGGGCACCCACAAACGAGGGGAATGCCGAGGAGATTTGGTCCGTGCAGTATGACAGGGCATCTTATCCCGGCGACAAGTCTACCGGAGGTCACTCTCTGCAGAACAGCTACGGAGGTTATTTCGGAAACATAACCGACTTCGGTCTCAAGTACACTGGCAGTGACAACCAGCCTACGGCCAAGATGATGCGTCTCTACGAAAAGGGCGACACCCGTTATGAGGCTACTTTCATGACTACCTATTATAATAGTGTGAAGGACGGAACGGCTGCAGCTGAATGGGGCGAGAACGGATATTATGCTTACTACAATCTGAGTGCCGCCAAGCTTGCCACTCACCCGATTGCGTTCAAGTTCTATCCGTACTATGTGACGCAGGCCGAGGTTGAGGCTGATTTGGCTGCCCACAAGAGCCAGTTCGCTAGTTATGACAAGATGGCTGTCAAGACTACGTATGCCGTAAGGCTCGACGACGCAAACGACGTGCTCGTCTACAAGTTTAATGCCGATGGCTCGTACACTATGTCGAAGACAACCTATGATATCTATATTCAGGATCTCAATGCCTTCGGTAGCGTGAAGAAGTACGACGACCCGAATTCTGACCAGCTTACGAAGTCCAACGATTATCGCGACATCGTGGTGTTCCACGTGAGCGACATGTATCTCGTTGCTGCCGAGGCTTATCTCATGGCCGGAGAGACATCGAAGTCTTTGGATAAGCTGAATGCCGTCCGTTCCCGTGCCGGTGTGGCAACATTGAGTTCTTACAGTAGCTACGAACCTGAGTACACCACCTCGTCTACATTCACTATCCGTGATATCGACGTAATCCTCGACGAGAGGGCACGCGAACTCTATGGCGAACAGCAGCGCTGGGTGGACCTCCGCCGCACGAAGCAGCTCATCCGCTACAACGTTGAGTTCAACGACTACGTTACAAGCGCATCAAATATGGCTAACGCCAAGGGTGAGTACAAGTGGCTTCGCCCAATCCCGCAGGATGAGATTTCTTCCAACGAGGGTATAAGTTCAGAAAATCAGAACCCTGGTTATTAATCTTTAAAAATTGAATTGACATGAAAAAGATAATTTGTGGACTGTTGTTCATCCTTGCTTGCGGACTGACTTTTTCCGCCTGCTCCAGTGATGACGAAGGCCTGAAGAAACACGCTACAGCTCCCGAGGCTGCTTCAGCCGGCACTTATGCCGGTACTTGGTCAAGGCAGCTTGCTGGCGACGAGAATGTTACTACCGCCGATGGCTCTCTGACACTTGCGGCTGCTGCCGATGCCGAAGGCAACGCTGTGGCATACGCCACCAATGTTACTGCAACGAGCACGGAATTGGGTCTCAGCAAGACAAGTATCGCTAACATTGTTTGGGTCAACGATGATATGTCGTTCTCAAATACGTATCAGACAAATGGGTTCGGTACCAAGTTTGCCGGACGTGTCCTCTCCGACGGAACGGCTACAATCTCGTTTACCGTTACAGAGAGGCAGGGACGCAAGACCTTTACCTACACTTATTCATTCCAGGGAAAGAAACAGTAAATCAATTAACAACGGTGTGGCGGAGGCTTCCTCCGCCGCACTCTAAACTTCAACATTAAAATAAATAATTATGAAAAAGAGTTTACTTTTTGCAGCACTCGTTATGGGTGCAATGAGCGTTAACGCACAGGAGTATTGCAAATTCGACGGAGAGACATCTGCTATTCCGGCTGAAGCTGTCGCTGTGTCAGCAGGTACTTTGGTTGGTTCTTCCGACAATGTGGACATGTTTGTGGCTTACGATGACAACTGCAAGTCTGTTGACGTTAAGTTCTCGGGCTACGACAAAATCGTGGTAAACGGTTCTGAGTATGAAATCGGCAAGGGTATCACAGGTAGCACAAACCCTGCAGGACAGGCTCTCGCTGACGGTGCTTCTACACCTCCGGTATCAGGTTTCGTGGTTAATTTCAAGGTGAAGGCTGACGGTTTCCTGACAGTTATCGGTAAGTTGTCTTCAAACAAGGAGTACTACGTATGGGAGGGTGACAAAGACTATGCATTACCTGTTGCTTACAGTTTGGCTATGGACTGGTCTGCTGCCGCTGATGCAGCACATCCTACTCTTGCTTACGGCATTCCTGCTAACGAAGAAGGATATGTTAATTTCTCTGCTTCAAACATCGCTACCTATGTGAATGGTACTAAGTTCTACTGGCCAGAGCAGATTGTCGTTGGTCCTTCTTCTGAGGTTAAGAAGAATGGTGTAGGCGTTATTACTTTCCCTGTTTACAAGGATGCAGAAAACTACCTCGTTCAGGCTGCCGGCTCCAAGATTTCTACCTGCGGCGCTATCTTCACAACCGAGGCTCCTACATCTATCACTCTGCAGTCTTCTACAGGCGAGGCAGCTGATGTAATTCTCTTCGGTCAGCCTACTGACATCAACGGTGTTGCTTCTGTTGAAAAGGCTAACGCCAACGCTCCTGTTTACAACCTCGCAGGTCAGCGCGTGAACAACAACTTCAAGGGTATCGCTATCCAGAACGGCAAGAAGTTCGTTAAGTAATCAGGCAGCGATTGATTCTTGAACCATCTTTCTGAATTGAAAGACAAAATATATGGCAAGCTCCTCGGTGGAAGAGAGGCTTGCCATTTTTTTGTTTGCTTTTTCTTTGGGGATATTTCTTTTATTGGTATTTTTGCAAAAAGTGATCAGTATGGTTGTGAACATTAACAATCCTGTGATAAATGGAATCAGGCTAAGCTTGGAAAAGACGATGCCTAAAGGAAAGGGCGAGGCTATATTGTTTGGCTCTCAGGCTCGCGGTACCGCAAGGCCGGATAGCGACTGGGATGTTCTCGTCATTTTGGACAAGGATGCGCTGGAGCCTTCTGATTATGACAATATAACATTTCCCCTTACGGCTTTGGGATGGGATTTGGGAGAAAGAATATCTCCTGTAATGTATACTGAAAAGGAATGGGAAAACAATAAAATGACTCCTTTTTATAAGAATGTTCAAAGAGATGGAATAGTTTTATGGGATTGACAGATTGTGAAAGAGCCTATATGGTTCAACTGAGAATGGACAAAGCAACCAGATTTTTGGATGAAGCCAATCAGATGGTTGATTTGAAACTATGGGATTTGGCAGCCAATAGATTCTATTATTCTTGTTTTCATGCAGCTCAGGCTCTATTGTTGAAAAATGGAATTTCGGCACATACGCATGAAGGAACATTGGCAATGTTTGGCTTGCATTTTGTGAAAACGAAGATTGTCGATATTTCGCTCGGTAGTTTCTTTTCCCGTATGGAACAATTGCGCAAGAAAGCTGACTACAACTGTAATTATGAAGTGTCAGAAGAGGAGGTGTCTTCGATGATTGATCCGGCAAGGACTTTCGTTTATACTATTGAAAAGTTGTTGCTGATGAATAAAGGCGATGAGTGAATTTTGATGTTGTAGTCTATGACACCCTTTCCTAATTTGTGGAAACAGACTTTTAAAATATTGTCACCCCGTTTATCCTTGACTTCTTATGTCAAGTAGTCAAACTGCTTTTTCATTTTTTGCAGTTCGTCGCGCAGTGAGATGAGCAGTTCCATAGCCTTGGCGTTGCTGTCCACTCCGTCTTTGTTCTCCTTCAGCATCTTGCGGGCGGCGGCGAGTTTGAAGCCTCGCACCTTCACGAGGTTGTAGACCACGCGGATGTTCTCTATATCCTCCTCCGTGTATTGGCGGATGTTGTTGCCGGTGGTCTTGGGTTTTATCGCCGGTATCTCCTTCTCCCAAAAGCGCAGCATGCTCTCAGACACGCCGAGTGACTGGGCCACTTCCTTGATGGTGTAATATAACTTGAGTTTCTTTTCTGTATTCAGTGCCATAAGCGGAATTTCTTTATTTTGCAAAGATACGTTTTTTATTTTGTTCTTTCAACACATGTTCCCGATAACGCCCTAAAAAACACAACGCCAACAAATAATTTGGCTGTTTGTCATATTTTTCCTAATTTTGCTGCCTAGTATAAAATTGTGCGCAGGACGCGCCTTTGCACTAGAAACGAAAACAAAAATACATAGAGACAATGATGACAGCTAACGAAATCCGCGACTCGTTTAAAAAATTCTTCGAGTCGAAAGGACACGCTATAGTGCCGTCAGCGCCGATGGTCATTAAGGACGACCCCACGCTGATGTTCACTAATGCAGGTATGAACCAGTGGAAGGATATTATCCTCGGCACACGCGAGCCGGAACCGCGCCGCCGTGCCGATACACAGAAATGCCTGCGTGTCAGCGGAAAACACAACGACCTCGAAGAGGTGGGGCACGATACCTACCATCACACCATGTTCGAGATGCTCGGCAACTGGAGCTTCGGCGACTATTTCAAGGAGGGCGCTATCGACTACGCTTGGGAGTATCTGGTGGACGTGCTGAAGATTGACCCGAAAGACCTCTACGTTACCGTGTTCGAGGGGTCTGAGGAGGAAGGTCTCTCCCGCGATGACGAGGCTGCCGGATATTGGCTCAAACACGTGCCTGCCGATCATATCATCAACGGAAACAAGCACGACAACTTTTGGGAAATGGGAGATACAGGTCCTTGCGGACCCTGCTCCGAGATACATATCGACTCGCGTACCGATGAGGAGAAAGCAAAAGTCCCCGGGCGCGAACTCGTGAACAAGGACGACCCACAGGTTATTGAGATATGGAACATCGTGTTCATGCAGTTCAACCGCAAGGCAGACGGCAGTCTGGAGCCCCTCCCCATGCAGGTTATTGATACAGGTATGGGCTTTGAACGTCTCGTGCGCACATTGCAGGGCAAGCATTCCAATTACGACACCGACATCTTCCAGCCTATCATAAAGGAGATTTCCAATCTCTCGGGACTGAACTACGGTGACACGGAAGACGTGGACGTGGCCATGCGCGTGGTGGCAGACCACCTGCGCGCCGTGTCGTTCTCCATTGCCGACGGACAGCTTCCGGGCAACGCCAAGGCCGGATACGTGATACGCAGAATATTGCGCCGTGCCGTGCGCTACGCCTACACGTTCCTCAACCAGAAGGAGTCGTTCCTGTATAAACTTGTTCCGGTATTGGTGGGCGAGATGGGACACGCCTTCCCGGAGCTTGAGGCTCAGCGAGAACTCATAACAAAGGTTATCAAGGAGGAAGAGGAGTCGTTCTTGCGCACACTTTCCAACGGTATCAATATGCTAGCTACGGCTATTGAGGAGTTGAAGGCAGAGGGTAAGACAGAACTCGACGGCAGCAAGGCTTTCCGCCTGTTCGATACATACGGCTTCCCGCTCGACCTCACGGAACTTATCTGCCGCGAGAGCGGCATCACCGTGGACGAGAAGCAGTTTGAGGAGGATATGCAGAAGCAGAAGGAGCGCGCCCGCAATGCGGCTGCCGTGGAGAACGGCGACTGGATTGACGTGCGCTCAGGCGAACAGCAGTTCGTGGGTTATGACTTTACTGAATATGAATGTCATATACTGCGCTATCGTAAGGTGACGCAGAAGAAGAGTTCGTACTATGAACTTGTGCTCGACAATACTCCGTTCTATGGCGAGATGGGAGGACAGGTGGGAGACACCGGTGTCCTCGTCAGCGAGGATGAGACAGTGGATATTGTAGACACTAAGCGCGAGAACAACCAGTCTGTGCATATCGTGAAGGCTCTGCCGAAGAATGTGGAGGCGGACTTCATGGCGTGCGTGGACACTGACAAGCGCGAGGCAAGTGCTGCCAACCATACCGCCACGCACCTTCTCGACTACGCCCTGAAACAGGTGCTGGGTGACCATGTGGAGCAGAAGGGCTCGTTCGTTTCTCCTGACACCCTGCGTTTCGACTTCTCGCATTTCCAGAAGGTTACCGACGAAGAACTGCGACAGGTTGAGCGTTTGGTGAACGACATGGTTCGTCAGGATATTCCGCTTCAGGATCATCGTGACGTACCTATCGAGGAGGCCAAGAAACTCGGGGCAATCGCTCTCTTCGGCGAGAAATACGGCGATAAGGTGCGTGTAGTGCAGTTCGGACCGAGCGTGGAGTTCTGCGGCGGTATTCACGCCAAGTGTACGGGCCGCATAGGAATGGTGAAGATTGTTTCGGAGAGCAGTGTCGCTGCCGGCATCCGTCGTATTGAAGCAAAGACAGGTGCAGAGTGCGAGCAGATGATGTATGACCTTGAGGACAGTGTTAAGGCAATACAGGGCTTGTTCCACAACGCAAAGGACTTGCAGGCTGTTATCGGCAAGTATATTGAGGAACACGAGGCTATGAAGAAGAGCATCGAGAGATTCCAGGCCGAGGCAGTGGAGCGCGCCAAGGAGCGTCTCCTCGGCAAGGCGCGCGATGTGAACGGCGTGAAGGTTATTACCGCCGTGTTGCCGATAGCGCCGGAAGCTGCTAAGGACCTCGCCTTCAAACTGCGTGCCGCCGAACCGGCGAATATGCTTTGCGTGATAGGCAGCAAGCACGAGGAGAAACCTCTGCTCACCGTTATGGCAACCGACGACCTAGTGAAAGACCACGGCTTCAATGCCGGCAAGTTGATTCGCGAGGCTGCCAAACTGATACAGGGTGGCGGCGGCGGTCAGCCGCATTTCGCCACGGCAGGTGGCAAGAATGCCGACGGGCTTTCTTCTGCTGTGGACAAGATTGTGGAACTGGCACAGCTGTAGGAAGATTGATTGGACAACTCAGACTTTTCTTGGACAACTCGGACTACTCAGACTGCTCAGACTTCTCAGACCTCTCGGACAACTCTGAGAAGTCCGAGTAGTCCGAGCCGTCCGAGTAGTCCAATAGAATCCTATCAAAACAGGCTCGAAGAATTTCTTCGAGCCTGTTTTGACCAGAGGAGGATTATTGCTTTCTATAATAGCTCTTCACTCCATTCTTGAATTTCAGTTGCAGACTGTCCTTCATCATCAGTACGATGTCTACGGTGTCCCTTGCGGGACGTGCTTTCTTGCGCTTGCGGTTACCTATTTCTATCGTACCCTCGGTGAGCACAAGCTTGCCGTTGAGAACGTTCCACTCCTTGTAGTATTTCACCTGCGGGTATTCCACAGGGTTCTCCTCCGTAAGGCTTGTTGAACCGAAATGCATTCCCACAGGTTCCATCGTGTTGTTCTTCTTTATTTTGAACCCCTGTTCCACGGGCACCATCAACGCCTTCATCATCGAGTCGCGTTCAGGGTCAGGCTTGGGTGCAGCCATCGGCTTGCCGCCCATGGGGCCGTGCTTGCGCATCTTTGGCTTGGAGAGATATACCCATGTGCCCTTCAGCTCATCAAGGTCGATAACCATGTTGGCTTTCTTCTTGTTGTCCTTGTCGATTACAACAGCCATCATGTCGCCGATTTTCGGCTTGCCGAAGACTTTTCGGCTGCGCATTGCATCGATGATGTTGAAAGTCACAGGGTCGCTGTCGTCGGACGGGAGCACCACGATAACTGAGTCCGTGCATCCCTCGCAGGCGAGACCGTAGAATGTGGAATCGCCCGAAAGCCTCACTTCCGTCACCGTTTTGTTCTTGTCGTTGTCCTGTCCCTTGTTGCCGCTGCATCCGGCGAGGACTGCTGCCGCTACAACGGCCAATGGTAATAGTTTCTTTATCTTCATGAATTTTGTTTGTCGTCGTAACTGTTATGTTCTGTCGCTATTACGTTCTATCTGTTTTTCAGATAAAATGTTTCATGTCGCAAAATTACTCTTTCTTTTCTGAATATCAAAATTTTGTTGGGCTTGAAACGTTTTGGCGGAGGTTCGGATTTGCACAGGATGCTAATCCCGCGTCCTTTTCGGACAAGCTTCGTGAGCAAGGCATTTTGTGGTGGGCTTTGCCCTCTTCCTGCAATATGCACATTGCAGAAGATGTGTTTCTTGTCGCAAAAAAACGTAATAATTACGGGGCGGAGAATATCGCAGAGAGTTTTTCTGCGGAGAAGATTTTTTATTCGGCAAAAAGTGCTACTTTTGCAGTATGTAAGATATATGCGGTAGACTGTTTGTCGGGATAGGAAAACTGCATTTCTGAATATCCCGCTCTCCTGTCACGCCGCGCTTTAAATCAATAGATTATGAAAAAGAAAATCCAGTTCAGTCTCGTCTACAGAGACATGTGGCAGTCTTCGGGCAAGTTCCAGCCAAGGAAAGACCAGTTGGAGCGCATTGCCCCGGTTATTATCAAGATGGGCTGTTTCTCACGTGTTGAAACAAACGGAGGGGCCTTTGAACAGGTAAATCTCCTTGCCGGGGAAAACCCCAACGATGCGGTGAGGGCGTTCTGCAAGCCTTTCAACGAAGCGGGCATCAAGACACACATGCTCGACCGCGGTCTCAATGCCCTGCGCATGTACCCGGTGCCCGACGACGTGAGAGCCCTTATGTATAAGGTGAAACACGCACAGGGGGTGGACATCACGCGAATATTCTGCGGACTCAACGACGTGCGCAACATCATCCCGAGCATCAAGTGGGCACTTGAAGCAGGCATGACACCTCAGGCAACGCTCTGCATTACAACTTCGCCCATACACACAGCCGAATACTATTCCGACATCGCTGACAAGCTCATTGCTGCCGGTGCGACGGAGATTTGTCTGAAGGACATGGCTGGCGTGGGGCAGCCGGCGATGCTTGGCAAACTCACGAACTATATCAAGACGAAACACCCGGACATCATAGTGCAATACCACGGGCATTCCGGTCCGGGGCTCTCAATGGCATCAATCCTTGAGGTGTGCAACAATGGCGCGGACGTTATCGACACCGCCATCGAACCGCTGTCGTGGGGAAAGGTGCATCCTGACATCATTTCCGTGCAGAGTATGCTCAAGAACGAAGGTTTCGACGTGCCGGAGATTGACATGAATGCCTATATGGAGGCGCGCCATCTTACACAGGAGTTTATCGACGAATGGCTCGGCTATTTCATCAATCCCGGCAACAAACTGATGAGTTCGCTGCTCCTCGGCTGCGGACTGCCCGGCGGAATGATGGGCAGTATGATGGCAGACCTTGCCGGAATACACCGTTCCATCAACGCCATCCTCCGTTCAAAGGGCGAGAAGGAATATTCCACCGACGAATTGCTCGTGAAGCTCTTCAATGAGGTGGCATACGTTTGGCCGCGGGTGGGCTATCCGCCATTGGTAACGCCGTTCTCGCAGTATGTGAAGAACATCGCCCTGATGAACCTGCTCACGATGGCGCAGGGAAAGGGACGCTTTGTGATGATGGACGATTCGATGTGGGGCATGATACTTGGCAAGAGCGGCAAGCTGCCCGGCAAACTCGATGATGAAATCGTGGCACTTGCCAAGAAACAGGGTAGGGAATTTACCGACGCCGACCCACACACGCTTCTTTCCGATGCACTTGACGGTTTCCGCAAGGAGATGGCAGAGAATGGCTGGGACTGTGGCAAGGATGATGAGGAACTCTTCGAACTCGCCATGCACCCGGAGCAGTACCGCGACTATAAGAGCGGCATCGCCAAGAAACGTATGCTTGCCGATTTGCAAAAGGCCAAGGATGCGAAATTGGGCAGTACGCTCACACCCGAAGAACTCGCCGCCTTCAAGCATGCCAAGGCCGATGCCGTCGTGTCGCCCGTCAAGGGACAGGTGTTCTTTGATTTTCAGGGTGGCAGCGAATGTACGCCATGTCTCGAACCGTTCATTGGCCAGCACTATAATGAAGGCGATACCTTCTGCTATGTGCAGGCACCGTGGGGGCAGTTTGTAGCTGTCCCGGCGTGTCTCGGCGGAAAGCTCGTTGAGATTGCCGTGAAGCAGGGTGGCAGAGTAAACCGGGGCGATGTAATCGGATACATCGAGCGCGACCATGAATAAGTGCGCGACCATGAATATGTGGGAAGAGATAATCAACAAATACTACGGCGAGGATAGCGAACTAAGACGCATCCTCGTCGTTCACAGTCAGTCTGTGGCGCAAAAGGCGCTGCAGATTGTTTCTTTGCATCCCGAGCTGGACATCGACCGTCAGTTCGTGGAAGAGGCGGCGATGCTGCATGATATTGGTATAATAAAGACCGATGCGCCCGGCATACAGTGCTTCGGTACGGAGCCGTATATCTGTCATGGCATCCTCGGCGCGGAGATGTTGCGAAGCGAGGGGTTGCCGCGCCATGCCCGTGTATGCGAGCGGCACACTGGCGCAGGACTGTCCCTTGCCGACATCGAGAGCCGCGGCCTTCCGCTCCCGCATCGTGACTTCCTTCCCGAAACATTGGAGGAGAAGCTGATATGCTATGCCGACAAGTTCTTTTCAAAGTCGCATCTCGACAGGGAAAAACCATTGGAGAAAGTGGAGCGTAGCATAGCCAAGTTTGGCGATGAGGGACTGGCACGCTTTCGCAAATGGGAGGAAATCTTCGGTTGAAGATTACCCCTTCCATCTCCATTTCTTTTTCACCTTTCTGCCAAGTCGTGAAAATACGTAGGTGACGTGCTGCGTGGGCAGTGATTTGCCAGCCACGATAAGTATCACGGCGCACAGGATGAGGCATATTCCTACACCAAGGCGTGGGGTGAACTCCTCGCCGAACACGAAGATTCCGATGCAAACAGCGGTGATGGGTTCGAGTGCTCCCATTACGGCAGTGGGCGTAGACCCTATGTTGTGTACGGCGATAACCATGAGTATCAGTGATATTACGGTAGGGAACACGGCGAGCACCAGTGCGTACATCCACTGGTTCCATGTCGTGAGCGGTTGCAGTTCGGCACTCTTGTCCACCAAGGAATAGGCGAAGATGAACGCTGTGCCAATGAGCAGCACGTAGAAGGTGAGTTTCACCGACGACATGTGGAGCGACGACTTGTTCACCACTATTATATATATGGCGTATGTGAGCGACGACACGAAAACTAGTATTATGCCGACAGTAGATAGCGTTGCGCCGTCACCGCCCTTGTATAGCAGTGCTATGCCGCCCAGCGCGAGACCTATCGACATGACTGTTATCGCCGTGACCTTCTCTTTGAAGAATACCGCCATTATCACTGCCACCATGACGGGATAGACGAAAAGTATCGTGGAGGCTATTCCCGCGTCCATGAAATTGAAGCTGCAATATAGCGCCAGCGACGAACCTGCCATGAAAACGCCGAGTACAGCCAATACCTTCAGCTCCCGAAGTGTGAGGTCGAACGGCTTTTTGCCCAATACCATTATCAGTGCCAGTATTGCCGTGGCGAGACCGTAGCGGTAGAATATCACCGTGTTGGCATTGAGTCCGTCGGCGTACAGGTTGAGTGCGCCGAGCGGATTAGTGCCATAGCTTATGGCGGCGAGAATGCCGCAGATTGTACCCTTTACCTTTCCGCTCATTTTTGCTCCGTTCTGTTAGCTTCCATAAGTCGTTCAAGGTCGTCTTTTTCGCCTACCACCCAAATGGTGTCCTCCTTTTGGAACTTGTGGTCGGGAGTAAGCGGCGACAGGTTCTCCTCGCCTTTCTCCATGCCCACGGTCATACATCCGTAAACGTCGCGTATGCCGCTTTCCGACAGGGTTTTTCCAAAGAAACAGCCCTTTTCGCTTACCACAAGCTGGCGGAGCTTCATTTCCCTCTTCTCTATGTTGGTGTCCTCCGGCTGTAAGTTCGTTTTCAGTGCATTGCTGAATGCAGTGAGCTGGTCGTCGCTGCCGATGACCTGGATTTTGTCGGCGGGGAAGATGCGCGCATCGCCGCTTGGGATGTTTATCCTCTGTCTGCCGCGCAGAATGCTGCTCACGTTCACACCGAACCGCGACGCCAGTTTCAGTTCGGCCAGCGTCATTCCCGCCCATGAGGAGTCCTCCGGCACGTCGAAATCGGAAATGTGAATATCCCTGTCGAGCAGATGCCCCTCGTATAGCGGACGCTTGTGGCCGTAGACCTGCGCCTTGATGTCGCGCGAGTGCAGGTTTTGCATGAACAGGCGTTCCATGCGGATACTTCTCTTCTTCAGTTGCCGCGACAGAATCATCAGCGTCACCAATACGATGGCTATCACCGTGATAAGGGCGTTGGTGAAATGTGTGAGATAGTTGCAGATATAGAACACGAAGCCCATGGCGATGACGAAACGCACCACGATGGTGAAGCACAACGGTGCGCGGTTCATCTTGTTTTCCTGCCACAGCTGTTTGAACTCCTCGCTGTGGTTTTTCTTCATCACCATGGCGCGCAGGAACGGCGATATGAATGCTATAGTGAGAAGTCCGCACACTATGTTTGCCCATACTGCCGGCAGAACCTGCTGCAGCGGAACGAGGGCGAAGGACAGCATCAGCGCTATCACCGCCACCGTAAGGATGGAGTATATCACTGTGATGCGCAGCAGCTGCATGATGAGACTGCGCCAGTTGCCCTGTGGGGCTGAGGAAGGATGGCTCAGCGCAAGGTCGTTGAGCATGCGTATTATGTTCTTCGAGAGATTCCGCTCCAGATTGTTGTATGCAGGAGTGGACAGGCGTATCATATACGGCGTGAGGAACGTTGTTATCACCGACACCGCCACCACGACAGGGTACAGGAAGTCGCCTATCACGCCCAGCGACAATCCGAGCGAGGCGATGATAAACGAGAACTCGCCAATCTGCGCCATCGAGAAGCCGCACTGCATGGCAGACTTCAGCGACTGGCCGCTGAGCAGGAAGCCGAACGACCCGAAGAACGACTGGCCGACGAGAATCGTCAGCACGAGTGCGATTATAGGCACACTGTATTCCACCAGAATCTGCGGATCCACGAGCATACCCACCGACACGAAAAATACCGCTCCGAAGAGGTTCTTCACCGGTTCCACGAGCTTTATTATCCTCTCCGCCTCAACCGTTTCGGCGAGGATGGAACCCATTACGAATGCGCCGAACGCACTGCTGAAGCCCACCTGCGTGGAAATCACCGCCATGGCGCAGCACAGTCCGAGGGCGATGATGAGCAGCGTCTCGTTGTTTATCAGCTTGCGCGAAGAACGCAGCAGCCACGGGATAGCGAAGATGCCGACCACGAACCACAGTATGAGGAAGAAGCCGATGCGCAGCACGCTCTCCAGCATCTGCTCGCCGCTGAGCGTGGCCTCCGAAGCGAGTGCCGAGAGCATCACCATCATCACGATGGCGAGCATGTCCTCAAGGATGAGCACGCTCATCACCATGCCGGCAAAGCGCTGTTGCCGCAGCCCCAGGTCGTCGAAAGCCTTATATATAATAGTGGTGGAACTCATGGCGAGCATGCCTCCGAGGAAAATGCAGTCCATGCGCCCCCATCCGAATGCGTGCCCCACTGTCATGCCGAGCGCCATCATGCAAAACACGACGACGCACGTGGCGATGAACGGCGACGACCCCATCTTGAGTATCTTCTTGAAGGAGAAGTCGAGACCGAGGGAGAACAGGAGGAACATCACGCCGATGTCCGCCCATGTGTGTATGTTGTCTATGTCCACCACCGACATTATATACGGCATCTTTGGACTTACCAGAAAGCCTGCCACCACATATCCGAGGACAAGTGGCTGCTTGAGTCGCTTGAAGATAATGGTCACTACACCTGCCACTACGAGGATGAGGGCAAGGTCTTGGATAAGGCTTGGGAGTTCGCTCATAAATTTATCAGAATATTTTGTTTTTGGAGTTGCGGCAGAAGTGTTTTGCTCCGCCTTGTTATCATAGCGCAAAGATAACAACAAAAACTGACTTGAACAAGAAACTTGTCGCTTTGAGGCATAAATGTTCCCTTTTGTTGAAAGCGTACATTGCAAATTGTGGACAAATGTATTCCTTTTTGCCTATTTTGGTTGCGGTTATTGAAAAAAAACAAATAAATGCTTACGTGTTTTAAGGAAAGTGTCTATCTTTGCACGCAACGCTTTAGGTTAAGGATGTCGTACAGACGTCATTCCATACAACTCTGGTTCTTTATCAGCGCCATTGGCAGATAGCACAAACATAAAAGTAACGTATTTACGACAATATTTTTTTACCGGAATAGGCTTTCCCAAGCCTAGGTGCGCTTCATACATATAAATTTAATCATTAATCATATAATTATCAATCCCAAAAAATCAACGAAATGGTAGGTAAATTCTTACAAACCGCGTTCGGCCTTCTGCTTCTTGGCAGTAATGTAGCCGTTTCCGCGGACGAAGCAGAAACCGAAGCCCAGGTGCTGGTGCTGAAGTTCTCCGATGCCACGACTGCCGATTTCTATCTGGCCGACAAGCCTGTCATCGGTTTTTCCGACGACAAGATTGTCGTGACTTCGGGAAGTGCCGAAGTGGAGTATGACCAGTCCGCCGTGACGGAATACTACTTCGCCTCCTCGCCCACGTTATCCATACAGGGCAATGCGGCAGGTGCGTTCACCTTTAAGTACACCGACAACGCCCGTGTGTACGTGTCAGGAACAAAAGCCGCGAAGGCTTCGCTCTGCGACATGAGCGGCAAACAGATTTCCGCTTCTGCCGTAGACGGCGGAAAAGTCACCGTCAGTCTTGACGGTTGCGCTCCCGGCGTTTATGTCCTTAACCTGGAAAATGACAAGTCATTCAAAATTATCAAGAAATGAGAAAACCCTTACTCCTGACGCTTCTTGCCGCCGTCCTTCTTGCCCTTCCTGCCGCAGCGCAGAAGAAATACACGAAGGCGCACGCAACGATGCAGTCCGTAAAAAACCAGGCCGCCCCTAAAGCCGCTGTCGCAGAACAGGTGTCGCTCACGAGCGTTGTGGCTGCCTATTATACCAAAGCCGACTCCGACGGAGGCCAGGCCAACTACTATCTTGTGCTTTCCGACAAAAGCAGTTCCACCTACGACGACGCGCAGGGCTCCATCGACGCCGTTGATGCCCATGTGGTGTCCATCGACCTTTACAGTCCAACCTCCAACGGCGCAGAGCTTCCCGAGGGCGACTACGTGAAGGAGGGCAGCGTGGCAGGCGCCCAGCAGACCTACGAAGTCAGCTATTCCATCGCCGACTACTACGATGCCAACGGCAAGTCAATGTCGAATCCTCCCTTCGTGAGCGGTACCGTTGCGGTGAAAAAGAACTCCGACGGCACGTACACGCTGGATTTCGCAGACGAGAAAGGCACGGAGTACACTTACACCGGAGGCCTCTCGTTCTACGACAGCGACGGTTCCAACACGGTGTATCCGCAGATTACCACCGACGTGAATACCACCTTCACAGGCGGCTTGGCTTACTATCACGGCAACCTGATGGAGTCGAAGACCGGCAACATCTATATCAACCTCTTCGACTGCGACTTCGACGATACTACGGGAGCGATGAAGGGCAAGGGCTTCAACCTCTCTATCTGCGCCTTCAACCGCCTTTTCGGCGACCCCAAGCAGGCTACCGTCATTCCCGGCACATATACCGTGGCACGCAATTTCGGCGTGAACACCTATTTCCCCGGTATGGAGATTGACTATAGCGGCATCACCATCCTCATGGGAACATACATCAAGCAGCGCAAGGCTATGAGCGACGCCGACTCCGACTATGCCTTCGGATATATCACCGACGGTACGATTACCATCACCAACGGCGACGAGGCGGGAACGTTCAATTTCGACGTGGACTGCACCACAGACCGCGGCCATAAGATCAAGGGCACGGCGAAGAACATCTCGTTCACTGTAATTGACATGTCCGACGACGAAACGACGTCTGCCGTTTCCAATCTCAGCCACGACGTGACACTCGACCTCAACTACATCCAGACTGCCCGCGCCTACTATACAGGCATTCAGAACGGGGTGAACGTGTTTGTCGTAGACCTCGGTTCGCCCAGCGGCAAGGACGGTAACGAGGGCGACCTCTTCCGCATGGAGTTCCAGACAGCCACCTCAAACGGCGTTCTCCCTGCCGGCACCTATGAGCTGATGGAGGAAAACCACCTTTGGACAAACCTCTACGCTCCCTACAAGCTCACCCAGGGCTATTTCGACAATTACGGCGAACTCATCGGTACACGCTACTGGCACTTCGCCAAAGACCGCTATCAGGTGGTGGACACCTTCGCCTCTGTAATCTCCGGCCGCGTGGGTGTGGAAATACTCGAAAACAAGAACTATCACTTCACCATCGACTGCGCCGACGGTCGCGGATTCCTCATTCAGGGCGAGTGGACAGGTCCTATGCAGCTCAACTACGACCCCGAGTCTGCCACAGCCATCAGTGCAGTGTCCGAAGGCAAGAAGCCCGGAGTGTTCGTTTCCGGCAGAACGGTCAGTGTGAGCGGCGCCGAAGCCGACGACAAGGTAAGTGTGTTCGCAGCCAACGGACAGCTTGTGGCTGAAGGAAAAGGCAATGCGGTAATAAACGCGGATAACCTTGACGGTGGGTTCTACATCATCAAGGTCGCTGATAAATTAACAACTAAATTCGTAATGAAATGAGAAAGACAGTAGTAACAATCATGCTGTGCCTTGCCGCCGTGTGCGGCGCAATGGCGCAGAAGACATCAAAGATAATGACCGTCGAGCAGAAGGACGGCACGAAAGTGGTATGCAAGGTGAAAAACGTGGAGCGCGTGACCTTCACCGAAAGGGAGCTGCCGGAACTGAACAACCAGTGGGCTGTCAATGAAGACGTGAAGTCCATCGGCACCGTTGTCCTCGACGAACTGCTGGAACAGTACGATTTCGACCTCTACGAGTCGGAAACCCCTAAGTTCGTAGACGGCGACGAGCCGACGATGTCCATTACCGTGCCCAAAGAGGCAGTGGGCAAGAGCATCGACCTCGCTGAATACGGCGACAAGGTAATCTTTGTCAAGGGCAACGAGATACTGAAGCCTACAGGAACGCTGACTGTGAAGTTCGACAAGTTCTTCAAGCAGCTCACCATCACCCTCGACGGCGAACTCGGCGGCAACGATGATTTCTGCATCTCCTACAAGGGTGCTTTCAAGCGCAGCTATTCGGCAACGGGCAACATCAGCGTAACCCCGGCAGAAGGCGAGACAGTGCAGAGCGCGATACAGTCGCAGTTCATCGTTCGCCCGACAGCTACCGGCGAGGCCACACAGTTCGCTTTCGCTGACATGGCAGGCACTGCGCCCGCCGACGTGAAGACTGGCACGTGTGCCGTCTGGATTACCGTTTCCGCCTCCAAGCTTCATGCGGGCGACATAGATATGGCTACCGAAACCGACAGCTATTCGTTCACCTATATCGACTACGCCACGTGTACTACCTACACCACGGTGACCGCCGGAACAATAACCACCGCTGAGGATTATACGGGCAATACATACGTGAAGGTAAACGCCACACTTGAAGACGGCACGGTTGTCGAGTGTGAGTACGTAGGCAGCTACACCGAAGTGGAGAGCCTCGAAGACCTGATTCCTACTCCCGTTCTTGCCGACGGCTGGCACTATTACAACTCCGACGGTGAGGAGACGGTGACTGCCGAGATTAACAAGGTGCTCTACAAGGCAACCTCTTCCAAAGGCTACACCACCTACTATTTCTATAAGGATGCTGACGACAGCAAATACACCAGCGACAAGGTAACCCTGCAGGTGAAGGACGACTGGGTGAACGCAGGGACAAAAGACCTCTCGGCTCTGGCAGACGGTGACTGGTTCTCTGTGAAGTACAGCGATATTGAATTGAAATCACCCGACGCCAAGTATGCCGGTTATGCACTTGTTCCCAACAACGGAACTCTCACCATCAGCAAGGATGATGAAGGAAACTACGACATCTACCTTGAAATAACCAATAGGTATAACTGCAGTGGCACAGGCATTACCGACGGCGGCAACAACGCCCGTCTGGTGCTCTCCTACAAGGGACAGCTGACAGGCACTTATTAATTAATTGACACCAAGAACATTCGTGGAGGAGTGCCGGCTCAGCAACGGGCCGGCACTTTCCTTGTATAAAAGGTGGAAATTCATATAACCCACCTGAACCAAGAAAACAATCTGACTAATGAAAAGAAATTATATCTTGTTGGCGCTGCTGCTTGCCGCCGGAACAGTATCGGCGCAGAAGCTGTCGCCCAATACCACGCTGATGTTGATGGACAAGACCTCGTCGCCGATTGGCGTGAAGTCTGCCGACAACGCCGAGACTACAATAGAGGCATTCATACATATCAGCGACGCTTCGGTCATCGGGAAGATGAAGGCAGAGGGAGTAGATGTGCAGTCGGTAATTTCCGACCGCCTCGTTACCGCCACCATGCCGGTGTCTGTTGTCAGCCGCCTTGCCGCCCTTGATGGCGTGACATACATACAGGCTGGCAGCGAGGCGCGCCTGCTTATGGACGAGGCGCGCAAGGACTGCAACGTGGACGCTTGCCACACCGTCACGGCGGATATGGGGAGCTATACGGGCAGCGGCGTTGTGGTAGGTATTGTGGACAACGGATTTCAGTACAGCCACGTGGATTTCCTTACCTCCGGCGGCGCGGCAACGCGCATCAAGCGGGTGTGGGACCAGAACGTGACGGGAAAGTCGCCCGACGGCTACGGCTACGGTGCGGAGTATGCTGAGTATGATGAGATGAAAGCCGCCAAATACGACATGGCGTCGTCGTTCCACGCCACTCATGTGGCAGGCATTGCAGCCGGTGCGGATATGTCATCCGGCTATTACGGGGTAGCTCCCGACGCCGACTTGGTGTTTGTGAGCTTCAAGAATACCACCGCCAATATCGTGGACGGCATAAAGTATGTCTTCGACTACGCCGAGAGTGTGGGCAAACCTTGCGTCGTGAACATCAGTCTCGGCCAGCATCTCGGTCCGCACGACGGCACGTCGGAGACCGACCAGGCGTTCGCCCAAATGACAGGTCCGGGGCGTATCATCGTGGGAGCGTGCGGAAACGAGGGTCTTGAAAACATCCACGCCTCCAAGACTTTCACCGCCGATGACAAGACGATGAAGGTGATGGTAGGATATAGTTCCTCATCCTCGTCGTCTTCCTCCTCAAAGACATCATACATCGACATCTGGGGCTCGAAGGACAGCGACATGAAGGTGAAGACCGTCGTGGTGGAGAACCTCCGCGGAAAGATTGTCGCAGAGTCTCCCGAGGTGTCGGTGGGCGGTACCGACGAAGTGAAATACACCTTCCCCGACGGAAGCCATATCGTTGCCACCGTGCAGATGGCAGCCGTGCGCGATGCCGGCAACGGCTGCCCGGAGGCTCTGATCATGTGCCGCGCCACCACAATCCCCGAGGGATACAAATTGGGCATCGTGGTGGAAGGCGAAGAGGGAAACACCGTACACATGTGGAACTGTGTTTCGGGAGGCGTGTTCCTTACCCCCAACAAGCGCGGCTGGACGGATGGCGACAACAGCTATACCGTGGGCGAGCTTGGCGGAACCGGCGAGGGCGTTATTTCCGTGGGGTCTTACAATACAAAGGAAAGTTACGTGAGACTCGACGGCAGCAAGTATGACGTGAACACCGACCTTGTGGGCAATCTTGGCGAGATTTCCAAATTCTCGAGCATCGGCCCTACCGTGGACGGACGCGTCAAGCCCGACGTTACTGCGCCCGGCTGCGCCGTCGTTTCGGCAACGTCGCGCTACTATTCCTCGTTCAGCAGTTCCTCGTCGGTGGCACAGAGCGGCAGCGACTATTACGACATCAACATAGGAACGTCGATGGCGGCTCCCCTCGTGTCGGGAACGGTAGCCCTTTGGCTGCAGGCCAATCCCAGCCTGACACCGTCCCAGGTGCGCGACGTGCTTCAGAAGACCTCGCGCCACGACTCTTACACGGGCGATGCCGGAACAGTGAGCTACGTGTGGGGCGCAGGCAAGATCGACGCATTGGCAGGACTAAAGGAGGTGATTAACGGCACTACGGGTATCAGTGACGCAGCACAGACCGACCAGCTCTTCCGTATGGAAACCGACAGCCGTACACGCACCGCGCGTTTCTTCTTCGCCGACGCTGAAGGTTCAGCCCGTGTGGCGGTGTATAACGGAGTGGGGCAGAAAGTGGCAGGAGCAGAACTCTCGAAGACTGGTCAGACAATGAACCTCTCTTCGCTCGCTTCCGGAGTTTACCTCTTCCGTATGCAGCGCGGCAACAAGACGCATACCGTGAAGGTGGCTCTCTAATTATACCATCGAAAAAAAGACGACAAGGGTCTTGCAGCGTGTTGCTGCAAGACCCTTGTCCTATGTATATGTGACGGGCTAATGCCATCCCGCGCGCTTCTTCCTTAGCTGTTGTAGCCGGCTGTTATCTCGCAGATCTTCACTATTGTCTGCATGGCCTTCTCCATCACCTGCACGCTTACGAATTCGTAAGGGCCGTGGAAATTCACGCCGCCGGCAAAGATGTTGGGGCAGGGGAGACCCTTGAACGACAGCTGCGCCCCGTCGGTGCCGCCGCGGATAGGCGTCACCTTTGGCGGCACGCCGCACTGCTCCATGGCCTTGAGCACGATGTCGATGACGTGTATCTCCGGGTCAATCTTCTCCTTCATGTTGTAATACTGGTCGTTCACTGCGATGTCCACAGTGCCCTCGCCGTATTTCTCGTTCATCTTCTTCGCCACGCCCTTTATGAAACGCTTGCGCTCCTCGAACGTCTTGCGGTCGTGGTCGCGGATGATGTACGCCAGCTTGGCATTCTCGATGCCCGACTCAATGCCGAGCAGGTGGTAGAAACCTTCGTAACCCTCTGTCGTCTCCGGCGTCTCGTCGGCAGGCAGCATCCCGATGAATTCCGCAGCAAGCATATTGGCGTTTACCATCTTGCCCTTGGCGTAGCCCGGGTGAACGCTCACGCCGTGGATGCTCACCTTTGCCGAGGCGGCGTTGAAATTCTCGTATTCCAGTTCGCCGAGGTCTCCGCCGTCGATGGTGTACGCCCACTGGCAGCCGAATTTCTCCACGTCGAAATGGTGCGCCCCCATGCCAATTTCCTCGTCGGGATTGAAGCCCATGCGGATGTCGCCGTGCTCAATCTCCTTGTTGTCGCGCAGCCAGCACATGGCCTGTACTATTTCGGCGATGCCTGCCTTGTCGTCAGCCCCGAGCAGCGTGTGGCCGTCGGTCACGATGATGTCCTCCCCCTTGTGGGCGAGCAGTTCGGGGAATTTCTTCGGCGACGACACGATGCCTTCGGAGAGCGTGATGTCGCCCCCGTCGTAGTTTTCCACTATGCGCGGCTTCACGTCCTTGCCGCTGCAGTCGGGCGACGTGTCGTAGTGGCTGATGAAGCCGATTGTGGGAATGTCCTTCTTCGTGTTCGCCTTCAGCGTGGCATAGATATACCCCATGCCGTCCATCTCCACGTCGCTGAAGCCCTCGGCCTTCAGTTCGTCGCGCAGGTATTCGGCGAATATGAGTTGTTTGCTTGTGCTCGGCACCGTCTGGCTGTCCTCCGCCGACTGCGTGTCGAATTTCACGTAGTTGAGAAATCTTTCTGTTATGTTCATTTCCGTATCTGTTTAGGTGAGTCCCTTGTTTCTTGAAACACGGGCAAAGATAGTCATATTTTTCCTAATACCGTCACCAACTGATGCCCAAAAAACAAAATGCGGGAAAACAAAAAGGCGGGACCGCTCTCCCTCTCTTGGGACGGTTCCGCCTGCTGGTCGCTAAAAGTTTGCTAATTTGAGAAATTTACCTGATTATTTCACAATAACCTTTCGTGTTGTTCCATTGTCCATCTTCTCGATGCGCAGTCCATTGCCGCTGTTGCCGGTGCGCATGCCGTTGATGCTGTATGCGGCAGTTGCCGTGGCTTGTGCCGAGGCAGATGCGCCGGAGATTTGCGACAAGAGTGCCGTGGCATCGTTGGAGAAGTCAGATTCGCCCTCTTCGTAAACGGCGGTGACGTTGTATGTCACGTTCTTGCCCTTCTCGCATCCCTCGTCCTTGAACGAAGGCTCTGTCACCGGCAGGGCGTTTATCTTTTCGCCGTTTCTGTACACGTTGTATCCTATGAGCGTCTGCGAGGGTTCTTCTCCGTTGTAGGGGGCGTAAGTCACGTCGTCCACCATGCAGTAGAGGAAGCACCTCACGCAGCGTATGGCGAAATAGCGCGTGCCCTCGGGCAGACTGTATGAGTGGGCATCCTTGCCCCAGCCGTCCCATACGGCGATGTGGCTGTCCTTCTCCACTTCCTCGAAGCTGTCGGGGTCTTTGTCCGTGGTGGAATAATACACCTTGAGCCAGTCAGCTCCCGAAGCAGAACTCGGCGTGCGGGCAAAGAATGAGATAGTCTGCTCCTTGCCGTCGAGACGCGGTGAGATGAGCCAGTCGTCGTTGAGCCTGTAGTAGTCGTCGTTCGACGTACACATGATGTACTGCACTCCTGATTTAGCCTCGAACACGTTGTCGTAGTGGTCTTCCGTCACCACGCCTGCCTCGGTGGTGTTGAATATCTGCCAAGCCATAGGCTCGCCCTTGTGGGCGTAGTTCACGGGGATTACCGGACTGTTGAGCGTAGCTCCCCCGTCGCGGTCTATCACTGTCCAGTCGCCTATGTTGTCGATGATGAACGGGGTGTAGCTCTCGAAGTCGTCGGTTACGGGGTCAGCCGCCTCCGTTGCCACTCCTGCCTTGGATGAACATTCGCCCCATGCCAGCTGTATGGCGTTGCCGCTCTGTTCTGCCGTGAGGTTGGCAGGCGCGTCCACTTCGTTCTTGCGCACCGACCATGCGATGCCGTCCGTAGTGTTGTCGTCGGCCACCTCGTCGCCGGTGTATTCCACTGCCGCACTCCAAGTGGCAGCCTCGCCGCGCGAGTCGGCAAGTGTGGCGGCTACGGTGAATGTGTATTCCGAACTCTCGGTAGCTCCCGTCTTGCAGCCGCTGATGCGTTCCTGCTCCTTGCCGTCGCGGTAGAGCACCACGTCGTAGCCCTCGGCAGTGTCGCAGCCGTTGTTGTAGACCACTGCGCTGAAGTTGGTGTCTTCGCCCACGCTGACTCTCTTCTTGTCGGCGGTGAACGACTTTATTCCGATATTCTTGGCAAACCCTGCCTCGGCGATGGCGATGTCGTCCACGAATACATAGTGGTGGGAACCGTCGTCGCTGTCGAGCTTCAGGTCGAGGGCGTACTGCACGTTGTGGCCGGCATATTTCAGCACGGGCACGCGGCACACTGACCATCCGTTGGCACCGTCGGTGTAGGGACTGAACATACCGTTCGCCACGTTCTCCCATTCACCGCCGTCCACCGACACCTGCAGCACAACGGAGTCCCTCGACGTGCCGTACAGGTCGGCATCGTCGGCTCTCCTCTGGTAAAGGGCGAAGGAGAACACCGGGTTCTGCATGTCTTTGAGGTCGAACACGGGCGACATCATCCTTGACCGTTCGCCGTTGAAGGCGTAGTATGTGTCCGCCATTATCATATATCCGTCGTTGTCGGGCGTGTCGATGCCCGTGTCGTCGGTAGTGGTTATCTCCCACGTCCTTACAGACACCGAACTGTCGGTCAGCCATCCGCTTGCCACCGTCTTGCCGTTGGCGAATTTCTCCGTGTATGGCGCAGCTATGGGGTCGCCGCTGATTACGTTGTTTGAGAGCGTGTCAGTGCCGCATCCAAGCTCTGACACCGGAACTACGCCGAACGAATAGCTGCGCTGCGCCGCATCCACGGGCTTGTATGTGTACTGTGTGTCGTTGGTCTTGGCTATGATGTCGCCGTCGAGCGTCACGGCATACGTAAGCGTTGCCTCGTCGTAATAGCCGCCGTTTACCGATTCCACGGGCTTTTCCCATGCGACGGTCACCGACATGTCCTTGTTGCGCCCGGCCTTGAGACTTTTCACGTTTTGCGGCACGTCGAGGCCCACGTAAACCTTCACGGATTTCGTTTCGCCGCTGCCGTCGCCGTTGGCTGCTGCCACCTCATACGTGTTGTAGCCCTGCTTTGCCTTGTCGTCGGTGTATTTCATGCTCATGCCGGGAGTGACCTCAGTGAAAGTCTTTATTACCTCTCCGTCTCTCGACAGCGTGACGCTCGTGAGCGAGGAGAGTTCGTCGCCCTTGGACGTGAGGGCAGGGGCGGTGAACGATACCGTGGCTTTGAGTTCGCCCATGGGTGCTGCCACTGCCGTGAGTCCCGACACCGAGTCGGGCACGCTGCCTGCCGACAGCTCCCTCACGCAGATGCTGTCCACCTCTATTCTTCCCTGGTTTGCCTCGCTATAGGCGTACAGACCTATGGCGTATTCGCCGGTGGCGTTCACCGAGAACCTGTGGTCGTAATGTGTGGGGGATTCGCCTCTTACTAAATTGTCGAGGTTGATCAGCTCCGTTGTCTGCGCCTCGGCGGTGCGCCCGCTGCCGAGGGTTATCTTCAACCGCTCTGTCTTGTTGTAAGTGCCGCTAAAGACGTAGCACGAGAATTCATATATCTTGCCCTCTTCAAGACTGAACGTGGGCGATATGAGCCAGTTGTCGTGTGCTACGTTGTCTTTCAGAATTCTTGCTTGTCCGTTGCCTTTGGTTGAATAGTAATACCATGTCTTTTCCGTTTCCGTGCTTGGATTTACAATCTCCCATTCGTTGAAGTCTTCTTGCGTGTCGAAACCCTCAACAAACACGGTGTCCACTTCGCTTGCCGATGCGGTGGCTGTTCCGAAGCACGGGAACAGCATTGCCGTGCATACGGCGAAGGCTGAAAATAGATTTTGTTTCATAAGCGTTTTGTATTTGTTTGTTGTTATTCCTGAAATGATGCCCGATTGTCATTTTGTCGTGAAAATCTGCCGCAAAGTTACAATTAAACAGCATATCGGCTCAAACAAATACTACTGCAATGCTACTGCACATTGTTAAAACGTTCCTCTTCTGCCATGAGGAAAGCCCTCATGTCGGCGCCGTTCTCCAATTCAAGCTTTTTGCGTAGCCTATTGCGCGAAGACTCTATGCTTCTCACTTCGCGGTACGTAAGAG
Organism: Oscillibacter sp. MSJ-31; assembly: GCA_963629785.1. Taxonomy (GTDB): domain Bacteria; phylum Bacteroidota; class Bacteroidia; order Bacteroidales; family Bacteroidaceae; genus Prevotella. The sequence continues at coordinate 81,093 of CAVGJZ010000003.1, read as the reverse complement.
CAGCTATTTCCTTGGTGGACATTCCAAGGAAGATGTATGCGCAGAGGCGCAGGTCGTTTTCTGACAGTTTGGGATAGGCGTGGGAGAGCTTTTTGAGGTATTCGGGATGCACTTCCTCGAAATAAATCCTGAAATCGTCGTTCACCGGCTTGTCGTTGAAATGCGCCAGCATGCCCTCCACGCGCTTCAGCGTTTCCTTTGTCCCGGCGGTGTTGCCGTCGGCTATGACGGCCTGCAGCTTCTCCAGTTCGCTGCCCACCTTCTGGTGGAAGTCGTTCACGGCGGCGAGGTCGATGGTGTACGACGTGAGCTGCCGGCTCTTGTGTTCCAGTTCGAGTTTCATTTCGCGTCGCTGCCGCTCGTGCTCCTCCTGCTCGTATTTCAGCAGGCGTTCCTTCTGCTCCGCAATGAGCCGTCCCTTGCGCTTGTCTTCCCTTGCCTTTATATAAAGTATTGCCGACAGGGCGATTACCACGGCGAGGAACGCGAGCGACCCGTATGTGATTACCGTTCTTGCGCGCAGACTGTCTTCGAGCGAGGCGTTGTGCTGCGCCAGGCGTTCCGTGTCGTATGCCACGAGCAACTGCCGCATCTGCGAGTTGTTGTCCTCGCGCTGCATGGAGTCGGCGAGCTGGTCGTAGAGGAGCATGTCGCGCAGTCCCCTCATCGAGTCGCCGGTGCAGAAGCTGATGTCGGCGAGCTGTCTCAGGGAGTTTACTTTCTGCGGCAGGGGCAGCGACGGCAGTGTCCTGTATATCCTGCGCTGTATCTTCTTCGCCTCGGCGGTCTTGCCGTTGCGGGCCTTCACCAGTGCCATGTTGAGGTATGGCTGTATGTTTTTCGCGCTTATCGGCGCAAGGCGCAGTTCGTCGAGAGCTTTTGTGAGCCACTGCTCCGCCTTGAGAAGCGCCCCCTGCGAGTAGTACACCTCTGCGATGTTGGTGTAAATCTGCGACCGTTCGTGTTTTTCTTCCGGCAGCGTGTTGTCAAGAGCCTTCTGCATTAGCGAGAGGGCTTCGGCATACCGGCGCTGGGCGTAGAAGGTGAGGCCCTTGTTGTTGTAGAGCCGCGTGAGGTTGCGCCTGTCGCCGTTCTTTTCCGACAGGTCTATTGCCTGCGCCAGCAGGGTCTGCGCCTGTGCGAAGTCCAGCGTGTTGTAGTAGACGTAGAAGATGCTGTTGTAAACCTGCGCCAAGAAGCGTGTGTCGCCCGTTCGCTTCGCTATGTCGCTCGCCTTCCTCAGCATCAGCAGTCCCTTCGCCCCGTTGCCGAGGGCAATGTTTGCGTTGCCGCAGAGAAATTCCGCCTTCATGAGAACCAGTGAGTCGTCGCGCTGCAGGTCGCGTGCGGTCTCCATAGCGTCGATGATGCCGTTGGTCAGCACCAGGCATTTCGCCTGGTCGCCCTTGGCGCGCAGGCTTTCCGCCTCCTTAATCTGCGCCTTTGTGTTCGGCGCGACTTCGGCGTGTGTTCCCAATGCGAAACACACGAGGCTGAGTATTATAACGGGCAAGACTTTTGTCATATACCTGCAAAGGTATGTTTTTATTTTGACAATCCGCCGTTTTTCCGCCGAATTGTCGTTGTGTGTATTGCCGGAAATTGTCTCTATTGTCTACATTGTCTCTATTGTCGTAAAAAAATCAGTGCAACATTTGTTACATACCCTTTGTGCGATGTTTGAAAAGTGTTCCAAATGTCGCATTTTACCGATGTGGGACTTGCTGAAATCTTAACCGGATTTTGCCGTTCTTTTATGGCGAACGCAAAACGTTGATAATCAATGTAATAGGTATATCTTAAAAACCGACACCCCAAAACCTCGGAGGAAACGATAGCTTTTCGGGGAGCAAAGCTATCGTTTCCTCCGGGCAAAGCTATCGTTTCCTCCCCGAAAAGCACTGCTCCTTGAAATCAGCTCCCAAAGAAAAGTGTTCCAAATGTCTTATTCGTAAAACATTTTCCAAGTGTGATGTTCTACTTTTTCTCCGGCGTTCTTACGTATTTCTCCTGCAGATGCTGGAACACTATGAAGAACAGCGGCACGACGAACACCAGAGCCAGCGTTCCCACGAGCAGACCGCCCACCACGCCAAGTCCCAGAGCCCTGTTGCCGTGGGCACCGGCACCGGAGGCGAACACGAGGGGCAGCATGCCGATTACCATCGTCATGACAGTCATCAGGATAGGACGGAAGCGGGCTGTCGCCGCACTGTAAGCCGCCTGTACTATGCCCATGCCCTTGCGGCGGCGTTCCGAGGCGTATTCGGTGATGAGGATGGCGGTCTTCGCCAAAAGGCCGATGAGCATGATGACACCCGTCTGAAGGTAGATGTTGTTTTCTATCCCGAAGACGCGGGCGAAAAGGAAACTTCCCATCAGGCCGAACGGCACGCTGAGGATTACCGCCAGCGGCACGAGGAAACTCTCGTAGAGGCACACGAGGATAAGGTAGATGAGCAATACGCAGAGAGCGTAGACGGCAACGGCCGATGTGCCGCCCTGTCCAGCCTCCTCGCGCGCTATGCCGCCGTATTCGTAGGAATAGCCGTGGGGCAGGGTCTGCTGCGCCACTTCCTTGATGGCGCGCTGCGCCTCGCCCGTGGAGTAGCCGTCTGCCACGCTCACGTTGGCCGCGATGGAATTGTAGAGGTTGAAGCGCGTGGCACCCTCGGCGCCCACCTTCTTGGTGAGGGTGGCAAACTGGCTCACGGGTGCCATCCCGTCGTCGGTGCGCACGAAGATGCGGTGGAGCGCGGACTCGTCGAGGCGGTATTCGGGCGACGCTTGCGTCATCACGCGGTACACCTTGCCGAACTTGTTGAAATTGCTCACGTATGTGCCGCCGGTATATGCTCCCAGCACTTCAAGCACTTTCTGCGGCGACACTCCGGCGCGCTCGCATCTTGCAGCGTCCACCGCCACGTCATACTGCGGGAAGTTCACGTTGTACGACGAGTATGCCATGGCAATCTCCGGCCTGTTGTTGAGGGCGAGGAGGAATTCCTGCGCATGGTTGTAGAACACCTTGGTGTCGCCGCCCGTCCTGTCCTGCAGGTTCAGGTCGATGGCGTTGCCCTCGCCGTAGCCCGGTATCATGGCATCCTCCATGCAGAACACGGTCGCCTCCTTCACGTCGGCTGCCTCCTCCTGTATGCGTCCGATTACCGCCGTTATGCTGTGGTCGTCGCCCTTTCTCTCTTCCCATGGCTTGAGCAGCGCGAATATCGTGCCGTAGCACGAGCCGAGGCTTCCGGCGAAACCGTCGATGCGCGCGTAGCTCGCCACTTCGGGCTGTTTCTTCACCACCTGTTCCACGCGGTGCATGATCTTTCCCATTTCCTCCATCGAGGTGCCGGGCGACGAGCCAACCATTATCTGTATGAACCCCTTGTCCTCCTGCGGCACGAGTCCCGTGCGCGTTGTCGTCATGAGATAGGCGAACACCGCCGCCGCTGCCGCCAGGGCCGGCCATGCCACCCATCTGCGGCGGAAGAACCACATCACTCCGCGCTTGTATTTGCCGAGCAGGGCGTTGAACGTCACGTTGTAGGCTGCCTTCACGCGCCCGTTGAAGCTCCCGGCGCTCTTCTCGCCCGACGCGGGGCGCATGAGGAGGGCGCACAGGGCAGGGCATAGCGTGAGCGCGCTCACCATGGAGAGACCCACCGCCGAAGCCATCGTCACGCCGAACTGCGTGTAGAACACGCCCGCCGTGCCGCCGGTGAATGTGACGGGGATGAACACCGCCATGAAGACGAGGGTGCATGACACGACGGCTGTCGTCACGTCGCTCATGGCGTCGCGCGTGGCGAGGTAGGGCGACTTGTATCCGGCGTCAAACTTTGTCTGCACCGCCTCCACCACCACGATGGCGTCGTCGACCACCGTTCCGATGGCGAGCACAAGGGCGAAGAGGGTGAGGATGTTGATGCTGAAGCCTGCCGCCTTGAGGCAGGCGAATGTGCCCACGAGGCTCACTATGATGGAGATGGACGGTATGAAGGTGCTCTTGAAATCCTGCAGGAAGAAATAGACCACCAGTATGACGAGCAGTATGGCGATGAGGAGCGTTTCCACTACCTCGTTGATCGACTCGAAGAGGAAATCGTTGGTGTCCATGTGTACGACAAATTTCAGTCCGTCGGGCAGGTCCTTGCTGATGTTGTCGAGCAAGTCGTCGATGTCCTGGTTCACCTTCGTCATGTTCACGCCGGCCACGGGGAACACCATGAAATTCACGCCCGGCTGCCCGTCGATAATTCCGCGGAAATTATACGCCGTGGCCCCAAGCTCAACCTTCGCCACGTCCTTCAGGCGCAGTTCGTTGCCGTTCTTGTCGGCCTTCACTATGATGTTCTCAAACTGCTTCACGTCGGCATAGCGTCCCTTGTACTTTATGGTGTACTGAAAGGCGTTCTTGCTCCTTTCGCCCAGTGCGCCCACTGCCGCCACGAAGCTCTGGCTGTTGATGGCGTTGTTCACGTCGGCAGGCTCCAGACCGTATTGCGCCATAACATCGGGCTTGAGCCACACGCGCATGGCGTAGGTGCTGCTGTACGCCTGCACGTCGCCCACGCCCTCGATGCGCTTGAGCTGCGGCGTGACGTTTATCTCCAGGTAGTTGGCGATAAAGTTCTCGTCATATTTCCCGTTGGTGCAGGTGAGGCCCGCGATCTTGAGGTAGCTGTTCTGCCGCTTCTCGGTGCTCACGCCCACGCGCGTCACCTCGGAGGGGAGCAGTCCCTGCGCCTTCGCCACGCGGTTCTGCACGTTCACGGCGGCGATGTCGGGGTCGGTGCCCTGTTTGAAGAACACCTGGATCCACGCCGAACCGTCGTTGCCCGCGTTCGACGTCATGTATATCATGTCCTCCACGCCGTTGATGGCCTCCTCGAGAGGCATCACCACGCTCTGCATCACGGCGTCGGCATCAGCGCCCGTGTATTCGGTGTGTACGTATATCGTAGGCGGAGCGATGTCGGGGTACTGCTCCACGGGCAGTGACAAGAGCGATATGATGCCCGCCACCAGCATTATGACCGACACGGATATCGCCATCGCCGGCCGCTTGATAAATATATTTCCTTTTTCCACTTTCTGTTTCTACCTTATTTATATAATAGGATTAGCAAAGACCGCTATGGAATTCCTCACTCCAAACTCCTCACTCCAAACTCCTCACTCCAAACTCCTCACTCCTCACTCCAAACTCCACACTCAATCTCACTCAATCACGCTTCCCTCCTGTACCATTCCCGCGCCGTCAGCCACAATCTCGTCGCCCGGCTTCAGTCCGCTTGTCACAATAAAGTTGCGCCCGTCGTTGTCGGCACTGACGTGAACCTCCTGCGACACGGCCTTGCCCTTTACCACACGGTAGACCATCGTCTTGTCCTGCAGGGTGACGGTGGCAGACTGCGGTATTACCATCACGCCTTTGTATCTGGACTTCATCACAACGTTGCCCGTGGCGCCGCTGTGGAGCAGACGGTCGGGGTTGGGGAAGTCGGCGCGCAGCGAAACGCTGCCTGTACTCTTGTTTATCACGCCGCTGATGCTTGCCACGCGCCCCTGCTTGTTGTAGGCGCCGCCGTCGCTGAGCAGCAGGCCCACAGGCTCCATGCGGTCGATTACGCTCTGTGCCGAACCGTATTTGCGGAGCAGGGCCAGATATTGGTTCTCGTCCATCGAGAAATACACGTACATCACGGAGTTGTCGGAAACGGTGGTCAGTGCCTGCGCCGTCTCCGGCCCCACCAGTGCGCCCTGGCGATAGGGCAGAGTGCCCACCACGCCGTCGGCAGGACTTTTCACCACGGTGTACGAGAGGTTGTTGCGCGCGCTCGCCTCCGCCGCCCGTGCGAGAGCCACCTGCGCCTGGGCATCGCGCCATGTGTTGTGTTCCACTTCCAGTTCGTGTCTTGAAACCACCTTGCCGTCGAAGAGCCGTTTCTTGCTCTCGTAGTTGAGCTTTGCCGTGGCCTCGCCGGCAAGGGCAGCCTGCACCTGCGCCGCAGCCTGTGCGAGGGCGGCGCGGTAGGAAGCGGCGTCGATGGTGAAAAGCGTCTGCCCGCGCTTCACCGCCTGTCCTTCCCTTACGTTCACCGACATGATTTTTCCCTGTATCTGCGCCCTTATCTCTATGTCCTGCCTGCCCTGTATTGAGGCGGAGAAAAGATGGTTCACCTCCGTGTCGGCGGTTTTCACCACCATGGTTCTCCATGTCTTTTTAACTTTGTTGCCGTCTGCGGCATCTTGTGCGGACTTGTCGTTCCCCTTGCATCCGCCGAAGAGCAGTGCGCAGAGGAGTAGGGGGATAATGTGAAATCTCATATTCATTTACGTTGTGATGATTTTCTTTGTTTGACTTGTCTATGGCGGTGTTTATAGAACCGCGCCTTATGCTTTCCGCTGTTTGCGGAAAAGATACGGGGACAAAGGTATATAATTTTTGTGATAATGGGAACAAGAATGCCTGCGAACGGGAAAAATGACGAGGCTCGTTGTTTTGTCCTCCGCTTACTGCCGATAACGAAAGTGGGCGAGAATACCAAAAAAACATCTGTTTTGTTTACGCATATATCAACAGTTGTTGTTACCTTTGCAATGTAAAATGGAATGTAATGAACGAAAAACCATTATTTGACATTGAAGTATTGGAGGAAGCACAGGAGTTTATAGAAAGTGTCTCCCCAGAAGCCAGAAAGAAGATTTACTACAATATGGGTAAAAGCATGTACCATATTGACAAGGATATTTTCAAGAAACTGGAAAACACGGACATTTGGGAGTTTCGTACGCTATACAACAAAATGGCTTATCGCTTGTTCGCATTTTGGGACAGTGACGATAAAAAATTGGTTGTCGCTACACATGGCATAATAAAGAAGACACAAAAGACTCCGCGGAAAGAAATTAAAAGAGCCGAAGGAATAAGAGAGCAGTATTTTAATGAAAAGGACAAATAAAATATACAGATATGAAAGCCTACACTTTTACAGAGTCATTGAACCGTGCATTAGGTGAAAAGGGAGAACCGTTACGTGACGAATACGAGAATGAAATGAAATCTTTCCTGATGGGCGAGAGCATCAAGAAAGCCCGACAGGCTAAAGAACTCACGCAGGAGCAGCTGGGTGAACTTATGGGTGTAAAGCGTTCGCAGGTTTGCCGCATAGAAAAGGGGCAAAACCTTTCTTTCAAGACCATAGCTCGGGCTTTCCGGGCAATGGGTATCGACGCTTGTCTTGATATGGGCAAATACGGAAAGGTATCCCTCTGGTGATATGCCTGTAACTCTTTCTGTTAATCAGCAATTGGAAATCAAGTACGCAACTTGCGAATTGATTATTTGTTTATGCCTTGCTGTTTACTCACGCCTTTACAGGCGTTTCCGCCAAATTCCGGATACCAAGCATTGCTTTGTCAGCCTTATGCCCCTTGCCATAAGGTCTCACGCCCCTTGCCATATGACCTTATGTCTCTTGCCATACGGTCGTGCGGCAAGGGGTGTAAGGTAAGCAAAGCGTCGCTTTGCCAGTGACGAACGTTTTCGACACGGGGGAAAGGCTATAATTCCGACACGGACATATAAACAAAAAAAAGAGGACTTTACGCAAAGTAAATCCTCTATATACTCTTGGTGTATTTGTGACTCCGTTGGGATTCAAACCCAAGACCTTCAGAACCGGAATCTGACGCTCTATTCAGCTAAGCTACGGAGCCTTGTTTTAAAAGACTGCGGCAAAGGTAGTGATTTTTGTGCAACAGGCAAAATATTCGACGGACAAAAACATAATGGCGAGGCTAAATCATCGTCGCGGGCAAACAAAAAAAGAAGAACGCAGTCAAGCGGTATTTTCACAAACCCTGGAATGCCCGCGTTCTTCGTACCAACATGTTCTATGTATAAATTAAATCTTACGTTTTCACTTCACTACAACCTTCACGTTCTTGCCGTTGGCGTAACGGATGATGCAAGGCATGCCCTTGACGGGAGTTTCAACCTTGGTGCCGTTGGGTGTGTAGATGCTGGTGTAGCCGGCACCGTCCGCATCCGTCCATGCACCATTGATGCCTGTCGTTTCGTAAGCCTTCTTGGCATCTTCGAGAAGCTGCTCGATGGCATCCTTCAAAGAATGGATGTCGAGAGTGGAATTCTCGTCAAGTTCGAAGGCATCATACTTCGCCTTCAGTTCCTTGGCCACGTCGTCCAGTCCTGTCTGGATAGCAAGTTCCGTTGAAGAGAACTGGCTTGCCACAGCAGCGTAGTCGGTTCTGATGATGTTCTTTACCTCGTCGAAACGGGCCTGGACAGCTGCCAGCTCCTCGGAGAGACGCTTGTAAGCAGCGTCGTTTCGGACTTTTGCACTTGTCACCGTGACCACGGCGTTCGCCGTTTCGAGGGTGTAAAGACCGCCGGCGTTGTCGGAGGCGAGGGTGTTGGAGAATGTGATTTTGCTGTTCTCGTCGGAAACGAAGTCAGCGTCGGCCTCCACGTTGAAAGAGAATACGGTGCCCGAGTTGCCCGTAATCTTCACTACCGGCAGGCAGGCGACAACCACTCTCACGAAACCTTCTCTTTCGGCTGATGAGATAGCGTATTCCTGCGGCAGACGGTCGCTGTAGATGAAATCGAGCTTGCCTTTGGCATTCTTTGCCACGTGCAGTCCCTTGGGCAGGATGATGTCCGTCTGCATACCGTAGAGGTCAATCTCGTTGTTGAGTGCCACGTCCACCCTGTGCGTTCCGCCCGGCTTGATGGTGAAGGCTGTCTCGCCAAGGGCGATGTCGCCCACCTGCTGAGTCACGGCGAGAGACTCGTGGATGTCTATAATCGCCTTCTTCGCTTCGGGAGTGGAACCGCTGCAGGTAGAGAACAGAATCCTGGCATTGTCGTCCTTCCTGAATTTCTCGTTAGCCTTGATGGTGAAATATCCCAGTGTGCCTTCACTGCCGCCAATCACGTTGATGGCGTCGGGTCTGGTGAGGATGGTGTAGCGCCATTTGCCGTCCGCCTTGTGATATAGCGTGGTGGTGAATTCGTCGCGTCCCGCGCGGTCTTCGTTCACTTTCAGACTGCCCTCCACAATCTCTATGTTGGAAGATGTGATTTCCATGTCGAACTGCAAGCCTGCGATCTGTTCGTCGTTGGTGAGGTTTACCGCGATTACCTTTGATTCGCCCGGCTTGATGGCAATCGGTGTGCCGTCGCCAAGGGTGATGCGGTTGCCGGCAAGAGCCGTCAGCGCACTGCAAACCGTGATGGCGGCAACGAGGGCGATGCGGTTTATTCTGTTATTCTTAAACATAAGTCTTTTTGCATTAAGTTGGTGATTCCCAATAATATTACGATGCTTCTGTGTCTTGCTATTTGGCCACCTTCTGCGATTTGCCGTTGGCGTTGCGGATGATGTTGATGCCATTCTTCACCTTGTTGAGCAACTGTCCGTCCACGGAGTAAACCCTCTGCTTCAAGCTGCTATCAGCCTCCACGCCGTTGATGCCGGTGGCACTGTCGCCGCCGATGCGCGAGATACGTCCGTTGGCCTCGGAGAAGATAACGTTCTCCAGCGTCATGCCGTCGGCGTTACCGTCCTGCACGTCGAGATAGAGGATGGCCTCGCCGCCGTTGAAGACACTTGTCTCGATGTTGCTGATTACCACGCGGTGCGTGTTGCCCAGGTCGATGGAAGAGAGCACGTGTCCGTTGGCGCGGTCGCCAAGGCTTTCGCCCACTACCGTCATGCCGGCAGGCAGGACGATGTCCATCTGGCATCCCACATAAGTCTTCGCACTGTTCAGGTTGATAGCTATGCGCTGCACCCCGTTCCCGTTTGTGGCAGAGAGACACAGCGTCTCCGCCGCAGCATCTTTTGCCTTGACGTAGCTGGCGCCGCCCGGGAACTGTCCGGTAGTCACCTTCACGGCCACCTGCGTGGCGTCGCCGACAGTCACCTGCCCGTCGCCGTCGATGTCGGCAGCGGCAAGAGCCTTGCCAGTGATGTCGCCAGTGAGCAGAGCTCTGATGATGGCCGTGTAGTCGTCGGTGAGCACCTCCTTGTCGTCGGTCACGTCGCCCACCACGTAGGTGTTCTCCTTCATGCTCTCGGTCAGTGCAGTCATCTTCCCGATGATGTCCTCGGCAGTTGTCTTGATGAGGTCGAAGCCTTCGGCGTCATTGACGAAGTTGATTTCCTTGAGAGACTTGTCCTCGTACCAGTATTCGCCGTTGATGTCGAAAGCTATATACACTCTCGGCGAGAAGTAGCTGAACTTGCTTACATAATTGTTCCAGTTGTCGCCGCGGGTCAAGAGACTGTTGTAATTCTCCTTGATAGTGCCGTCCGCATCATAGATGTGGCTGTTGTTGGCAGACACCATCTTTTGTGTTGCGGTATAGAGCAGGTTGTAATAGTAGAACTTCGCTTCGCTTGCCTTTACGCCAAGCTCTTTGTTGGCAGCCTTGCTCTTTATGGTTGCGATGCCATAGTTCAACACGCTGCTTTCAGTGAACATTCCGACAGTTCCCGTTTCGGCTGCCGTCTTGGCTGCTTCCAGTTGATTGCAGTTCCGGTCGTAAAATGAGTTGAGCTCGTCAAGATATGTGGCTTTGTCCTCGTCAGACAGACAGTTCATGCTGTTCACCACGCTCTGGAGCCTGTCGATTTCAGCCCTTGCTTCAGCATTCTCGGCAACTAGCTCCGCGTATTTCTTGTCATGCGTGATGTAAGGCTTGTCAGCGTTGTTCACACTCTCGCGGGCAGTCTTGATGCCCTCTACCGCTTCGTCAACAAGGCTGACAATCTTGTCGCTGTAAGTCTGGATGTTGTCGCCGCACGAGTTATACAAGTCTTTCGCCTGGTCGAATACAGTCTGCCATGCCGTGTATTCGTCGGCGTATTCCGTCTGCACGGGTTTGTGAGTCTTGTCGTAGTCGGCCTTGGCAGCATCGAACTCCTCCTGTGCATCGTCAATCCTGGCCTTTACGGTGGCGGTAAGCTCGGCTATAAGATCCTGTTTCCAGAGCTTGGTGAAGCCAGCGTGAGCGGCAGCAACCTTCTTCTCGAACTCGAGCAGCTTGTCGCCCTTCTCCTTCTCGTCCGTTATATTGTTCAGAGTCTTCTTCAGAGCGTCGAACTCGCTCTGCAGACCTTCGCAGTTCTCCTTGTAGTAAGCAGCAACAGCCTTGGCGGTCTCCGAGTCAGGGTTGATGAATTTCTCGTCGGCGTCAGCCTTCTCGGCCCTGATTTTGCTGATTTCGGCCTGGATGCCTTTCTCCTCCAATTCATTGATGCTTACGTAAAGACAGCCAATGCAAATGCTAATCCGTTCGTCGCGCTTTTCGTTGTTGTAAGTTGCAAGTTGAGAAGCAGCGTTGTCCTCGGTCAGGGTGTTTTCCCATTCCTCAACCCATCCGTGAATGGTGCTGATGGAAGCCTGCACGTCAGAGCTTGTCACGTTCAGCTTGTCGTAATACATGATAACCGCAGCAATCTCGTCATTGAAGCCCTTGTAGGCGGCGGTTAGTTTCTGGTATGCGGCAACGTTGTCGGCGTATGCCTTGTTGGCCGCCTTTGCCTGGATGTACGGGCTTTCGGTGTTGTTCTCGCTGAGTAGAGCCCAGAACTGTTCTACAAGTCCCAAGACACCGTCTGCGGCTTCAATCTTTTCAAACATATTGCCGTTGGCATTGGCTTCGTCGGCCATCGTCTTGGCGGCACCGAGCGTCTTCTCCACCGCGGCTGTGTAAGCGTCGATGTATGTCTGTTTGCCGGCTATGCCGTAGCCCTCCATCTCCGCGAGAACTTTCTCGTTGGCAGCCTTCGCGCCATAGTATATTATGTTGCTCTCGTTTATACTGCCGTCAGGGCCGACATACTTGCCGTCGTAGAGAGCCTTCCAGAATGCCTGTGCAGCCTTCTCCTTGTCGGCTGCAATCCATGTCTCCACCTCGCCGAACTTCGTCCAGTCGCTGTCGAGGTTGTTGATGAGGAACGGACTCTTCTTGTAAGAGTTTGCGTTAAGCTCGTTGTAGAATTCCTCCACGTCGCTGAACGCACCTTCCTTGGCGTTCTTGTCGTAGCTTTCAATAGCCTCGTTGGCGGCATCGAGAAGATCAGAAACTGCATCCAGCTTGTCGCCAAGCACCTTTCTTGCCGCGTCATTAACCGCGTCGTCGAGGTCTTGCTTGGCGGAGTTGAGTTGCTCGGTATAAGCGTTGGCCTTGGCCTTGTATTTCTCCGTGACATCCCAAACGGCGGGTGATGCGGTTTCCTCCTTTGTCCTCTTCGCCTCGCTCTTGAGGTCGGCGATAAGCGTGGCGTAGGCGTAGACATTGTCTTGAGCCTCCTTTATGTCGTCGATGTTTACGAGCTTCTTGAGTTCCTCGTTCTTGATGGTCTGATATTTCTTGATAAGCTCCTTGGCGTTGCTGTATGCCTCGTCGGCCAATCCCGCAGCCGTCAGGAATGCCTGATAGCGGTTGTAGTTGTCCGTGGCGATAACTTCGTTGTAGTCGCTGCCGCCGTTGATGAAATCCTCCTTGAGCTGGAGTTTGCTGCGGAGTGTCTCGAACGCCGTCATTGTGCTGTTGTCGTTCTTTGCCGTGAGACCGTTTGCGAAATCATCCGCCACCGTCTTTGTCAGCCCGTCGATTTCCGTCTTGATTTCCTCCAGCTCGTTGAGATACTTCTGCAGCGTGGCAGGAGCGAGGTCGGAGTTGTTGAACTTGGTGTTTATTTCAGTCCATTTTGCAGCTACCTCACTGCATTCCGTTACCTGCGAGTTCTGTCCGTCGGTATCCTTTGTCCTGCCGTCGTAGGCCAGCTTGTCGGCCTTGGCGAGGTCGGGAAGTTCCTGAAAGGCGGCAAAGAGCTCTTGCAGTTCGCTTTCAATGATTTTCTGCTTGGCTACAATCTCCATGTTCTTGTAGGTTGGCAAAAGAACGTCAGTGTAGTAGTTCTTTCTCGTGGCTTCATATCCCTCCAACAAATTGAGATAGTAAGCCTCGTTTGTGCCGTCGGTGTATTCTTCAATCAAGCTTTTGCAAGCGGGATATATGGCATTGTTGTATTTCTTTATTCCGTTATACGTCACGGGCGTAGATTTCAATGCCCTGTCGAGAATAAAGAATGTGTCATAGTTTGCCTTGCATTCTTTTGCGGCATAGAGCAGACTGTCAGCCCGCTCCTGCAGTCCGGCAATGATTTCGTCGAAACCCTTGCCGGGCTTGCCGTCAGCATCGGTAATGAAAATACGGGCGTACTGAAGATTCTCGTTGTTGTATTCGGCAGCGATGTCGTCGTCCGTGGTATTTACGGAAATTAGGATTTCAGAATACTTGCTTTTTATTTCAGCAGCTCCAGCATAACCTTTGCCGCCCACGGCGTTCCAAACCGCATTAAGCGACAATCTTACATTCTTCAGTTCTGCCGTCACTTCCGTCTTTGCCACATTCTCCGCCTTGATATACTCGATGCGTGTGTCGGCGGTTTGCTCCACCTTGGTCAGTTCCAGATTGATGTTTGAAACGTTGGTCTTTATTTCGGCCAGCAGAGCCATTGCTTCTATGGCGTTGCTTTCGTTGATGCCGTCCTCGTTTGCGGCAATGGCCTTAATCTTGGCGTCTTGCCCGGAAACGGCAGACTCTACTTCGGCGAGAGCATTCATAATCCCGTCGTATTTCAAGTTGCCGAGCTGTCCGTCTTTCATGCCTTTCTCCCATGCGGCCTTGTCAGCAACAATCCTCTCGTTGATAGTGGCGACGATGCCAGCCGCTTCGTTGTAAAGAATCTTGGCGGCAGCAATCCTCGTGTCGATGTCAGACTTCTGTTCGTCCGCCTCGTATTCAGAGGCGTAAGCCTTGGCGTTGGTAGAAATGCTCTCTTTCGTGGAGAGAGAGTTTGCCAGCTCAACGTCAGCTCCTGCGGAAACGGCAATCGTACCGTCATCGCCTACATTGAGCCCGGCCTTTGACCATGTCTCTTTGTCTATCGCCACGTCCGTATTGGCGAGGACGGCAGCAGGTGTGCCGGAGAGTGCCAATAGAGAAACAATCAATTCCTTTTTCATAATTGCTAGGTTTTAAGTGAATAATAATTTTTACCTTTTGTGTGGTTTTGCCCAGCTTCCCTTTGAGAGTCGGCAATGTCAAAAGGAGTTGGGTTATCGAACATGTTTCTCCTTCTTTTTATCATTGCAGTTACATGCCGGTACTGTCATACCAATTGACTGCTGCAAATATATAAAAATATGGGCTAATTACTTGTTGGTGGGGGAGGGTTTTTTCTTGAGGTGGCGGTAATTTTTTGTGAAAGGGACGGCTCGAACTACTCGGACTACTCGGACGGCCCAGACTACTCGGACGGCTCGGACCTCTCGGACTACTCGGAGGGCTTGGGGGCTGCTCTTTATTCTTCATTCTGTGAGCCGAGGGCTTCTCGCCACTCAATTCCGTCCACAATGCTGTCGGCAAGACTGATGTTGGGCACGTTAATGGTGTCGCAACCCAACGCTTCGGCGGCGGTGACGTATATTTCGGCGGCAGGGATGATGACATCGGCGCGGTCTGGTTTAAGACCGAACTCCTCCATGCGCTCCTCCACGCTCAGCGGTTTCATGCGTGCGCAGATGTCGCGAATCTCGTCCACGAGCAGCAGCTTCGGGTCTTTCTTGTTGTGGGCCAGCTTGAAGAGCTTGTTGATATTGCCGCCAGAACCGATGAGGCGGATATCGGGCAACTCCCGCGCATAGAGCGAGAGGTCAGTCCTCATCTCCTCAATCGCCGATGCCGACACCTTGCCGCTTAGCATCCTCAGCGTACCGATGTCGTACGACTTGCTGTGGGCGAGCACCCCGTTGTGGATAAGCGAAATCTCCGTGCTGCCTCCGCCCACGTCGATGTAAGTGTAGTCGCCGGTGGTGCAACCGCTGTTTTCCAGCATGTTGTTGCAGAGTAGCCGTGCCTCCTCCTGTCCGCGGATAATCTCCACTCGGATGCCCGTTTTCCGGTGCAGTCTGCGGAGAACCTTCTCGCCGTTCTCCGCGTCTCGCATAGCCGAAGTGGCGCAGGCACGGTAGGTCACCACGTCGTTAAGCCGCATGATATGTTTGAAAGCCTTCAGCATCTCGCGCATCTTCTCCTCGCGCTCCTTGGATATTTTGCCCAGCGTGAACACGTCCTTGCCCAGCCGCAGTGGCACGCGCATATACATCACCCTCGTGATTTTAGGTTCGCCGCACCCGTTCTTGCGGAAGAAATTCTTTATCAGCAGTCTTGCTCCGTTGGACCCGATGTCGATAGCGGCGGCGTTGTATGATATGTCGAAGCCCCCTTCAGATACGATGTTCCCCTTGTTTTTGTCTTTGCTCATAAGTAGTCAGTAAAAATTATTTTTCTTTGTCGTCCTGTTTGCAAGTCTTGTTCTGCAGTTCCTCTTGTGACCGGAATTTCCTGCCGTCGGGTGCAGTCTGGATAGGGTCGTTGCCATGCCCGTCGACGAGGCGGCCGTTTACGGTGTCGGCGAGACCGTATTCCACGGTGCGCAGCAAGTCGCGTTGCATGTCGATGTCGTAAACCGGGGTGTACACCTCGATGCGGTTGGTCAAGTTGCGCGGCATCCAGTCGGCACTGCCGATGAAATACTTGGGCTGTCCGTTGTTGCAGGCGATGATGATGCGCGAGTGCTCCAGGTAGCGGTCGATGATGCCCACCACCTTGATGTTGTCGCTTGTGCCGTGGATGCCTGGCACAAGAGAGCAGTTGCCCCTCACGAGCAGCTCCACCTTCACCCCGGCGCGCGACGCGGCGTAGAGCTTTTCCACCATGTCAGGTTCGGTGATATGGTTGATTTTCATTTTGAACCACGCCTCCTTGCCGGCCTTGGCATTCTTTATCTCGTTGTTGAGCAGCTGCATGAGCTTCGTCTTCATATAGTTTGGCGAGACGAGCAGTTCGCGGAAGCGAGGTTGCGAGAACGGGCGGTCGATGAAGTCAAACACTTTGTTCACCTCCGCCGCAATGTCCTTTCTGGCGGTCATCATGAGGTAGTCGGTGTAAACCTTGGCGTTTCCTTCATGGAAGTTGCCTGTGCCGATACAGGCTATATTGCCCTTCTTCGACTCGATGTACAGCAGTTTGGAGTGAACCTTCAGACCCTCCACGCCGAAAATCACGTTGATGCCCTCCTCCTGCATGCGCTTGCTCCACTTGATATTGCTCTTTTCGTCGAAGCGGGCGAGCAGCTCCACCACGGCGGTCACCTTCTTGCCGTTGCGTGCGGCGCAGGCGAGAGCCTTCACCACTTTTGAGTCGGAGGCGAGGCGGTAGAGCGTTGTCTTTATCTCCTTCACGTCGGGATGCAGCGCCGCCTCCCTCAACACTCGTATGTAGGCGTCGAAAGAGTTGTAAGGCACGTGGATGAACCTGTCCTTCTCGCGAATCTGCTTGAGGATGCTCTCCTGCTTGCAGAACTCCTCCTTCAGGGCGTGTTCCCACTTGGGGTATTTCAGTTCCTTGTGCCCGAAGTCGGGGAATTTCATCAAGTCCTTGTGGTTCTGGTATCTGCCGCTTGGCAGTGCCGCGTCGAGATGCTCCACGTTGAGGCGCGACATTATCTTCTTCTGCATGTCCTTTGGCATGAGGCGGTCGTAGACGATTCTTACCGGTTCGCCCTTCTTGCGGCTGTTCACGCCCTTGGCAATGAGCTGCAGCATGCCGTAGTCGGCGCCGTTCTCCATCTCCATTTCGGCGTCCTTGGTGAATTTGAAGGAGTAAGCCTCGAAGCTGCTGGGCTTGAAGCCGATGAAGATGAGCGGCAGACAGAAGCGCACCACGTCGTCGAGATACATGGCGTGCTGACAACCGTCGCTCGGCGGCAGCGTGATGAACCGTCCGAATTCCTCGTCGGGCACCTTTATCACGGCATAGTCGGTCTTGGGTTTCTTTCCGAAGTCTTCCGTTTTCTCCGTCTTCTTCACGATGAGGTAGATATGGTTGTCCTGCAGTTTTCCGATTTCGGTGAGGTTGTCGAGCCACACGGGATTGGTGGCGCCGTTGAGCTTGTCGTAGTAGAAATCGCGTATGAAGCGTTCCTGCTCCTCGTTGAGCCCATTCTCGTTGAGCAGTTTTATGTTGTGTTCCTCAAGCAGGCTGAACACGTGGGCTGTGGCTTCGGTATATTCGGCGCTGTATGCCTCGTTGAGCTTGTTAATGGTCTTGATGGTGGACTTCAGATGCTCGCGCTGCTTCTTGGCACTCTTGTCCACCGATTCGTAGAGGCGGTTGAGCGATGCCATCCTCACGCGGAAGAACTCGTCGAGGTTGTTGGAGTAGATGCCGAGAAACGACAGGCGCTCAAGCAATGGGATGTCCTCGCGCTGAGCTTCGCGCAGGATGCGATGGTTGAAGTACATCCAACTTATGTCGCGGTCGATGTAGGGGGATTTCATTTCTTGGTGGGGATTTTGGGGGACAACTCAGACCGCTCGGACAAATCAGACTTCTCGGAGGGCTCGGACAACTTGGAGGGCTCGGAGGGCTCGGACAACTCGGACTTCTCGGATTTCTCGGACTGCTTGTTCTTTTTGGCCTTTTTCCCTTTCTCAATGAAGGCATCGTCGAAATCTCTCCTTATCTTCTTGAACTTGCCGTCGGGGTCCTGGGGGATTACTATCTCGCGGATGTTCTCGCAACCGGTGAATACCGTGCGCTTTACCTT
Source organism: Oscillibacter sp. MSJ-31 (assembly GCA_963629785.1). Classification (GTDB taxonomy): domain Bacteria; phylum Bacteroidota; class Bacteroidia; order Bacteroidales; family Bacteroidaceae; genus Prevotella. The sequence continues at coordinate 63,370 of CAVGJZ010000003.1, read as the reverse complement.
GTTGGGAATGCCCATGAACTCCACGCGCTTGAGCGACAGGCAGTCGCTGAAGGCACACTGCCCCACTATGGCGACTGACTCGGGGATGGTGACGGAAAGGAGAGCGTCGCAGTCGAAGAATGCCTCGTCGTCGATTACTTTGAGCGACTGCGGCAGTGACACCCTCTGCAGGGTTCTCTTGCCGGAGAATGCCTTTTCGCCAATGTATTCCACACCCTCGGGGACGCAGAAATCCTTGCACGAAGAAACGAAAGCCACAAGTGTCTTGCCGTTGTCGGTGTACACGGCATTGCCGTCGCAAATGACGGCAGGCGACAAACTGCGGATGCTGATGTCGCGAAGACCGATGAATGGGTTTACCCCCATTTTCCTTACGCTGCCGGGGATGGTGATTTCCCTCAGTGAGATACATTTGCCGAATGCCTCGTGGCCTATAGCCTCGACACCTTCGGGGAGCGTGAGGCTCTCGAGGTAGGCGCAGCCCCAGAAGGCATCGGCGTCGATTTCCCTCACGCCTTCGCAGACGGTGTATTCTCCGCTGAGGCTCTTCGACGCCATGATGAGGTGGCGCCCGTTCTTGGAGTAGTACACTCCGTCGATGTCCTTGCGGCTGCCTGTTGTCTTTCTTACAGCATAGTCAATGACAAGCTTTTCCAACTTGTCGTCCGGTCTCAACTCCTTTTTCAGTCCGTTGATGGAGGACTTCTTCATTTCTTTCATAAATTGCGGTGTTTAATCCGGTGCAAAATTACTGGAAATGAGTGAGGGGAGGGTTGTATTTGGTGTTACAAGATTATTAAAAAGAGGTTACAGGGAGGGGCTGACAACTCGGACAACTCGGACGGCTCGGACTTCTCGGACAACTCGGAGGGTTCAGGCAACTCGGACTTCTCGGACGGGGGCTGACAGGGAAAGGTTGGGGCTGTGCGCAAATTTGCGCACAGCCCCAACCTTGAGGATAACTGGATGTCCGGTCAATTATTCAAAGTAATAAAGGAAGGTGGCAATGCCCTCAAGGGCTTTCTTGCCGCTCTCCTTTATCTCAAGGCGGAATTTTATTTCGGCCTTCACCACACCGCGCAGGTTGGCGATGGATTCCAATTTGGTGACGAGGCGTATGCTCTCGCCTGACTTCACCGCCTGGCCGAACTTCATCTTGTCCATGCCGTAGTTCACCATCATCTTCAGGTTGTTCACCTTGATAATCTGGTTCCACAGGTGGGGGAGCATGGAGAGTGTGAGATAGCCGTGGGCGATGGTTGTCTTGTAGGGACTCTCCACCTTGGCTTTCTCCGTGTCCACGTGAATCCACTGGTGGTCGAGAGTTGCGTCGGCAAACATGTTGATGCGCTCCTGTGGCAACTCCACGTAGTCAGAAGTGCCGAGTTCCTTGCCGGCATAGGCGGCGAACTCTTCGTAGTTGTTGATAACTAATTGTGCCATATTCAGATGTTTTTATTTTTAGTTGCTTTGCAGCATGCTTTCCTTTGTTGCCGTGTTGTAGTCCTTTGGGGTGATGGTCGTCTCATAGAGCACCGTGCCCCTGTGCTTGGTGGAGTGGAACGTGTACTTGAAATTGTATCCCGCCTCCTTGTAGCGCTGTATGGCGGTGTTGCCCTTGAGAGCCGCCACCATGTCGCGGCGCAGCTGGTCGCGGAGTATCGCCGTGGTGTCGGCGGCTCCGCTCACCGACATGCAGTAGTGCAGCGTGAGTGTGGGTTCGTCGAACACCAGACTGTCCGTCGTCACGACATCCGACGTTTTCGCCGGACAGTTCTTGCGGGTGAATTCCCTCGCCTCGCGGGCAGCCCGCTCCTCCAGACTCTCTTGGCACGACGCCGCAGCGAGGGCTACGGCAGCCAGTAAAAGTATCTTTTTCATATTTCTTGCCGTTCGTTATTCGTTGTCCTAAATCCGTCACGCCGTATTCCTTGTAAGAATGCGCGGCCCGTTCCCGGTATCGCCGCCTGCATCAATACCACTGCACGGCGTTGCTGTATCCGCTGCTCTTGTCGTATTTCAAGGCGTCGGTGAGCGTGGCGGCGTTGCAGCGGAACGAGAAGTTGTACGACGTGTACGGGGCGAGCACCACGGAGCAGCTCATGCTGAAACAGTGGAGGTCGCGCTGCAGCGATGCCGTCGTCATCGACATGGAGTGCTGCTCGAAGTCGTAGCCCGAGGAGAAGCTGATGTTCCATCCGTCGCTGATGCGTATGTTGCCGCTGAAGTTCAGGTTCTGCGTGAACTTGTACGGGTAGCGCATCGTCTTGGTGTTGAATTTCCCCGAGGTGTTCTCGCTCATCGTGATACCGTAGCCGAAGGTGATTGACCACGGCATGGAGAACTTCATGTAGCCGTCTTCGTCGGTCTCCGCCTTGCCGGCACCCGACTTCTTCGCGCCGTGCTGCGCCTTCGTCATCGTGTCGTCCACGTTGGACTCCACCCCCGTGTCGTCGTTGTCCTTGTCGGCCGCATCGTCGTCTGACTTCTTGCCGCCGCCGAAGAGTTTCCTGATTTTCTCCGGGTTCAGCGTGTAGGATATGTTCTGCGACATGCCTTGGAAGCGGCCGAACCTGCCGCGGCTCCATTCCGTGTGGTTGCCCACGTAGGGCTTGCCGTCCTTGTCGAGGTCGTAGGCGTAGGTGGCGAACACGGCGTTCATGTTGAACGTGTAGTTCTTCCACCATTTCAGGCGGAGCGTCATCGAGAGGTCGCTCCATTGCTTCTCCTTCGCCGCCGTGTTGTAGCTCATGCTGGCTCCCAGTTCGTCGATGATGCTTATCTTCTTGAACCCCGTGGAGTCCTTGTCCGACTTTACCTTCATCTCGATGTTGTTTGAGAGCGACATTGAGATACTTCCTGTCTTGCCCCTTCCCGGCACGCTGAAGAGGGAGTTCTGGTAGGGCGAGTACGACTCCATAGTCACGTTGCCCTGCGCGTCGGTCTTCTGGTACGTCTTGTAGTATCCGTAGCGGCTCGCGCTGAAATCCGGCGCATAGTTGTATGATATGGACGGCGTTATGACGTGGCGTATGGCCTGAATCTTGTCGCCGAAGATTTTGCGGTTGGGGGTCCAGAAACCGTAGAGCTTGGTAGAGGCGCTTACGCTCAGCGACCAATTGTAGACGTTGTAGAAGCCGTATGTCGTGTCGCGTTTCACGGTCTGGTTCTCCGTGTCCCAGCTCTGTTCCACGCGGTTTGTGTACATGCGGTCGGTGAAGCTGAACGACGGGTTGATGTTGATGACGTTGAAAAGCGTGAAGTTGCCGTTGATGGGAATCTGGTGCTGCATGCCGTTGCGCCAGTCCTTTATGAGGTTCGACTTCAGGATGAGATTCTCCTTGGTGTCGATACTGTTGCGCAGACTACCCGTGTAGCTCATTGAAATCTTCTCGTACCAACGCTCCTTTCCCGCGGCGCGCTTGCGCTTGAAGGGGTAGAAACGGCTCACGGAGATGTTGAGGTCGGGCAGGGTGATGGCTACCGTGGAGTCGCGCATATTCTGACTGAGGTTCGTCGTTCCGCTGAGCGTCATGCCGATGCTCGAGAACGCCGTGGTCCAGCTCACCGACGACGTTCTTGTGCTCTGCGTCATCGTCTGCGGGTTATACATGCTCGTGAGGTTGTTGCGCTCGTAGCTCGACGACGCGAAGTTCACGCTTGCCGAGAGCGACGAGAAAGGGTTAGCCTTGGCGTCCTGCCTGTGGCTCCACTGAATCTTGAAACTCTCCTGCCGCGTGTAGTCGGGCATGCCCTTGTCGCCGTTCCTCGTGTCCTGGTAGCTGATATAGAAGCTGCCGCTGTATTTGTAGCGTTTGCGGTAGTTGCTCGCTGCCGACAGCCCCCACGACCCCTTGGTGTAGATTTCGCCGAGGAGTTTCAAGTCCCATTTGTCGCTGGCGGCAAAGTAGTAGCCGCCGTCGCGCAGGTAGAAGCCGCGCGAACTCTCGTCTCCGTATGTCGGCATGATGAATCCGCTGGAATAGCTTTTTGTGAAGGGGAAGAAGCCGTAGGGCACGGCGAGAGGCAACGGCACGTCTGCCACCACGAGGTAGGCCGGTCCGAACACCACGTCCTTGCCGGGGCGCACCTTGGCGCGCGAGAGGGCGATATAGAAATCGGGATGCTCCGCGTCGCACGTGGTGTATCTGCCGTGTTCGAGGAACAGTTCCCCCTTGTCGTTGCGCTTGGACCGCTGGCTGGTGAGGAATCCGTCCTGCTGTTCGGTGTAGACATTGTTGATGAATCCCTTCTTCGTCTTGAAGTTAAACGAGATAGTGTCGCTGTCGTACTGCGTGTCGCCCATCTTGAAAACGGGTCTGTCCTGCAGCGCGCCGAGAGAGTCCACGGCGCCGGTGGCATGCACGAGGCTGCTGTCGATGTTCATCTTTATGTCGGCACTCTTTAGGTCCATGTTCTGGTACACCACGTTCGACTTGCCGTAGAGAAAGGCGTATTTGCTTGCCGCATCGTACACCATGGAGTCGGCGGCGGTGAACTTCACGGGCGACTCAATGCCGGTGGACTTCGCCCTGTTCATGCTGTCGAGGCGCACGGAGTCATCGACGTGTCTGTTGTGGCGGTAAATGGCGAGAGCCATGGAATCCATAAGGGTGGTGTCGGGTTCCGCTGCGGTGCTGAGGGGTAATACGGAGTCAGTCCCCAGCGTGTCGGCAAGGGCTGTCGCGTCATTATGCTTTTTCTGTTTCTTTCCTTTCCCGGGGAGCGGCGAATATGCGCCGGCCATCACAAGGAGAAAGGTGAAGAGCAGTATGAATACAGTGGATCTCTTTCTCACTTTATTGTAATGAAGTGCTACTTCTCTGTTTCGTTATGCGTATCGCCCGCTTTCCACCGCTGATTGTTGCGCGCGGCGCGATACGGACTGCAAATTTACTCTTTTTACTTCTAATATTCGCTATGCCCAAGTTATTTATGAGTTATTTTAACGTTTCCGGGGCTTTGCCGAAATGTCATCGGGTTTTACAAATCAAGTGGCAGGGCAGGCGTGCATTCTTGTTGCGTGACGTGTGCTTTGCCAATCGTACATCGTACGATAAGAGACCGTGCATCGTACGATAAGAGACCTCACATCGTACGATAAGAGGTCGTATATCGTACGATGTGAGGTAGGCAAACGAGTGTTTTGCGAAAACAAAAACGGCACTCTCTGCCGATGAATACATACTTCATCGGCAGAGAGTGCCGTCAGGTATTTGCGGAAACATTCTTATGCTCCGCGTTGATATGTTTTCCTTTGTGAGGATTGGATTATTTCACGGGAATCTCCTCGAGCGTCTTCACTAGCAAGTCCCAGAACTTGGGAACGGTAGCCCAGAGACACCGTTCGTTGGGCGTGTGCGGCGACCTCAGCGTGGGACCGAAGGAGCAGATGTCGAGACCCGGGTATTTGCTCAGGATGATGCTGCATTCCAGTCCGGCGTGAACCACCTCCACGGTAGGCTCGTTGCCGAACAGCTCGTTGTAGATGCGGCGCATCTCCTTGATGAGCTCGCTGTCGGGGTTGGGGTCCCAGCCGCCGTATTCGCCGCTGAACTCCACCTTCATGCCCGCCATGCTGAAGCAGCTCGCCAGAGAGCTGGCAATCTCGGCCTTCACGCTCTCGCTCGAACTGCGCGCGAGGATTTTCACTGCGGCCTTGCCGCCTTCGATGTCCACGATGGCGAGGTTTGACGATGTTTCGACGATGTTGGGGATAGAGGGGATGTAGCGCCATACGCCGTTGTGGGCGGCATAGAGAGCGTCCACGATGTTGTCCTGTATTTCCTCCGGCACCTCCGTGGCGGGCAGCTCCACGTCTTCCACCACCACGTCGATTTCTCCTTCGATACCCTTGAACTCAGTGTTGAAGTCCTCCTTGTAGTCAGCCGCGAGCGCAAGGAAATCCTCCTTGTTCTCCTTGGGCATGGTGAGAACGGCAGTAGCCTCGAAGGGGATGGCGTTGCGCATATTGCCGCCGTGCCATGAAGCCAGGCGCGCGTCGTCGTCGCTGATGGCCTCGCGCACGATGCGCACCAGCATCTTGTTGGCGTTGCCGCGGCCCAGTCCGATTTCCAGTCCGGAGTGTCCGCCCTTCAGTCCCTTCACGGTGACAGCCACGGCGATGTCGTCCTTGTCCGTCTCTGCCTCCTTGTAGTCGAGCGTGGCGGTGATGTCCACTCCTCCGGCGCTGCCGATGATGAGCTGTCCCTCGTCCTCGGTGTCGAGGTTGAGCAGAATCTCGCCGGTCAGTTCACCCTCGGGCAGGTCGTTGGCGCCATACATTCCCGTTTCCTCGTCGGCGGTGATGAGAGCCTCCAGCGGTCCGTGCTTCAGCGACTTGTCCTCCATTACAGCCATGATGGCAGCCACGCCGATGCCGTCGTCTGCACCGAGGGTAGTGCCCTTGGCCTTGACCCACTCGCCGTCGATCCATGTCTCGATGGGGTCCGTCTCAAAGTTGTGTGTGCTCTTTGGGTCTTTCTGCGGCACCATGTCCATGTGCGCCTGCATGATGACGGTCTTGCGGTTCTCCATACCCGGAGTGGCAGGCTTGCGCATCACAATGTTCCCTGCGGGGTCCTTGAATGCCTCCACGCCGACACTCTTGGCGAATTCGAGCAGAAACGCCCTCACTTTGTCCAAATGACCGGACGGGCGCGGCACTTGTGTCAGCTCGTCGAAATTTTTCCAGAGAATCTCTGGTTTCAGGTTTCTGATTTCACTCATAACTGTATGATTTTATGAATTGGTAACTCTTTTCTTTCCCGTGCCGATGGCAATCCATGCCCCCACGCCGAGCAGTATGACGAGCATCGTCTGCACCGAGTGGACTATCAGCACGAACGACAGCGCCTCGTCCGGCGTGGGCTGGCTTCCGCCTGTCGCCGTAGCCCCATAGAGCAGAATCATTGTCTTCACGGCGAAATGCCACGGTCCGGCGCCGTTGGGTGTGGGCACTATGACGGCGATGCTGCCCACGACGAACGTGGAGAGGCCGCACATCAGTCCAAGGTCCGACGTGAAGTCGAAGCAGAAGAACGTGAGATAGTAGTGCATGAAATAACTGCCCCAGATGCCGAGGGTGAGGAGGATGAAGACCGGGATGTTCTTCACGCTCTTCAGCGACATCATGCCCTGCCAGATGCCGCTCACGGTAGACTTCACCTTTTCGTAGAATGCGAGCCGCTTGAGCAGGAAATGCAGCAGTACGACCACTGCCGCGGCGCACACCCCCGTGACGAGATACCCGGTGGGGGAGAAGCTGTCGAGAATGGTGTCGATGCTCGTGCCGGTGTTGTGGAAGAAACTCCTGAACATCCGCATCTGCGCGAGCAGCGTCAGTCCGGTGACAACCATCACGAGCAGCGTGTCGATGGCACGCTCGGCGACCACCGTGCCGAGAGCCTTGGGGAACGACACCCCGTCGCGCTTGCTGAGCACGCCGCAGCGCGTGAACTCGCCGACGCGCGGCACCACGAGGCTGGCTGCGTATGAAAGGAATATGGAACTGACACACGTGGACAGGCGCGGGTGTTCCCCCACGGGGGCCAGCGTCTGCCGCCACCTGATGCCGCGGAACAGCTGCGCCATAATGCCGAAGGGCAGGGAGAGCAGCATCCACGTCCAGTTCATGTCGCGGAGCATCACGCTCTCCACGCGCTTGAAGTCAAAGTCACGGTACATCCAATAGAGAATCACTCCGCCGAGCATTACCGGCAGCAGCAGCTTCACCGTGATGTTGAGTATCTTGTTTTTTTTCACTTCCTGTTGAACGTCGTTGTGTATATCCCTGCAAAAGTACAACAATTATGCAATAACGAGCAAGCCGGATTGCATAAATAATGCTTTTATAACACAAGTAATGATATTTTGTTTGCGAAAGCCTTGCCGATACGTGATTTTTGATTACCTTTACACGAAATTAACAAAAGTGGGCAACCGGCCCCGTCCGACGGGCGGACAATGCCCGGCTCACGAGAAATAACATAATCTATGGCAATGGAAAAAACTTTGGTGCTGCTCAAGCCCTGCACCATGCAGCGCGGCTTGGCAGGAGAGATAATCAGCGTGTTTGAGAAGAAGGGACTGCAAATCTGCGGTCTCAAGATGATGCAGCTCGACGACAAGATCCTGAGCGAGCACTATGCCCACTTGGCGGGCAAGGGCTTCTTTCAGCAGGTGAAAGACTCCATGATGGCGGCTCCCGTGGTGGCGATGTGCCTCGGCGGCGTGGACGCAGTTGAGACGGTGCGCACCCTGGCTGGCGCCACCAACGGCAGGAAGGCTGCCCCGGGCACCATCCGCGGCACATACTGCATGAGTTTCCAGGAGAATATCGTGCATACGTCCGACTCCAAGGAAACGGCAGCCGTGGAGCTGAAGCGGTTCTTCCGCGACGACGAAATCTTCGAGTGGAAACGGAGCGCCTTCGGGAGCATCTACGCAGCCGATGAATATTAACCCCTCTCTAAATAACTAACAAAACAGAATTATGGAAGAAAACAACAATCCGCAGATGATGCCGAAACCGGACAACAACCTGGTGCTGGCAATCTTCTCCACCGTGTGCTGCTGTCTGCCCTTGGGCATCGTGGCCATAATAAAGGCTTGCTCGGTAAACACCCTCTACGCCGCCGGCAACTATGTGGGTGCAGTGAAGGCTGCCGAGGAGGCAAAGAAATGGAGCAACATAGGCGTTATCCTTGGCATAGTGGCATATTTGGCGTGTTTCTTTTTTTTCCTTTTCGCCAGTCGCTAAGGAGGACTGTATAAATTCCCGCCAGAACTGACATGACGAAGGCTGAATGCGCGGGGCGCAGGACGTTTATAATTAAGGTGGCGGTTGTATTGACGGCGGTCGCCGTTGCCGCCGGGCTTTATTTCATAAACCCCGTGTCGTCGGAGCTTACGCCCAAGTGCCCCTTCAAACTGATAACCGGGCTTAGCTGTCCGGCATGCGGAATACAGCGTTTCCTGCATGCCCTCTTCAACGGGCGTGTGGCGGAAGCCGTGGGCTACAACTACTACCTCGTCTATGCCCTGCCATACGCGATGCTCTTCGCCGTGGAGTGGCTCTTGCCGCGTGGTGCGGCGCGCGACAGGCTGGCGGCGGTCATTGAGCACCGCTACGCCGTGTGGTTCTACGTGGTGACCTTCACGGTATGGTTTATAGTGAGAAATGTGTTGGGAATATAAAAACAACAGGCGACTAACCAAAACGCCGCAAAAAAAACTGACAGAAAAATGGATGCAAATCAAGCGAATCAAATGGTGATGATATACGGCAGCAAACTGCCTGCGGCGTATCTCCCCACGGTGAAGGAACAACTATTGACGATGGATGTCAATACGGCGAATCTGCTGTTTGCCCAGATGAAAGACCCCACGCTGGTGCTTGTCATTTCGGTACTCCTCGGCGGTTACGGCGTGGACAGGATATACGTTGGCGATGTGGGGCTGGGTATCCTCAAGCTCCTCACCTGCGGAGGCCTCGGCATCTGGTGGCTCATCGACCTTTTCCTGATAATGGACAGGACGAAGGAGAAAAACCTGAACAGGCTTTTCGGCAACGTGGCGCTGGGGTAGGGCGAGGCTTGGTTTTCCCTGTCGGGAATCGCATAGCAAGAGAAAAGAGGCTGACAGTTCGCTTTCCGCGAAATTGCCAGCCTCTTTCCTTTTGCAGTCTATATGAATAGTGAATGACTACAATAAATGCGCTCTGCCGAAATAGTGCATTCCGCTGCCCACGCTTATTGGCCGTGTGGTGCCGGGCAGGATGATGTCGGCGTCGCAGCCCACGGGGATGATTACCGTGACGGCACTCCTGCTGATGGTGACGGACACGGTGCCGTAGAGCGTTGTCGTGGACACGTCAAGCGTCTTGATGTCGCCGACGGTCTTGGGGCAGATGAGCAGATGGCGCATGCCGTAAGTGCCGGGCTTGTTCTGTATTCCGCCGACATACTTGAACAGCCATTCGTCAATCTGCCCCATCATGAGATGGTTCCACGAAGAGCCCTGGCGCGGGTCCCACTGTTCGGTGAGCGTCGTTGCCCCCTGCTTTATCTGGAAGCCGTAGCCCGGAGTGTCGTAGTGGTTGAGCATATTGAAGAGCAGTTCGTTCTCGTTGTTTTGGGCAAGCGTCATGAAGAGATAGCGGTTGCCGACGTCGCCCGTGGTGAGGCGGTTGCCGCGCCTCTTTATGTCGCTTGTCAGCGCAGCCAACACCTTGTCCTTGTTGTCGCCCGTTATGCCGAGAAACAGCGGAAGGGCATTGGATGTCTGGCTGCCGCTGCCGTAATAGCACGAGTCGGGATGGTAGAACTCCCTGTTGAAGGCATCCACCGTCTGTTTGTAGATGGCGGCGTATTTCTCCTCGTCGGCCTTCTGTCCCGCCATCTTTGCCGCGCGCTGTATTAGCTGCAGGTCGTAGATATACTGTGCCGTGGCGACGAGCGGTATGGGAGTGTTCTTGCAGAACCCCGACTTTCCGCCTTCCACCACATCGTACCAGTCGCCCAGACCGTGGCTCACGATGCCGTCCTTGGCGCGGCTTGTGAGATAGTCCACGTAGCGGCGCATCGCCAGGTAGTTGCCGGTGATGAGGGTGCTGTCGCCGTACTGCTCGTAATACTGGAACGGCATTACGATGAGTGTGCTGCCCCATTCGGGCGAGTCGTCGAAGAGATTGCCGAACGACACATACTGCGGCGCCGTGGTGGGCACCATGCCGTTGTCCTTCTGTGTGTCGGTGATGTCGCGGATTATCTTTGGGCAGTAGAGCGTCATGTCGTAGTTGTAGAAAAGGCTCGGCCCAACGAGGTGGTCCTGCTCCAGCCAGCCCAGCTTCTCGCGGTGGGGGCAGTCGGATATTACGCCCTGCATGTTGCTTCTCTCGGCGCGCTCAATCAGCCGGTGCGTCTTCGTGAACAGTTCGTTGGAACATTCAAACGACGACCCTTCCGCCACGGAATTGTAGACGAAGCAGCTCTGCAGGTTGGAGATTACGGGCAGTCCGTCGGGGTTCGGCTCGTTCTCCATTACGGCATCCTCCACCTGGATATACCTGAAACCATAGTAGGAGAACATCGGGTGCCATGTTTCCGCCGTGTCGCTGCCGATGGTGTATTCATAGAAATGCTGGCGGCCGGTCTGCCGCTGGTCGCACACGCCCTGACCGTTGAGGTTCTCCGACACGAGCATCGTCACCTTCTGTCCCGGTTTTCCCTTCACCGTTATCTCCGGGAAACCGGCGAGGTTCTGCCCCATGTCGGCAATGAACGTATGCGGCGACACCGTGCGCTTTGTCTTCGCCGAGGCGGAAGCCACGGAGTCGGCGGGGAGGTATTTCCACGACTGTATGCCGAAACGCTCCATTATCTTCACCGGCTGTGCCGTCTGCGGCGTGAGCTTCCCTTCCGCACCCTCCACTACCACGGCGTTCTTCCACATCGAGTCGTCGAAGCCGGCGCGGTCGAAGCCCTTCTGCACGAGGCGCGCGTCGAACGACTCGCCGCCGTAGATGCTGTTGAACGTCACGGGGCTGAGGGCGTATTTCCACGACCCGTCGCTCACAATGGTGCGGCTGGTGCCGTCGCTGTAGTTTACCGTCAGCCGCATCGCCATCTGCGGCGCTCCGAAACTCGTCATCAGCTTGCTGTATCTCGTCCCCCGCTGCACGTTGAAGAAACCGTTGCCCAGCGTCACGCTGATGGCGTTGCCGCCGGACTGGATAAGGTCGGTCACGTCGTAGGTGTTGTAGTACACCGTCTTGCTGTATTCGCTCCACAGCGGTGCAAACTCGCTGTCGCCCACCTTCTTGCCGTTGATTCTCATCTCGTAGTGGCCCATGCCGCTGACATACGCCACGGCGTCGGTGACGCGCTTGCCCTCGGAGGAGAATTCCTTGCGCAGGATGATGCTCTTAGCCGACAGGGTGTCTACGGGATTCCATTTCTCCTTGAAATAGTCCTTCTTGAACTCCGCGTTGGAGAAGCGTCCCTCGGGCAGTTTTGCGTCGGCCTTTGTTATCGCGCCTATCCACGCGCCGAGATTGTTGTCGTCAGCCACAACCCTTATCTGTTTCTCCCGGCTCCATTCCGAAGGGGCGCCCTTCTTGTCCCACACGCGCACCTTCCACAGGTAGCCGTGTTTGTTGGGCTTCAGCCTTGGCACGGCGATGAACTGGCTTTCCGTGGATTTCCTTTTCTTGGAGTAAACCTTTTTCCCGGTCACGTTCTCCGTTATCATTATCTCGTAGGCCGTCTGCCCGTCGCCGTTCAATCCCGACGTCATCTGCCATCCCAGTTTCACTTCGCCTGTCGTCACGGCGAGTCCTTTCTGGTAGTTGCACGAGGTCTGCTTGATTGTTATCTTTGCGCCTGCCGCAAGCGAGGTGGCGAGCGCGAGTATTGCCATTGATATGTGTTTCATTTCTTGGTGGTGAGTTAATAGGACAAATAAGACATGTAACTTATGGGGCTAACGGGTGGACTTGACTGCCGAATAACTGATTTTCCCGTCTTTGATTTCTGCGTCTATTGTTCTGCCTCCCGAGGCTTTCAGACGGAACTTGGCGTTGATGTCCTTTGGCCATGCCGGGAAGAGAAGCAGTTCGCCGTCGGGTTTCTCCTGCATCATCATCTCCTGCATGCCGATCATCGACGCGCCGCCCTTGTTGCAGTCGGGTGCCCAGTCGTAGCCCGGCGACCAGAAGGCGGGGAAGCGGTAAGGGCCGTCGGCGAGTTTCTCCCTGTTCAGTGCAAAAGCCTCGTCGGTGAGTCCCAAGCAGGCCGCCCAGATGTTGTCCTGCTTCCATCCGGTAGCAGACCGCATCTCCACGGCGTGGGGGTCTTTCATATAGGTGTTGATGGCAGTTTGGATGTTGTCGCGGCCCACGCCGTAGACCCTCCACGGGAATACGGGATAAAGCTGTGGCGTTTCCACGTTCTGCACCCTCGCCCATACCACGGCAGGCGCAATGCAGGTGTCGCCGCCGATGGTGCGCAGTGGGATGTCGGGGATGCGGCTTGTCATGCCGCCGATGCTGTCGCCCTTGTAGTCGATCCACTGCTGCGCCACGGTCTTGAGGGCAGCCACGACGCTCGACGGGTTGTAGGCCATCTTATAGGTCTCGCATCCCGACGAGGGGTAGAGCATCAGCTTGCCGTCGGCGTTGAGCTGTTTCACGCCGAGCTTTCGGGCGACGTATTTGTAGTGCTCGTCGAAGAACACCAGTGTCTGCCTCACGAGGGGTTCGTATTTCGTGATGTCCATGCCGCAATAGCCGTGCGCCTGCAGTATCATGGAGCAGAACTCTAGGGCCGTGTCCCATTGGTATTCCAGCCATGCGTTGCGGTCCATTCCCGGGTCGTCGCCCGGCTTGTGCTTGCCGTATTCGGCAGGGTTGGGCAGTCCGCAGTTCTCTATCTGTTCCGAGAAGGATGCCCCCTCGTGTCCCCAGTAGAAGCGGGTGCGCTTCACGGCGTTGGGCAGCATGCGCAGGTAGGTGTCAAACTGTGCCGCCATCATGTCCCAGTCGCCGCTCTTGAGCATGGGCCAGTAGACGAGGCGTTGGTTCTGCGCCGTCATGGTGCCGCCGCCCCATTTCCTGAAGTCGGGCGTGAACGGGCATTTGGGGTCGGCATAGACGGGGTCGAAGGTAAAGAGGCTGCCGTTGAACTTGGTGGGGTAGTCGCCGTAGGCATTGCAGCCGAGGATGTATCTGAAGAGTTCGTAGTTGCGTGCCATTGCAGCTCCGTCGCCCTCGGCCGTGATATGGCTGCGCTGCCAGAAGGCGTGCCACCATTTCGCGCTTCGCGCCTTCGACCTCTTTGCGTCCAGCGGTGCGCTTGCCTTTCCGCCCGTATAGAGGTCGATGCTGACGGTGGCCTGCCGTATGCCGGCGGCGGTATAGTTCCATGCCTTGTAGTCGGTAGAGGCGTATGTGCCTGTCGTCGTGCCTGCGAAACTGAACCCCGGCATCGTCATGCTTCCGCCGAACTCCAGTCCGCCGATGGGATTGTAGAGACTGTCCTTTATTGCAGCCAGGCCTTCTTTCTCCACGGTGAAGTCAAACACGGTCTTTGACCGGTTCTTGTGCCAGAACGCTATGCTGTTCCTTGCCGCCTTTATGGAATCGGCAAAGGTGAGGCAGTCCTTGGGGATATTCCATTTGTAAGACCCCTGCTGGCATTCCGCCTTTGTCACGGGCCTGTCCTTGTATCTCCACGATTCGTAGCTCACGGTGGCGGAGGTCTTTTCCCTGGCATTTATCTCCACGAAAATCTTGGGCTGGTTCACGTCTGCCCACAGCCTTACCTGCACTCCCCTACCTTTTATATATATGGCGCCGTCGTCAAGGCAGAGCCTTTGTTCGAAGTCCGCGCCGTCGAAGGGCTTGCCGCCGATTTCCAGTCTGAACCTGCCGGCTTTGAGCAGTGTGTTGTTCTCGTCGAGCATACCGCTTTTCGAGGCGTAGAAGAGGATGTCGCCGTTCTCCACCCACACGTTCATCCCCACGTCGTGCCCTCCGCACGGCATCGAACCGGCGGAGTTGAGGCTCGGCGTTGTCCATATGTAGTCCTTGGGCGTATAGTCGGAACTGCCCTTCTCACGTGCGTTTGCGCCGGTGGTTGCCGTGGCGCATACGCCAATCAGCAGGGCGGTGGCTTTATTGCAGATATTGAGTTTCATTAGGGTTAAGGTTTTGTATGTTACACGGTTTCCCAGTCAATCAGACCTTTTCCGTTGCTATCGAGTTCCACGGCGAGGCCTATCACCTGGCGCACTTCTTGGTTTGGTATGCCGAGTATGTATACGCCGTCGGAATATCCCTTGATGGTAAGGTAGCCTGACTGGTAGAGGAACAGCTCCGCTCCGCCGCCTGTCACGTCGGATGTCTCTATCGTAGACGCGAGTATGGAACAGTTTTCAAAATCTTTCATCCGCAGTTCCATGTCGTCAACGAATTTCGGTAAAAGCGTCGTGGCTCCCGACGACGCCCAGTAGTTGCGCAGTTCTTTGTCGGCAAGCGCATTGATAAGGCTGAACGGGTTATAGACGTCAATCATGTTCTTGGCACAGAAATGGTATCCGTCATATTGAGACTTCAAGTTCGCCTTGGCTGTTTCTACGGTCCATCCGTTTGCGTCTGCCATGTCTTCTATTTCCTGCGCAAAGTTGAATGCCAGTTCTTTTTGGGAGATTCCGCAGATGGCAGCGTATTGGGAGTCGAAACTGATATTGCTCAAGTTGTTCAGCACGGAGAACAGTGAGACCTGCGTGAATTTTGTGACGCCTGTTATGAGGACAAACTGTTCGTAGTCGTCGTCAGCTTTTAGTATGGCGAAGACTTCACGGTAGATTGCTGTGCAGGCCTCGTGCTCGGGCATCTGCCATGAGTGTTGCAGCGGAGAGTCGTATTCGTCGATGAGGATTGCCACTTGCTTTCCTGTCTTTTGGTATGCCGTAAGGATAATGGTGTCGAACCTGCTTGCGAGCGAAGCGTCGGGTTTTGCTTGGATGCCGTATTTCTCTTCCATCCTGCTGAATGCAAGGTCGAGATACGACCGCAGCGATGCGGCGTCAGCTCCGCCGCGGCTCATGTCGAGCCTTATCACCGGGCGCTTCGTCCATTCTTTCTCAAGCTCCATTATTTTCAGACCGTCGAACAGCTCTTTGCGTCCTTCGAAATAAGCCTGCAAGGTGTCTATGAGTACCGATTTGCCGAACCGTCTCGGGCGGCTCAGGTAATTGTATTTCTTGTCCATATTGGCAAGATGCCAAACGATGTCGGTCTTGTCAACGTAGGCATATCCTTTCTCTCTTATCTCGACGAACGACTGTATGCCGACGGGCAGTCTTCTGTTTCTTGCCATAAGCTTTGTGCTATATTACAGTTAGGTATGCAAATCTAATCATTTTTGTCTGATTGCGCAAATGCTTGTGCCGATTGTTGTCGCATGGGCATGGGTTCTTGTTCAATGTCTCTCCTCACGAATCTTTTCAGAAGGAATGTAAGGAAATACGGGAAGGTATAGAAACTGCCGTTGAAACCGATGTTCTTCCTGCACAGCTTTATGCCGTATTTTATGTCGGGGTACTTTCCGTCGTTGGCGGTAAGCTTCGACAGGGATTTGGTGGCGTTGTCGGCAGCCTTTACTTCCACTGGGATAAGTGATGACGCGTCGCGGATAAAGAAGTCCATTTCCAGCGTGGATTTCTCGTTGCGGTAGAAATACAAGCCGTAGCCTTGCTTGGCGAGCATGTCGCCGACAATGTTCTCGTATATCGCCCCTTTGTATGTGCCGTAGTTCTTGTTTATGCGCATGTCGTCCTGCGACTCTTCGTCGAGCGAGGCTACAAGCAGCCCCGTGTCTTTGTAATACAGCTTGTAGGACTTGGGGTCGTAGTTGCCTTTCAGGGGCAGCGACAGTTGCGCCAGACAGTAGCAGACGTTTATGATGCCTGCGTCGCGCAGCCATTCAACGGTCCCCACGTACTCGCGGTTTCTTGCGCCGCGCGCTATTTTGCTGATTTGAAATTTCTTGTTGTCCTGTCCCAGGAATATGGATATGTGGTCATACACGTTCTTTATCTTTCCCTTGTCAAGGCCGGAGGCGTATTTTGTTATGTCCTCCTCGTAGTCGAGCAGTAGCTGGCGTTGCATCGCGAGAGTTCCGCTGTAGTTCCCCTTACTCACAAAACTGTTCACGACGGCAGGCATTCCGCCAATGGTCATGTATTCTTGGAAAAGTCCTCCGACGGTATCCATTTCCAAATCGGACAGCGGGCGGACATTACACATCTTCCTGTAAAGCGTGTCGATAAAACTCTCGTTGTAGCCTCTGGCCCATAGAAACTCCTCGAAGTCCATCGAGTGCATGGTGTAGTCTGTTTTATACCCCACACTGTTGGATCCTATTTCCCGGTAGTTTATTCCCATGAGCGACCCCGAGCAGATAACGTCGAATCTGCCGTCAATCTTGAATGCTTTAAGGCTTGTTGCGCAGGCTGGGCAATCCTGCATTTCGTCGAAAAATATCAGAGTGTTGCCCGGCTCGAATTTCAGTGACGGGTCGATGAACGTGATGTTCCTTATAATGTCATCCACATCATATCCGTCGTCAAAGATTGCCTTGAACTTTTTTTGAAGCACGAAATTTATTGCGACAACATTCCTGTAGTTTTTTGTCGCAAACAACATTACGGATGCCGTCTTTCCGATTTGTCTCGCTCCTTTTATTATCAGGGGCATACGGTCTTCCGAGTCTTTCCAATCCTTTAGGTATGTGTCTATCTTTCTCCGCAATAAATTCATATTCAGTGCTTGTTGAGGTTTCTGATGTGCTGCAAAGTTACGGACAAATCACAAAATTCCGAGCTTTTCTTTGTGTAAAATCACAAAATTCCGGGCTTTTTGCCGGCTTTTATCACAAAATTCCATGTCATTAGGGTGTGGTTTATCACAAAATTCCAAGAATTGTTTTTGTTTCAGCAGCCATTTCCACATTATTTTAAAGTGTACTTTGCGAAAATGCTGAATTATTTTAAAGTATACTTGCAAATAATGCAAAACGTGGCGGCTTTTAACATTTGGGAGGCATAAATTAATTCAGTGCAACACTTGTATTATACACCCTTCGTGCGATGTTTGAAAAGTGTTCCAAATGTCGCATTTTCCCGATGTCGGACTTGCTGAAATCTTAACCGGATTTTGCCGTTCTTTTAGGGTAAATGCAAAATGTTGATAATCAATGTAATAGATATATCTTAAAAACCGATGCCCCAAAACCTCGGAGGAAACGATAGCTTTTCGGGGAGCAAAGCTATCGTTTCCTCCGGGCAAAGCTATCGTTTCCTCCCCGAAAAGCACTGCTCCTTAAAATCAGACCCAAAAACAAAGTGTTCCAAATGTCTTATTTGTAAAACATTTTGCGAGTACATTCTGAACGCCTATGCCTATCGGCGGATTTTGAGAATGTCGTCGCTAATAAGTGGCGCCACACGATTTTTTTCGAGAAGAAATGCCGTGCGTTGTGATATTTATTCGTACCTTTACGGGCGTATTTGGCGTAGCCATCTACAACTTTTGTATCATGTAACTAACAATCTCCCTATCATGGCCAACAGCAAGCTCAATGCCGCCAAGGCGGCAAAGAAAGACGAGTTCTATACCCAGCTTTCCGACATAGAGCGCGAGTTGCAGCACTATTGGCCGCACTTCCGCGACAAGACGGTGCTCTGCAACTGTGACGACCCCTACGAAAGCAACTTCTTCAAATATTTCGCCCTGCATTTCAACCAGCTTGGACTGAAGAAGCTCGTATGTACCTGTTACAACGGTTCGCCCGTTACGGGCAACGAACTGCTGCTCCATTTCGACGACTTCGACGACGACCCGAAGAAGATTGCCTACAAGGTGGAGATAACCGAGGTGAACGACGAGAATGGCGACGGGGCAATCGACTTGTCCGATGTGCAGTATCTTTTGCAGAACGACAAGAACGTACTTTCCACATTGAAGACCGGCGACTTCCGTTCACAAGAGTGCATCGAACTACTGAAAGAGGCCGACATCGTAGTGACCAACCCTCCCTTCTCCTTGTTCCGCGAATATATAGGACAGTTGATGGAGTATGGGAAGAAGTTCTTGATAATAGGTAGTCAAAAGTCTATTGGCTGTAAGGAGATATTCCCTTTGTTCCAAGAAAACAAGATATGGTGGGGATATGGCTTCAAGGGTGCTGCCGCTCATTTCTTTTCTCCTTATGAAGACACGGCAACGGCCAGCAATCATAAAAAGGACATGATTCGAGTTTCTGGCGTAACTTGGTTTACAAATCTTGAAATACCTAAGAGAAGTGAAGAGATGGATTTGGTGTGCAGATACTCTCCCGACGAATATCCCAAATATGAAAACTATGATGCGATAGAAGTTAGTAAGACTATAGATATACCTTACGATTATGCTGGAGTAATGGGAGTACCTATCACATTCTTGGATAGGTATTGCCCAAGTCAATTTGAAATCATCGGTTCTAATAGTAGTACGGAACTTTGCAAGCTGTTGGGAGTGCAACCTTTAGGACAAGATTGGATAAACCGTTATCGGGCTGCTGGTGGAACAGGGCATAACACCGCCAATATGGTGAGGATTGTGTACAACGACAAGAATGGAAAACCCAAAGTGGCTTTCCAAAGAATATTCATCCGCAACAAACACCCACACACATTATGATGACAATAAAGCAAATGGAAGTGACCGTTGGCGACATCACCAAGGGTTACGTGAACAACGAAGAGCAAGGAGTGAGAGGCTATGGCGGTCGTCTTGACATTCGTCCACCATACCAGCGAGAGTTCATCTATAACGAGGAAGAGCAACGGGCAGTGATAAACACAGTGCTCCATGATTATCCGCTCAACGTGATGTATTGGGTGAAGCGCAGCGACGACGCGGAGTGCCCATACGAGGTGATGGACGGGCAGCAGCGCACGCTGTCGCTCTGTCAGTATGTGTCGAACGTGTTTGCTGTAGATTTCAAGAACTTCGTCAACCAACCAATTGACATCCGCAAGAAGATACTCGACTACAAGCTCACCGTGTATGTCTGCGAGGGCGAGGAGTCGGAGAAACTGGCATGGTTCAAGACCATCAACATTGCAGGCAAGCCCCTCAACGAGCAGGAGATAAGGAACGCCGTGTATGCCGGACCTTTCGTCAGCGACGCCAAGAAGCACTTCTCAAAGACCAACTGCGGAGCCTACCGCCTTGGCAAGGACTTGGTGAACGGGTCGCCCATACGGCAGGACTTCTTCAAGAAAGCACTGGAGTGGATGGCGGAACACGAGACGCGCGGCAAAAAGCCGCAGACCGCTGTGGACTATATGGCACAGCATCAGCACGATATCAATGCCATGCCGTTGTGGACGTATTTCCAGAGCGTGTTGCGCTGGGCGATGGACACTTTCAACATGAAGAAATTCAAGAAAATAATGAAAGGCCTTGACTGGGCGAAATACTACGACGAATATCATGAGAAGCCTCTCGATATAGGGAAGATGGAAAAGCAGATTGTATATTTGCTTGGCGATGATGAGATACAGAAACCGATGGGCATTATCCCTTACGTCCTTACGGGTGACGAGCGTAATCTTGACCTGCGGTCATTCCCCGACAATATGAAGCTCGCCGTTTGGGAGCGTCAGAACCACAAATGCAATCTCTGCGGCAAGGAGTTCGACTACGTTTTCATGGAGGGCGACCACATAACGCCTTGGCGCGAGGGCGGGCGGACGACCGTTGAGAATTGCCAGATGCTTTGCCGGGAATGCAACAGGAGAAAGGGAAGTAAGTAGTGCCGTAGAACGGTAAGCTGGCAATATAACGATAATGGAGGGCAAGACCTGAAAAAAGTCTTGCCCTCCATTGCGGTTATATACCAAGGGATATTTCCCAGTTTACTTGTCCTCGGCGTCGATGGCCTTGATTTTCTGCTTCAGCAGTTCGAGGTCGTCTTTCAGCTTCTGCACCTTGCGGTTCATCTCGTCGATGAGGCTGTTGCCCTTCTTGCTCGAGGCATTGAGGAAGCCGAGGTTGTTCTCGTATGTCTGAATCTCCTGCTTCATCTGTTCTGCCCTGCGCTGCAAACGGCCCCTTTCGTTGTCGAGGGCGTCCTCGCCGCGTTTCGCCACACTCTTGAGGTTGGACTTGAAATTGTCGAGTCTGCGGCGCGCAGTAGATATGTTGAGCTGCTTGAACACCTTGTCGAGAGCCTCATGATACTCGTTGTAGAGCTTGTCCTTCTCTTTGTAGGGCACGTGGCCGATGGCGTTGTATTCCTCCATGAGCTTGCGCACAACCTCCTGCGTGCCGTTCTCCGCATCGTCGAGCAGAGCCTTGAGGCGGGCAATCACGTCGCGCTTCTTCTCCATGTTTTCGCGCTCCTCGTTGTGCGTGTCGGCGTGTGCGGCATTGCGGGCCTCAAAGAAATGGTTGCAGGCGGCGAGGAAATCGTTCCACAGCTGGTCGCCGTATTTCTTCGGCACCATGCCGATGGTCTTCCATTCCTTCTGCAGCGCAATGAACTTGTCGCCGGCAGACTTCCAGTCGGTGCTGTCTTTCAGGGCCTGCGCCTTTTCCACGAGAGCCTTTTTCTTCTCGGCGTTTTCCGCGAACTCCTTCTTGAGGTTGGTGAAGAACGCCGATTTCCTGCCGAAGAAATCGTCGCAGGCCGAACGGAAACGCTCGAAAATCTTCACGTTCATCTTCTGCGGGGCGAAGCCAACGGACTTCCATTCCGTCTGTATCTCTATAATCTGCTTGGTGTGCTTTTCCCAGTCGGCAGAGTTCTTGTTCTCCTCCTTGGCGATGGCCTCCACCTTCTCGCAAAGCTCGGTCTTTTTGGCGAGGTTCTCCTCCTCCCTGGCGCGCAAGTCCTCGAAATGCTGCTGGTGCTTTTTGTTTATCACCGTAGAGGCAGTCTTGAAACGCGTCCAGATGCCCTCGCGCAGTTCCTTTGCCACGGGACCGCTCTCGCGGTATTCGTTGTGCAGTTCCTGCAGCTGGTGGAACGCGCTGATCACGTCTTTCTCCTCGGTGAGCTTTTCGGCAGCCTCGCAGAGCCTTGTCTTTATCTCGAGGTTCTTCTTGAAATCATATTCGCGCGCTTCGCTGTTGAGCTTCAGCAGGTCGTAGAACTGTTCCACGTAGAGCTGGTAGTTGCGCCACAGCTCGTTGGCGTTCTCCGCAGGCACGAGTTTTATCTCTTTCCATTCCTGCTGCAGCTGCTTGAATTCCTGGTAGGAGTTGTTGGCGTCCTCGGGCGATGTGGCGAGAGCCTTTATCTTCTCGATTATCCCGAGCTTCTTCTTCAGGTTCTCCTGTTTCAGTTTCTCCTGCTCCTCGAATACCTTCGCCCTCCTTTCCTTGATTATCGTCATTTCGGCCTTGAAGGCAGCCTCGCTGTCGTCGGGTTTCACCTGATAGGCGGCAGGGTCGCCGCCGTTGTCGAGATACGCCTTCATTTCAGCCTCTCTCTCGGCGAAATGGAGCTTGTAGAAAACGGTCTTCAGATAGTCCACCTCGTCCTTCTGCGGCGTTTCGGGAGCTTGGGCTATTTCCCTTATCCTCTCCACCACTTCGGCCTTGCTCTTGTATATCTTTTTCTGCCCGGCCTTTCCTTCAGCTTCGTCGGCTGCCGGAGCGGCTACGGCTTCTGTTGTTTCAACCTTCTCCTCGGCGGCTGCGTTTGCCGCTGCTTCTGTAGGAGTAACTTCTGCATACTTCTCGTTTTCGAGAGATTTTTCCTGAGAGTCCATTACTTCACGTTTTTTAGTTAGTGACGGGTATTTCAATATATGTTCAGTCCTTTGCCGCGGCGTATGACATGCCGCGGCGAATGAATTGCAAACTTACGTAAAAAGATTGTAAAAACCTAATTTGCGGAATAAATTTTAACGGTTTGCCTGTTATATGAGCCTTTTGTGGCGGAAAATCCACCACGACACGGCGGATATCATCACCGAAGCGATGATTGCTATGAGAAATCCGTAGGGGCTGCTCTCCATGCCGTTGACAAGGTTCATGCCGAGGAGGCTGGAGATGAGGGTGGGGAACATGAGGATGATGCTCACGGAGGTGAGCGTACGCATCACGGTGTTCATGTTGTTGTTGATGATGCTGGAGTAGGTATCCATCGTGGACTCCAGAATGTCGGAATAAATGCTTGTGGTTTCCCTCGCCTGGCTCATCTCGATGTTCACGTCCTCGATGAGGTCGGCGTCGAGTTCGTCCACCTGTAGCTTGAACTTCAGCTTTGCCAGCAAGTTCTCGTTGCCGCGGATCGAGGTCTGGAAATAAGTCAGCGAGTCCTGCAGCCTCGACAGTCCGATGAGCGACTCGTTGTTCACCTCCTTGTCAAGGTTGCGCTTTGCCTTTTCTATGAGGCTGTTGATCTGCTTCAGCCTCTTCAGGTACCACACGGCGGAAGAGAGGAAGAGGCGGAAAATCATGTCCACGTAGTCGGTGAACCCCTCGCCGCGCTTCTGCTGGTAGCTCACGAAATCTATCATCACGTTGGTTTCGTAGAAGCACACGGTGATTGTCACGTCGCGCTTGTGTATGATGCCGAGCGGCACGGTGGTGTAGGGTGTTCTGGAGCGCACTTCCTTGACGTAGGGAATACGGAGGATGATGAGCATCCATCCGTCGTCGTACTCGTATCGGGCGCGCTCGTCGGTATCGCTGATGTCAGAAATGAAATAGTCGGGGATTTTGAACTCGTCTACCAGCATCTGCTGGTCTTCTTCACTCGGACACGTCACCTGTATCCAGCAGTTAGGCTCCCATTCATTGACGGGTTTCAGCCCGCCGTTAGTATTCCAGTATGTTCTCATTTGATTAGTCCTCCACTTGGCAAACGTTCAAGCGCAGGACAGTCAGCCGAGAGAGCCGTTGTCTTCCTGCGCCTACAAGTCTGTATTTTCCGCGTGATAATCGTCCATAATTCGTTGTGAAATTGATTTTGCGAGTGCAAAGTTAATGCAAATTGTCGGGAGGAGAAAGAAAAAGGCGGTATTTTTTCACGCCCTTTCCTCTCCTGTGTCCGTCTTTTATTGCCTGTTACAATTGTGTTTCGCTGTCATTCTTGTGTGCGTCGTCCGGTTGGGGGTTGCGCATGTCTTTCTTCTTCGAGGTGAAGGCAATGGCAGCCTGTCCTGCGCCGTAGAACGCCAGGAGAAAGCCCACGCCCTTGAAGAAGTCGCTGTCGATGAACAGTGCGAACACCACTATGCCGATGCCGACGAACATTTTCGTCAGTCCCTTTTCCCATAGTGCCTGGTGGCGCTGCCTGCCGTATTCCGCGAGGATGTCGGGCGGCAGCGGCTGTCCGCTTCTCATGGCGAGTTCCGCAAGCTGTATCTTCTGCCTGCGCGATTTCAGCAGATAGTACACGAGCAGTGCAATGATAACTACCGGCGCGAGGAAGAATATCAGCAGCACCACTGTTATCGGTATCACGGCTCCGCCCATCATCTTGCTGAACTCTTCCATCATGGCCAGTGGCACGCCGTTGCTGCCGGTGATGAATGCGGTGGTCACGGCCGCCGTGTCCACGCCGGCCGTGTCGGTGTCTGTCGTGTCGGAAAAAGCCACTATTGCGGTGGCGCCGGCAGGCGTGCCGTCGTCGTTGTTGGCTTGTTGTATCTTTATCGTGGCATTGGGGGATGCCGCATGATGGCGCGCCATTGACGGCGCGGCGGTGCTGATGGCGACGGCCGCCAGCAACAGTGACAAGGTCTTTTTCATTTTCCTTTTGTTTTGGTTCCTTTTTATTGCCCGGTCAGAAACCGAACATGTGTTTTATCGCGGCTACGGGAGCGTGGAATATCATCCTCGGCCCGCTCCAGCGCATTATGCGGCGCGCCTGCTCGCGGCGTTCCTTGCCGTAGCAGTGTATGGGGCATCGCTTGCAGCTCGTTTTCTTTTCGCCGAAACGGCAGTGGTCGAGACGCTTGTGGGCGTATTCAAGGAATGATGCGTATTCCTCGGGCATTTGCTTGGCGTGGAGCTTGTGCTTGCAGTATAACTCTACCATGAGAGTTATGGTTTGCTTTTCTTTTTCGATTTTGGTCATGGCTTTTTTTTCTTTGGACTACTCGGACTACTCGGACTACTCGGACGGCTCGGACGGCTCGGACTAATCGGACAACTCGGAGGGAGCTGGGCTAATCAAGGAGACCGGAGGGCTCTACTCTTTCTTGGGATTCTTGTCACATCGTTTCTTTCAGGAGGGCGAGCATCTCGTCGCGGGTCATGGCGGCACTGACGTCACTTCCCTCAAGCAGGGCGTCGGCAAGGTTTTTCTTCGTCTGGTGCAGGGATATTATCTTCTCCTCAATCGTTCCGGCGGCAATGAGACGGTAGATGGTCACGGGGTTCTGCTGGCCGATGCGGTAGGCACGGTCGCTGGCCTGGTCTTCTATGGCGGGATTCCACCACGGGTCGAGATGCACGATGTAGTCGGCTGCGGTAAGGTTCAGTCCCAGTCCGCCGGCCTTCAGACTGATGAGGAATATCGGCATGTCGCCGTGCTGGAACTGGTCTACGAGACTGATGCGCTCCTTGGCGCTTGTCGAGCCGTCGAGATACAGATACTCCACGCCCTCTTTGTCGAGGCGCTGGCGTATGAGAGCCAGGTGCGACGTGAACTGGCTGAAGACGAGCGCGCGGTGGTGGTTGTCGTGGAGGTCGCTCACCAGCTGCATGAACGCCTCTTGCTTTGAAGACTCCAGATTGAGCTTCTTCTCCACCAGACGCACGTCGCAGGCAGCCTGGCGCAGACGTGTTATTTCGGCAAGAGCCTGCATGGCGTTGTTCTCCGAGTTCTCCATTGCTGCGAGAGCCTGCTGGCGTATGTTGTCGTAGAAAGCCCACTCGTCGGCGCTGAGCTCCACTTTTATCGTCACCTCAGTCTTTTCGGGCAGTTCGTTGAGCACTTCGCTCTTGGTGCGCCGCAGCAGGAAGGGCGATATGATGCGCTTGAGCAACTGTTGGCGTTCCTTGTCGTGGTCGCGTTCTATGGGCAGGATGAAACGGTCCGTGAACTCCTGGTATGAGCCGAGGAGCGACGGGTTGGCGAACTGCATGAGGTTCCAAATCTCGCTGAGGTGGTTCTGCAGCGGAGTGCCGGTGAGGAGTATGCGGAATTTCGCCTGCAGCTTCATTGCTGTCTTTGACATCTTCGTCTCGCGGTTCTTGATGGTGTGGGCCTCGTCAAGCACCACGGTAGTCCATTCGCGGCCGGTGAGAAGTTCCTCTTCCGTGACGAGCAGTCCGTAGGTGACGATGACGACGTCATACTTTTTTGCTCCGCCGACAATCTGCTCCCTCGCATCGCCGTAGGTGTTGAGCAGCGACACGTTGAGCGACGGGGCGAAGCGGGCTATTTCCTCCCGCCAGTTCATCACGAGCGATGTGGGCACCACTACAAGCTGCGGCCCTTGCGCGGCACGGCTCAGCAGCAGGGTGATTGTCTGCAGTGTCTTTCCGAGACCCATGTCGTCGGCGAGCAACGCTCCAGCTCCCCAGGCCGCGAGCCGCGACATCCACCGGTAGCCGTCTTTCTGGTAGTCGCGGAGGTCGGCGTTGATGGCGCGCGGTATCCTGATGTCGGCGCTGTCGGCCTCCTCGATGCGTTTTATCAGACTGGTGTAAGCCTCGTCCGCCTTTATGTTCATGCCGTTCTTTCCCAGCTCTTCGAGCAAGGGAACGTTGAAGGGCGAGACGCGCAGCTTGCCTTTGGACAAGGAGGCTACGTGTGAGATCTTGTCGAGGTATTTCCTCAGCTGTGCCGTGATGCGCACAAATTCGTTGTCGCCAAGAGAGATGAAATCCCCCTTGCTGTTGTTGATGCCATTGACGAGTTCCGCCAGCTTCATCTTTTTCTTCTCGTCGATCTGTATGTCGCCCGATATTTCAAACCATCCGGCGATATTTCCCACCGATATGTTGAAGTCGGCAGGCTGCAGCTGCGGGCGCACCACGGTCATCTGTCCGCCCTCGGGCCATTCCACGGTACACTGTCCCTGCATCGGCTGCAGCTGTTCCAACAGCAGCAGACACTCTTCCGGGGTGAGCGTCCATGAGTAGTCGTCCATCGCGTCGCAGTCCACGAGCAGGGATTTCACCGCCTCGAAGTTTTCCGTTTCCTTTTTCAGGTTGCGCTTCGTCTGCACCTGGTTTCCGTCCATCGACGTGGTAATCACCTGCATGCCCTTGCCCGGCTTGCATAGCGGCGGCACACTGCCGAAGGGGCGCACGAAGGTGTGGCAGTACACGTAGCCGTCATCAGGCTGCAGCTGCACCACCGTTTCCGGATGCGTGTGTTTGTTGGATATATTCTCGTTGGCCTTGATAAGGTCGCTCATCACCACCATGTCGTTGCTGACCAGTTCGAGAGCCTTGGTGAGCTTGTCTTTCGCCTCTTCCGGGAATGAAACCTGCCTCAGCAGCTCTATTGTCTTTTTCAGTTTTGCCGGCACCTTGACGACCTTCACCTTTTGCGGCGTGTCGGTCGATATATAATATCCGCCGCTGAGTTTCTCGGTTTTCACGTCGGTGGAAATGACATATCTTTTCCTTTTGGTAACGGTGAGGACCGGCTTTTCCTCCACCACGTCCAGATGCTGCCCTGTAGTTGCGTCATACACGTTGGGGTTGCCCACAAGAGCGGCTATTGCCTTGCCTCCGTAGAGCTCATACTGCGTCTGGTTGTACCATCCGTAAGAATAGCAGCTGACTTGGGCCGCCACGGGGCGGTCGATGTCTTCAATGCCGTCGGCAGTGCCTTTGTTGAACTTCTCCAGCGAGACGTTGCGTCCTGCCGACCATGTCACTCCGTCCTTGCTCTTTTGCAGGCGCGGCTGTATATATAAGGTGTCCGTGTTGAGTTCATAAACGATGCGCGACAGGTTCTTGTTCTTCGCGGCGGTTTTATTTCCTTTCGCTGCGGCGCCGTTGTTCAGTTGCAGCACATCGTTGAGCAGGCTTTCCCATTCCTCCAGCTTTTCGAGCGGTGGCAGGGTGGGGTGCAGTTTGAGCTCACCGCCGGGCATTTCGTCATTCGCTGTCTTGAAGATGTCGAAATAGGGGGACATTTCCATTTGCAGCAAACCGAGATGGTGTTCGTTGACGAACTGAAGCACTTTATTTTGGTTTTCCGTTGTGATTCCTTCAATCCCGTACCGCTTGAAGAGAAGTGCCAGCAGTGTCCTGTCGGTGTCGAGCCAGGTACTTCCCCAAAATTTCATGGCATTGATATCCCCGGCTTTGAACATTCCATTTTCCATCATCAGCATCAGATGGGCAGAAGGATTTATGTCGAGTTTTTCAGCATTGTTAAGCAGTGAGTTGCGGCGTTTCACCGCTGCGGGCAAGGTGCTGTGCGTCAGGGCTACGGCGTAGTAGAAATCCATTATGACATTGCCGAAAAACTTCCGGTTCATGTCCTTCAGGTTCTTGAACATCAGTTTCACGGCATCGTCGTACATGCCTTTTTGCAGCAACAGGAAAGAGTCGTAAAAGTAATTCCAGCACTTGTACTTGCATTTGTCTTCGCCGTTTGTCCCCGGGATTTCCATTAGCCTGAGGAAACGGTAATCGAATTTAATCCTTTCCTTCAAAAGGCAAGGCATATCATGACCCTCGTCGTCCTCAATCAGGTCCAGCAGCAGGAGGTAGTTCTGGATGTCGTCCGCAGTGAAATTCTGTGTGATGAGGTCTTCCTTTATCTTGTCGAACACAATCCCCTGCAAATCGTTCTTCACAAGCGCGAAAAAGGACAGCAGACTTCTGTCGCGCATCATGTGTCTTATGTAGTTGCTGATTGTGCTCGAGTCGTCCCAAGCCAAAAAGCTGTTCATTGTTTCCACCGACGAGGGGTCTATAGGCTTCTTGTTGATTAACTGCCAAAAGACCCGGGAGAAGGCTGTGCTACTATAACCGCCTACCCCCAAGAACGTAGTGCTCAACTTCTCGTAGTCTTCCTGTGGCATAGAAGACAATATGTCCTTCCATGCCGGGTATGACAGTTCGTAGCAGTCAACGCCTTGTTGCTTTCCTATGTGAATGATGTAATATTTGTTGTCCATGTATTCTTTCAGGAAATCTTTTGTGCTTCGCATTTGATGTCCTAATGCTTTAGCGACGGTAAGGATGTCGCCTTTGCTGAAATTTTCGCTTGCGAAAGCCAAGACCTGAAGGATTTTTTTGTCGTCAGTTGTTGCTATTGTCATATTTTTTAGGGAATGTTATTGGGGAACTACTCAGGCTGCTCTGACTACTTCCGATTGTTTTGCAATTTGGTGAGATTGTTGTTTATTTATTTTGTCGTTCTCTTACCAGTTTAACGTAAGCGGCAGGTGTCATGCCGTAGATTTTCTTGAAAGCCAAATGGAAACTGGCCGGTGACTTGTAGCCCACGCGCTCTGCAATTCCTGCGATGGTGAGGTTGGCTATTTGTCCTGCGTCGGCGAGAATCTGCGAGGCTTTGCGTATCCGGTATTCGTTGAGGTAGGTTTTGAAATTCTTGCCGTAGTTCTTGTTTATAACCCACGACACATATTTCGTGTTGGAGTTCACTCTCTGCGCCAGTGTGTTCAGGCAGAATTCTGTATCACACACCATGTCGCTGTCTTCCATAGCTTGTGTTATGGCGATGAGCAGCATGTCTGCCTGCGTTTTTGTCAGTAGTTGCTCTCCGGTATCGTCGCTGTCGGAAGGATGCTGCCCGTCATCGGAACTTTGGTTGCCGTGCATTTCGTCAGCGTTGTTGGTTCGGGCGTTCTCCATACTTGTGAAAATCTCGTTTTGCACTTCCAACTGATGGCTGTGTTCCTGATGTTTCTTGATGAGCAGCCGCTGGGTGTTGACGAGTCGCCGGTTCACCCTGAAAATATACACAAGCAGCAGAATGAGCGCCACGAGGAGCGTGGCTATCGTGACGGTAACCCATAGCAGGGCCGTGTTCCATCCTTTGAGTTGTGAAATGCGTCTGTCGCTTTGCCGGCTCTCATATTCGCTGATGAGGCTACGCTTGCTGTTGTAGTCCTTCTGCTTGAAAAAGGAGTCGGTGTATTCCACGAAGAGCTTGTTGTATTTCATCGACAGTTTGTCGTTGCCCTGTTTGCGGTAGAGGTCGGCGAGCCTTTCGCACGCTGTTGTCATGGGACCCACGAAATGTCCCTTCACAGCATAGTCGTAGCATTTCTTGTACCACTCCTCCGCTTCTTTCATATTGCCATCCTTTTCGTGCATCGTGCCGATTTGTCCCATTTCCGCCGCAGTATATAGTCCCGACATATTGTGGCTCATGGCGTATTTCATAGCGAGTGTGTGGAAGAAGATGGCTCCTTTGTAGTATTTTCTCGCCATCGACAGATGGGCTTGGTTCAGGTAAGTGTAGAAACGGTTTTTGTCATTGTCGCCAAGGTGCAGCGTGCCGATAGACTTGTAGCAGTCTTCAGCTTCTTTCGTTTTCCCGAGCATGGCGTAGCACATCAGCATATTACATTTCACCTTATATGATATGGAGTCGCTGGCTTGTCCGGCAATCTTTTTCATGCTGGTGCTATAGCAGTGCAGCGCCTGTTGGTAGTCGCAGAATATGCAGTAAGTGTTGCCGATGGTCAGCAAAGCCTCGATGTAAGCCTTGTCGTTGCCTGTGCGGTCAGCCGCTTCCATTGCCTTTGCCAATACGTCGAGGGCATCGAGATATCTCTCCGACTTGTAGTAGCTGGTGCCCACAAGCAGCAGACTGTCGACGGAAAACTGTTTTTCGTGTGCGGATGCGCTTGTCTGTGTTAGGATTAGTATCAGTAATACAATCAGTCCTTTCATTGCGTATTTAGTTGTTTAGGCGTATTTCGAAAATCCGTGTGCTATTGATTGCCAACGTACGGCGGGTGGCTCTTTGCGCTCTGTCATTTTTGTCCGGCATCTTTTAGCTCCCGCCATTAATGATGCAAAGATAACAATAATCCGCGTGTTTTTATTCAAATTCTTGAATTTGTATGTCTAAAAAGTATGGAGGTGTCGCTTTTTGATGCGCTTTTGATAGTTTTGCAGTCGAATAATTTTCAAAATGTTTTAAAAACAAATTGCTTATGAAGAGATTATCACTTATTCTGGCGTTTCCCTTTCTTGCTGCTCTTTCGTGCGGCGCGCAGTCGCTCACGGGAGCGGATTCCCCGAAGGTTAACGCCAAGGAACTGAAAGCGACGCTCAACCCGAACGACGTGTCGTTTCTGGCAGTGCCGGAAAAGGTAGACGGGATTTTCCCGACAGATGCGGCTCCCGTGAGTGTCCCGCGTCCGGCGAAAGTCATGAAGAGTATGCCGCGCCTCG
Source organism: Oscillibacter sp. MSJ-31 (assembly GCA_963629785.1). Taxonomy (GTDB): domain Bacteria; phylum Bacteroidota; class Bacteroidia; order Bacteroidales; family Bacteroidaceae; genus Prevotella. The sequence continues at coordinate 32,457 of CAVGJZ010000003.1, read as the reverse complement.
ACGAGGCGGTAACCGACACTGTGCAGTATTTCGCCATCGCCCAGTCATATCACAAGAACTACACGTTCAACTACGCCGGTGGCGACGTTTACAGTTATAATATAGGTCTTGCCATCAATGGCACGAAAGCAACCTTCACCAACCTCTTCGATATGTATAACCAGTCCGCCTCGTCGTGGGCGCGTAGCTGGGACACCCCTGTTGACGGCGTTTACGATGCCGATGCCAAGACCATAACCATTCCCACGACAACCACTGGCGTGGTGTGTGGCAATTATGGCGGATACTACGATGCGCTGCTCATCACAGGCGAGGTGAGCGAGTCGGGAAATATTACGCCAGCTGACGAACTCGTCTTCGACGTGACGACAAACGCCGACGGCAGCATCGCCACGATTACGGCGCGCAGCTGCATGGTGGCGAAATATACCTACGGCACAATCCGCGTCTACAAGTCGTTCACAGCCAATATACCGAATGACAAAGTAGCCACACTCAAGACCTTCGTTGAGTCGGAAGACTTTGGCGAAACATTCGTGAACACATCAACGGAAAGGGAAATCACCTTATACAATACAGGAGGAAAGGAAGCCGAATTCGTTATGGAACTTGAGTCCGACGACGATGCCTTCACCTCTACTGCAATGTCGGGCACCGTTCCGGCCTGCGGTTCATTTTCCCTTCCGTTCACGTTCAAGACTTCCAAAGCCGGAAGTTACGAGGGCATAGCCACCATCACCTACGAATCTGGAAGCGGTGAGAAAACAACGGTGATTGACCTCTCTGCCACGGCAAAAGACTACCCCGACTATTCAGGAGCAGTGAAGAGTGGCGATTTCAATATAACGACAGGTATCGAATACCCGTTTGAGATGACCACACTCACCGACGGAACACAGGTGGCGCAGTCGGGCACGCATGGACAGTACGGCAATTCATGGTTGCAGCTCAACTTTACCGTGCCCGAGGGAAAACTCGCCACGGTGAGTTGGAAGGGACGATCCAACAACGTGAGTCAGTGGTATCAGAATGCTGGCGGATATTTCGTGGATACCCTCGACGGCTCGGTGGTGTCGCTCACGGGGGCCGACCAGGACATGTCGGGCAGTTGTGAGTTCGCCCCTGGCAGCCATTTTATCCGCTACCAGTATGACGGTAACGCCTATACGGGACTTGACGAGAACAACCTCTACGTCTATGGAATAGAATACAAGGAGAATACGCTCAATGCCGACTCCGCCATAGTCGTTACCCCCAGCGTATCGCTTGGCAACGGTGTTGTCACGGCCGGAGGCGATGCCATACTCTCTGGCGTTATAACGCTGAAGAATACTGGAAGCAATAATCTGAAAATAAAAAAGGTGACAAGCAACAATGCTGAGTTCACTGCCGACATGAGCGGAATTGCCGATGCAGCCACAATGGAAGAGATAAATATACCGGTGACACTTACCGCCAAGACATCCGGCGATAAGAGTGCTGTATATGCCATAGAGACATCCGCCGGCACATTCGCCGCCTGTGTGAAAGCCACAATTATCGACATGCCCGACTTCGGTAGCCTTGTCACCGAGGGTTCGGAGTATATCACAAGCTGGGAGGTGAACTCCGATGCGCCGTTTGTCATAAAAGACGGAAAGGCGGTGAACAAAAATGCCGGCGACAATTCTGTGGCGTCGCTGTCATGGCTCAAGATGAACCTCACCATACCGGAAGGCAAGCTCGCTTACGTGTCGTGGGACGGACACAGCTACGGAAGACCCGAGGACAACGTATCATATTCCCACTACTACAGCAGCTATGAGACGATAGAGATTCAGCATCCCATAAACTCCGGTTCCACGGTCGTTTATGGTTCCGATCAGGACTGCAGTTCTGCTGCCATTGAAGCTGATGGCTCATTTGCAGACTATCTTGCCTGTGTGCCGGGAACGCACTACTACAAGTGGGGATGGTATCACAACGGCGACGGCACAGCGCCAGAGAAAGACTATGTGGAAATATCAAACATCCGGATACGCGTGATTGACTTCAAGGAAAACAATGTGGAACTGGAAACGCCGGAGGTGAAATTCGATACCGTGTACGTAGGCACAAACCGCTACGCCACGGCTAAGGTGACGCTGCGCAACACTGGCTCGTCAGCACTTACTGTAGGTGCCGTCACCGGTGAAGCCCCATTCTATGGCATCGAGACAACAGACGTGGCGCAGTTCAACAAAACTACCGACGTGACGCTTTGGTTCTACCCTTCGGCAGCAGGCGAGTTTGACGGCAACGTGACTATCGCCACAAGTGCCGGCGACGTGACTGTGAAATGCCATGGTGTGGCGCTCAACGCAGCCGACAAGGGATATGTTTATCTTGGCGACTTCGAGGACAACGCGCAGGGATGGTCAACCTATGACTATGACGGCGACGGCGAGACATGGAATCTCGGCTCAAACCTGTGGGGCGAATACGCAGAATACTGCCATAGCGGAACGCAGTGCTTGGCATCAGTGTCATACAGCAACTACCTCGGTGCGGTGACACCCGACAACTGGACATTCTCACCCGTCATCACTATTCCTGCCGACGGGGCAAAACTCTCATACTACGTGGCTGCATTCAGCCCGAAACGCTACGAGGAGCACTACAGCATGTACGTGCAACCTTACGACGAGGAGACTTTCTCCGTAGGCCAGGTGATGCAGAATACTCCGCTTATTTCCGAGACACTCAAGGAAGAAAACGGAGCAATGGACGGATGGACAAAGCGTGAATTCGATCTCAACGACTATGCCGGGAAGAGAGTGGTGATATGTTTCCGCCACCACGACTGCAACGGACAGTACATACTGAGACTTGACGATGTGAACGTGATGACAAACGCATCTTCGGCTATCACCACCGCTACACGCAACGTGGCAGGCGATTCTGCCGAATACTTCACCATCGACGGACGCAAGACAACCACTCTGTCAAAGGGCGTGAACATAGTGCGCTCACAGAGAGAAGACGGTACTTCGGTAGTTCGTAAGGTAGTTAGAAAATAATCAGAACAACAATGGTAAGGAATTTCTTTTTATCTCTCATGGCATTGCTCGCCTTCAGCGAGGCGGGCAATGCCCAGGTTTCGGGAATGAACGTGGGTTACTGCCAAGGCACTGACGGCACGTTCCCCCCGACAACCGATGATTACTTCTCCGCCGTGTCGACGAAGAAGCAGGCGTGGACAAGCGGCGCGATTCTTATCAAGCCGGAGCGCGTGAAGAGTTTGGCTGGAAACCAGATACGCGAGATACGTGCGCAGCTCGCCTCAAAACTAAATGTCGATTCGATGGCGGTGTGGGTGAGCAAGAACCTCAACGGTCCGGTAATCTCCGCCGATACCATAACCGATCCCGTGAAGGGGTGGAACACCGTGGCACTGACAAATGCGGTGGATGTTGCCGCCGACATGGAAACGCTCTACGTGGGCTATTCCTATCACCAGAAGAGCACCTGCAAGGCGATGAGCTGTGCGACTGGCGTTGCCGTTCCCGGGTATTCGTGCTTCGTGAAATCGGGCAGCGATGACTGGAAAGACTATAGCAGCAGCTATGCGCAGTGTGTTGAAGCGGTGGTCTATGGCGACAACCTGCCAAAGTATGACCTCGCCCTTGAAGATCTCTATGTGCAGAAAAACTATGTGGTAGACAATGGCACGCTCGAAATCTCAATGCGTGTGCGCAACAACGCCACGGTGACAATAACCGGTTTCGATGCCGTGTGTGCTATCGACGGAACGGACGAGACGTATACCGTACACTGCGACTCTGTGTTGAAATACGACGAGGCAAAGAGGATAAGATTCTCAATAAGTCCTGCCGCCATTCAGACTATGGATCCAGACACGCGCACAGTGACCGTGACCGTGGCTAATCTCGTTGAGGGAGAAGACGAGCTGCCGGGCGACAATACCCTCAGTGCATCCTTCGGCGTGACACTCCACAGCTTTGTGCGCAATGTGTTGCTCGAGGAGTTCACCACAGAGAAATGCACCAACTGTCCGCGCGTGGCCAACTATGTGCATGCAGCCATGACAGACCCTGAATTCGAGGGACGGCTGAACACGATGGAAAACCACGCTGGCTACTACACCGACTCCTTCACTGCGGACTTCCATAACTCGTGGACATGGTTCTACGACAATGAGTATGCACCGGCCGTTGTCTACGACCGTGCCGTGATGGACGGCGGTATAACACCAGTGACGAGTCCTGCCAGCAAGGATGTCCTCTTTCTGATGTTGCGTGCAAGGATGAAGCAGGAGGCTTTCGTGAGCCTCAAGATAAAGGCCGATGTGGACGAGGAGAACCAATTGGTGAACGTGACCGTTACGGGAGAGCGCGCCAAGGAGAAATTTACTGAAAACGCGCCGAGGATAACGGTAGTGCTTACCGAGACGAACCTCGAAGCCATAAGTCAGGCGGGAGCCAGCGGCACCTACATCCACTACAATGTGGGACGGCGCGTGAACAGCGCGTGGGGCGATGTGATAGAGTGGGACGGCGACAACTATACCTATACATGCTCAATCCCTTACTCGAAGAACTATGATATGTCAAATCTTGGTGTCCTTGCTTTTGTGCATGATTACAACCCGGATGACAAAACCAAGTGTGAGGTGGCCAACTCCGCCGCCATCACCAGCAAGGAGTTCACCGGTGTGACAAACGGAGTGGGGGCTGTGCGCTCCACCGATGCGGGCAAGTCGAAAATCTACGACATCACCGGTCGTCGTATCTCCAGTTTGAAGCGCGGCATAAACATCGTTGATGTAAACGGCAAGCGCAGCAAAGTGGCAATCGACTGACACAACCGGTAGTTTGCAGCTTTACAAACAAGGCGGGGGAAACTGACAATATTCAGTTTTTCCCGTTAGTTTTTTTTTACCTGTGTATCTTCCGCATCAGGCTGAGCTTGTTGAGCATCAATGTTTTCTCCTCATTCATCTTTCCGGCTCTAATTCGCTTTTGGTTGTATTTCCACCAGTTGAGCAGTCCGCGGTTCTCCACTTTCTTCTTGTCGGGCAGCTGACCGTGATTCTCTATATAATCGCGCAGCAGCGAGTATTTGCGCATCCATTCTTCTTGCATGTTATCCTTTTGTTTTGTGTATAGAACCCACTTATAAAAAAACCGCCGTAGCAGATTCAACGGCGGCTGACCTTAGGCTTTAGCCTTATTTCTTCTTTACTCTCTTCGACAGTTTGATGGCCCCCATTGGGCACACGTGCATGCAGAGCAGGCATCCCACGCACTTTGCGCCATTGACGCGCGGCTGGCGGTCGTCGCCGAAGGTGATGGCCTGATGCCCGCCGTCGCTGCACGAGAGGTGGCACCTGCCGCAGCCGATACACCTGTCGCGGTCAATCTGCGGGTAGACCACAGTGGAGCGGTCCATTTCAGACGGCAGCACGAAATTCTTCAGTTCCTCGCCGATGAGGCTGTTGAGGTTGTTCAGTCCGCGGCTCTCCATATACGATGTGAGACCCTCTTTAAGGTCGTCGATTATGCGGAAGCCGTATTGCATCACGGCGGTACACACCTGCAGGTTGGTGCATCCCAGCTGCAGGAACTCCAATGCGTCGCGCCATGTCTCGATGCCGCCGATACCGCTAAGCGGAGTGAATTCCAGGATGGGGTTCTTCGCCATCTCCAGGATATAGCGCAGGGCGATGGGCTTCACGGCGCGCCCGGAATATCCCGAGACGGTGCGCTGGTGCGACACCATCGACGAATCCGACATCGTGACGCTCTTTATCGTGTTTATGGCAGATATGGCGTCGGCGCCGGCAAGCGAGGCCGCCACGGCAGGCGCGTTTATCTGCGTTATGTTAGGCGTCATCTTGGCTATGACCGGTATGTTTACCCTGTTCTTCACGTACGAGGTGTAGTACATTACGAGCTCCGTGTTCTGCCCCACGTCGCTGCCCATTCCCTCAAGCCCCATCTGCGGGCACGAGAAATTCAGTTCCACGGCATCCAGTCCGGCATCCTCCGCCATGTGGGCGAGGGTGGCCCAGTCCTTCAGCGTCTGTCCCATGATGCTTGCTATCACCACTTTCCCGGGGTAATCCTGCTTCAGCTTTCTGAGTATTTCAAAATCCTCCTCGGCGGTGCGCTCGCTCAGCTGCTCCATGTTGCGGAAGCCGTAGAAATTCCCCCTCTGTCCCTGTTCGCAGACAGAGTCGAAGCGCGGCGACACCTCATGGATGTCCTCCAGGCAGATGGACTTGTAGTAAACTCCTGCCCATCCGGCGTCGAAAGCCCTTGCCACCATCTCGTAGTTGGTGCAGATGGCGGACGAGGCGAGGAAGAACGGGTTCTCGCATTTTATGCCGCAGAATTCAATCTCGAGGCTCGGTACAGTATTTCCTTTCCCTGCGGTCTCGCCCTGACGGGACTTTTCCTTTTCCTGTTCTTTCAGGCATTCGGCAATCTGCCTTATGGCAACGGGGCGGTCGGGGTGTATGCATGCGTCTTCGGAAGCCTGAAGCTCCTCGTCGGTGCATCCCACGATCCATTTAGCCGCGTTTTGGGTGTTGTCAAACCGTATTGCCCGCAGCATACGTGCAGGGTCGCCATAGCTGCAGGCCTTGCTGCACGGGGCGTTTTCGCATAGAAGGCATCTCACTGCCTCTTCCTTAAAGTCTTTCATCTTCATAATGTTTTTGGTTGTGAATTCAACAGTATTACTCCCTGCAAATGTAGGCATTATTTGCAAAGCCGCCAACGCCGCGGCGGATTTTGTTGCTTTTGGCGGCGCGGGGCACAGTTCCTTCGCCCGTACATCGTACGATGAGAGGTCGTTTATCGTACGGTGTACGATCGTTTATCGTACGGTGTGAGATCGTATATCGTACGATGTACGGTCGGTTGAATATCGTTTCATGGTCATTGTCTTGAAAGTTGTTTTTGTAAAGACGTTTTTTCCGGCGCATTGTAACGTGGAGGCAAGAGAGAGCCGCCGCCCGGGCGCATAGTTACATTCCACCTTTGCCTGCGTCACAATTATACACACCTTTTATAATATAGGATATATGAAAATGATTATACTTGCGGCGGCCTTGACCCTTTGTGCCAGCGCCAATGCGGAGCAGCATGACTGGGAGAACCAGTATGTGCTGCACAAGAACCGTATGCCGGCACGTGCGGCTTTCACCGTTTGGCAGAACAAGAAGGGCGACATGACGCAGACGCTCGACGGCAACTGGAAATTCAACTGGACGAAGACTCCGCAGGAACAGCCGCAGGACTTCTACAAGGCATCCTTCGACGACAGGGCGTGGAAGACGTTTCCCGTGCCTGCCGACTGGGAGGTGAACGGCTACGGCACACCGATATACAGCAGTTCGGGATACACCTTCAAGATAGACCCGCCCTTCGTGATGAAAGAGCCCAAGAAAACCTACACCGCCTATACGGAGCGCAACCCCACGGGATGCTACCGCCGCACGTTCACCGTGCCCGCCGCATGGAAGGGCAAGGAGGTGTTCGTCAGGTTCGGCGCAGTGTCGAGCGCCTTCTACCTGTATATCAACGGCGAGGAGGCGGGCTATTCACAGGGAAGCATGGAACCGGCGGAATTCCGCATCACACAATATCTGAAAGAGGGCGAGAACCTCATAGCCCTGAAGGTACTCAAATATTCCGACGGGAGTTATCTCGAAGACCAGGACATGTGGCGCATCGCCGGAATACACCGCAGCGTGGAACTCTACGCCACGCCGAAGATACGCATCGCCGATTTCGGCGTGAGGACGAATTTCGACAGCGGCTTGAATGACGCCGAACTCGTCATCGACCCCAAGCTCTCGGTCTTCGGCGACGAGAAAGGAAAGGGCTACCGCATAACGGCAATGCTCTACGACGCGGAGGGGACGGCTGTCACCGACACCGCACTGTGGCAGGCGGCGGAACCGATGCTCAACCTCGACAAAAAGGGGAAAATCCTCAACCAGCGCAATCCGCAGCGCGGCTATGCCCCCTACGGATGGCTGAAGACAACTGTGAAAAGTCCCGTGAAATGGGATGCGGAGCACCCGTATCTCTATACCCTGAAACTCGCCCTCGTGGACTCGCTCGGCAATGCCGTGGAGAGAACGGAGACGAAGGTGGGTTTCCGCAAGGTGGAGATAAAAGACGGCATGATGCTCGTGAACGGCAAGCAGGTGAGGCTCCGCGGAGTGAACCGCCACGAAATGGACCCGGAAACGGGCCACGTGATGACCGAGGAGAGAATGATTGAAGACATAAAGCTCCTGAAACAATGTAACATCAACGCCGTGAGAACCTGTCATTACCCGAACACCGAACGGTGGTATGAACTGTGTGACGAATACGGCATCTACGTGATGGACGAGGCCGACATCGAGGAACACGGGCTGAGGGGCACTCTCGCCGGAGACGCTTCGTGGGCGGCGGCGTTTATCGACAGGACACAGAGAGTTGTGACGAGAGACAGGAACCACCCGTCGGTGGTGTTCTGGTCGCTGGGCAACGAGTCGGGATGGGGACCCAACTTCGCCATGACGGCGGCGTGGATACACGAATACGACCCCACGCGCCCCGTGCATTACGAGGGAGCGCAGGGACCTGACAACAAAGACCCGGAATACGTGGACGTGATCAGCCGCTTCTATCCGCGCGTGCAGGACGAGTATCTCAACCCCGGCGTGAAAGACAACAATATGGAGCGCCCGGAGAACGCGCGCTGGGAAAGGCTGCTCGGCATAGCCCGGAAGACGAACGACAACCGCCCCGTGCTCACCAGCGAATATGCCCACGCCATGGGCAACGCCATGGGCAACATGAAGGAATACTGGGACGAGATATACAGCAATAAACGTATGCTCGGGGGATTTATATGGGAGTGGGCCGACGAAGGTATCTTCAAGAAGCGCGACGACGGCAAGACGATGGTGGCGTATGGCGGCGATTTCGGGGACGTGCCCAATCTCAAGGCTTTCTGCGTGAAGGGTATCGTGAGTTCCGACCGCAAGCCCACGCCGAAATACTACGAGGTGAAGCAGGTGTACGCTCCCGTGAGGCTGTCGCTCAACGGCAATAGGCTGTCGATGGAAAAACTCGACAATATGGTGGACGACGACAACTACCGGCTGCTCTACACCGTCACCGAAAACGGAAAGACAGTGAAGCGGGGCGAGATTGCCGGTATGACGGTGCCTGCCGTGAAATACGACCCGCAGGCCGACGTGAGGCTCAATGTGAGCGTGGTTCTCAAAAACGACACTAAGTGGGCAAAGGCCGGTTTCGAGGTGAAGCGCGAGCAGTTTGCCCTCAATGACAAGATAGCTACCGCCTTTGCCGCCGCTCCGCTGAAGAAGGGCAGGGCTGCCGACCAAAGTGCCGCCGAGAAATGGTTTGACTGCGTGAAGCCGCATTTCTACCGCGCGCCGCTCGACAACGACAAGGGCTTCGGCAACTGGATTGCGAAGGACTGGAAGAACAACCGTCTTGACGCTCCGCAGGTGGTGACGACAAAGCCGCTTTCGTCGGTGAGAAACGGCGACGGCACAGTTACCGTTACCGTCACCCAGGAATGTGTGTATGCCGCAGGCAAAATCGTGGCCGACTACAAGTACACCATGGATGCGGAGGGGTCGGTGGATTTCAACGCCGTATATACTCCCGAGGGACAACTGCCGCCGCTGCCGTGTATGGGCAACACGTTCGTGATGGACAAGGGCATGACGAACCTCTCGTGGTACGGACAGGGCTTGCAGGACAGCTATGTGGACAGGCTGGAAGCTACCTCTATAGGCAGATGGACAAGCAGTGTGGCGCAGGAGTACGTGCATTATCCGCGCCCGCAGTTCAGCGGCAACCACGAGCAGACGGCAACGCTCGCACTGACAACGGCGAAGGGCAGGGGATATGTCGTTACGGCGACCGGCGGCAAGCTCTTCTCGTTTTCCGCCCTTCCGTATTCCGACAGGCAGCTCTCTGACGTCGCCCACGACTGCGACCTTCAGCCGGAGGATAATGTGTACCTGAATATTGATGCGGCGATGATGGGACTGGGCAACAGCAGCTGCGGACCGGGCGTGCTGACAAAATACTCCATTCCGCAGGAACGTCACGAACTGCACGTCAGGTTTACCAAGAAATAGGGCTGCGTAATTTGCGTTGCTTTTGCATCGCCACTAGATACGAAAAGCGGGCATCCAAATTGTATGGATGCCCGCTTTTCGTATAAGAATCTGCCATCAGTAAATGGTGAACTTTATCGACTCGGCGGTTATTTCCTGCGGACAGATAAAGTGGTCGGTGACGTAGCGGTAGAGGCCGGCGCGGTTGGTCACCACCACTTGATAGGGCGACCCTTTTTCCACGCCAGTCCAGCATACAGGTGCGGAGTCGCTTGCCAACGGTATCAGTTCATAGAAATAGTCCTTCTTTATGCACTCGAAGAGTTGCGAGTCATCCTCCGTCGCCCTGCCGAGGATGGCTTCTTCGGTGAAGTAATATCCGTGGTTGTGGGGAACGTCGCCCGTGTATTTCTTCATTTCCTCAAAGGCAGGGTAGTGTTCGCCGGAACCGAAGGCCACGATGCGCTGCAGCTTCTTCCATATTCTTCCTGCAACGGGTTTGCCGAAACCTTCGCTGAAAATGTGTTCCAGTTCCGCCCGACGTGTTTCATTGCAGGGAGCGTCGTTCACGAGCTGTCGCCAGTTGTCCTCTATATATCTGAAGAACATCGCTACATTGTCGCACGTGAACGCTGTGATTTGCTCTGCGTCCTCGCAGGCGAGGCTCTGTTCCACTATGCTTTTCCATGCGTCGCCGCCGCTGGCGAAATAGCTTTCGGGCGTTGCGGCAAACCATGTGTCCACGATGCCGTCTTCCATATAGTGATGGCGGAAATACGCCTTTACCAATGCGCTTTCCAGCGTGTCCACCACTGCGTTGTCGTTGGTGTGTTCCGCTATGGGCAGGCTTCTTGCCAGGAGTATGTTCCTCTTGCCCTTCAGTTCCGTGTCTACGGCCTTGCCGTATGCGGTGATATGTTCTTTTGTGCAGGGCACGAGTTCGCCTTCCCTCTTTCTGAAATACATGATGGTTGGCGCAGCCGTGAGAAGCATGTTCTCGCCCACGCGTGTCTGGAGGTCGATGAGCGGCCGGTAGAAGCGCGCGTCGGTGAGCGGCATGCGGAACTGCCATGCTTCGAGCGTGGTGATGGTCCTGAAATCGTTGCGCCGCGCGATGTCGGTACCGGCATTGGCGAGCAGCAGTTTGCGCAAGTCATACAGTCCGTCAAGCTCGTTGCTCAGCAGTGTACTCATGTCCTTCTCGGGATTGAGTATCACGTCGCAGGCAAGATGCACGGCGTCGGCGAGTTGCTCCCTGCTCATCAGTTTGTTGGGCGTCAGCGACTGGAGCGACGTGAGGCGGTCGCCGAGCAGTTCCTTTATCCCGCGGCGGACGGCAACCGTCATGTCCTTGCAGTGGAGGATGAAATTGCTGAGTATCGCCAGATGCCACACCACGGTCACGCTGCTGTCGATGCCGTATCTTGTCATGGTGTCGAAGATGGTGCTGTAGCCCTCGGCATAGGTGAGGAGCGTGGCTGCCGGCTTCACCTGGCTTTGCACGAGCGACCCCTCGTTGATGACATAGCGGTAGCCTATGAACTGGTTGAGGTAGCACACCCTGTTGGCGTGGGCAATGGCATGGAGCACGAAGAGGAAATCCTCGGCGAAGAGCACGCTCTTGTCGTAGGTTATGCCGTTTTCCTGCAGCAGTGACGAACGGAAGAAATACGATGTTGATATGCCCCACGAATAGCCGAACATCAGGTCTGTGTTCCAGTGGCCGTTCTCCATTATGGTGCGCCGCTCCGTGTTGTTGAACAGCATCCTCACAGTCACTCTCCTCAGTTCGTCGGACGTGAGTACCGGCTCGCGTCTCACGTTTATCATGTCCGCCCGGGTTTCTTCCGCGTTTTTCAGCACCTCGGATATGCAGTCGTCGGTATAGCAGTCGTCGGCGTCGAGAAACCCTGTATAGCGCGCGTCGATGAGTTCGATGCCCCTGTTGCGTGGCGACGAGGGCGTGCGGAAATCGTTGTTCAGCTCTTCAAGCAAGACGTTGGTGTCGTCCTTGAATATCTCTTTCAGCAGCGGCATGTATTGCGGGTCGCAGTTGTGGAGAACGATAATCCACTGTATATTCCCGAAGCCTATGCTTTGTCTGCGCATTGCCGCTTCACATTCCTTGAACAAGTCCATGTCCACGTTGTGGAAGGGAGTGATGACAGCCATTTCGTATTTCATGGTGGGGCTTTTTTAGTTTGATAGTCTGTTTAAGAATGCCTGTGTCCTCACACGCGTTTTGTCATCGTGAGGATGTTTTTGTTGCCGTCGCGCCTGTAGTCCACGCTGTCCATCAGTCGCTTGACGAGAAACACGCCAAGTCCGCCGATAGGGCGTTCTTCCACGTCGGACGATGTGTCGGCATCAGGCACGGAGAGCGGGTCGAACGCCACACCGCAGTCTGTGAGCACGAAGGAAACTTCATTCCGCTCGCCGTTCCATTTCGCGTTGAGCTTTATCTCGCCCTTCTTGCCGGCGGGATAGGCATACATGACGGAGTTCACAAGAGCCTCTTCCACGGCGAGGTTCACGGACGACAGGATGATTTCGTCTATTCCCGAGGCAGCCGCAAACTGCTGTATGAACGGATACAGCTTTGCAGTTTCCTCAACGTTGTTCTCTATGGTAAGAGTCATGTCGCTCATCTTCTTTTCTTTTAGGTTGTAGTTGTTTTGCTCTTCCTTGCCGCCTGCCGTTGTCTTGTCGTTCAGGCGGAAACAAAGCAGTGTGAAATCGTCGCTCTGCTCGGCTGCTCCCACATATTGGGCCACACTGTCGTTGATTTCTTTGATGATGCCGTGTACCTCCATGCCGGCAAATCGTTCCAGCGTTTCTTTCAGCCTGTCTTCGCCGTAAAGTTCTTCCTTGTCGTTCTCCGCCTCGGTGATGCCGTCGGTGTAGAGAAGCACGGCGGCACCCTTGGGCAGTGTGGTTTCCTGTTCCTTGAAATCGAAGCCGTCAATCACTCCGAGCGGCAGGTTCTCTTCCACCTGCTGGTAATATACGTCGCTGCCGGGTGCGGCAATGATTGGAGGGTTGTGCCCGGCGTTGCAGAACCGCATGTCGCCCGTCTCGAGGTTGAGGATGCCGGCGTACATGGTGACGAACATGTTGGTGTCGTTGTCCTTTGCTATTGCATCGTTGAGCTTCGCCACTATCTCCGTGGGCGACTCGCTGCCGGCTGATATGATGCGGAACAGTGTGCGTGTGATTGCCATGACGAGCGATGCCGGTATTCCTTTGCCCGACACGTCGCCGATGACGTAGAACAGCTTGTCGTCGCGGATAAAGAAATCGTAGAAGTCGCCTCCCACTTCCTTGGCCGGCTTCAGACAGGCGAAGAGCTCGAGCTGTTCGCAGTCGGGGAATGGCGAGAATATCTTGGGCACGAGGCTCATCTGTATCTTGTGTGCAATGCTCAGCTCGCTCTCTATGCGCTCCTTGGCGCGTGTCGTGGTCTTCAGTTCGGCAATGTAGCTCTTCAGCGATGTCTGCATATGGGCGAAAGCGTCGTGCAGTTGCTTCATGTCGTCTTTGGTGCTCACCTCCGGCAGTTCGGTGTCGAATTTGCCGCGAGCTATGTAGTTGGCTGCCTCTGCCAGTTTCTTTATCGGACTTGACATGTAGCTCACCAGCAGGCGTATGCTCACCGACAGCATCGCCACTCCTATGATGAGGATGAACAGGATTGTGAGCGTTGTCGAACCGAGGTTTGCCATCACGTCCTTATAAGGGGTCACGCTGCATACCGACCACCCGGTGCGTTTCATCGGCGCGTAGCAAAGCAGCACGTCCTTGCCTTCGATAACGGTGCACGCCGTGCCTTGTTCCCCGGCCACCATCTTTCGTCCTACGGCCTCAAGCTCCTTGCATTCCACGAGCTTTGCCCTCACGCTGAAATCGGTGGCAAGTATAAGCTCCTTTTCCGGATGTGACAAGTATTTTCCCTTTTTGTCGAGGATGAACGAATAGCTGTTCGGGTAGGGGCGCATCGACCGCAGGCTTGCCGTGAGGTCGTCGAGCGACACGTCGGCTATCATGACACCGTAGATTTCCCTGCGGTTATTGACGCAGGGCATGACATAAGACACGAGCTTGTCGCTCTTGTTGTCGTTGTCGATGTAAGGCTCTGTCCAAAAGCCTTTCGAACCTGCCATTATCTTTTTGTACCAACTCCTGTCGGTATATTCCCTCATGCCGTCGCCGTAGTGCTTGAACACGACACTGTTTCCGGCTTTCCTGTAGGCGTACTCAAAGAACATTTCGCCTTTCGAGGGGTAGTAGCCGGGACGGAAGGCCACTCCCACGCCTTTTAGTATGGGATAGTTGCGCAGCACGTTGTAGACGGTCTTTATCACCGAGTCCGGTGTCTGCGCCATGTCGTCCACCAGGTCTTCATCCACGGTGAGGGCGGTCTCGACCTCCGACAGCTTGGCTTCTATCTTCTGTATCTCGTTTTGCTGCAGAGCCGCGGTGTACTGCTCCGCCTGCTGTTGTTCTCTCTGCTTGCTGTAGGTCATGAAGACCAAGGCGATGCACCCGAAGATTATGAAGACGAGGGTCAGGATATAAAAGGTGAGCCTTGCGGCGAACGACATGAAGATATGTCTCATGGACGGATGTCGAAAAGTTTGAAGAAACCGGTTATTGTGAACACGTTGCGTATGCTGTCGTTGATGTGTTTCACGATGAGCTTGCCGCCCTTTGCGTCAACGTCTTTGCGCAGTGCGAGGAGGATTCTCAGACCGCTGCTGCTGATGTATTCCAGCGATGTGCAGTCGAGCTCTATCTCCTTGTCGGCGTATTCCTTGAGAGGTGCAAGGCTCTTTTCTGCCTCCACGGCATTGGCCGTGTCGAGGCGACCCTCGATGGTTACTAGTACGGTGTTTTCTTGGGAGGTGATGTTGATGTTCATATTCTTTTTGGTTTTGTTGTTGTTTTTTGGTGGGGACAACTCGGACGGCTCGGACTTCTCGGACTTCTCAGAGTTGTCAGACCTCTCGGAGTTGTCCGAGCCGTCCGAGTTGTCCGAGCAGTCCAAGAATTTCTTTAGAGCGGGAACAGTAGTGTCACGATAAATATGTTGGCCGCAAGAATCACGATGTTCATCACGAGGCCTGGTTTCATGAAGTCGGTGAACTTGTATCCGCCTTCGCCGTAGACAATCATGTGGGTAGGCGAACCGATAGGAGTGGCAAAGCTTGATGATACCGCTATCATCAGCGCAATGCAGAATGTGACAGGGTTCACACCGAGACTTGTTGCCGTCTGGTAGGCGATGGGGTAGAACATTGCGGCGCAGGCGGTGTTGCTGATGAACTCGGTTATGAATGTCGCCACGAAGCAGATACATATCAGCGCCATGATGGCGTTGGTGCCGCACAGGCCGAGAATGGCATGTGCTAGTTGTGTGGCGATGCCGGTGTGTTCAATCGCTGTGCCGAGACATACGGAGCCGGCGAAAATCATCAGGATATTCCAGTCGATGGCGTCGCTCGCCTGCTTTGGCGTGCAGCATTTTGTCACGAGCATTGCCGCAGCGGCGATGAAGCACGCCTGGAGCAGGGTGAACACCTCGAATGTGGACAACACTATCATTGCTATCATTATCGCTGACGACACGACGGACTTCATGCCGATGTTCGGGATGTCCTCTGATTCGAAGAAATGAAGCTCCTTGTCGGCAGACTTCTTGAATGCCTCGCCGCTTTTCTTGCCGCACTCGAAGAGGAGCATGTCGCCCTGCTCTATGAGCACGCCGCGCGGGTTGCTGTTGATGCGCTCGCCCTCGCGGACCACGGCCACGAGCACGGTGTTGTGCCTTTCCTCAAAGTCGCAGTCTTCCATCGACGTGCCGATGAGTGAGCATCCGCGTTTCACGCTGGCGGTGTAGAACTGCCTTTTCTTCTCCACTTCGTTGATTGAGAACACGTGTTTCGTGGCTGTCGTCAGCCCGTGGCTCTCTCGCAGGTCGAGGATGCTGTCGATGCGTCCCGAATAAACGAGCCTGTCGCCTCCCATGATGAATTCGTCGGCAGGCACCGGACTTATCACTTCCTTGTCGAAACGCACTATTTCGATGAGGCGGCCGCCGTTTACGCTCAGCAGTCCGGCCTCGGCTGCTGTCTTGCCCACCGACGGGTTGTCGGTCGGCACGAGAAGTTCTGCGGTGTAGTCGCCGGTGGCGCCGAACGTCTCGTCGGGCGACTTGCGCTCTGGCAGCAGCTTTTTCATTGCAATCATGCTTATCACGCCCACTGTGAGACAGAACAAGCCGGGCAGTGTCGTCACGAAGATGTTCAGCTCGATGTTCTTGTCGTTCTGCAGCATTCCCGATATGATAAGGTTTGGCGGTGTGCCTATCAATGTGCAGACACCGCCCAGGCATGATGCGTAGCTCAATGGTATGAGCAGCTTTGAAGGGGCGATATTGAGCTTTTTCGACCATATCTTCACCACCTTCACGAACAGCGCCACAACGGTGGTGTTGCTCAGTACGGAGCTCATTGCCGCCACGGGCAGCATGAGGCGTATGATGGCTGCGGTGTACGACGACGGTGTGCCGAGCACCTTCTTCACCATCCAGTGGATTACTCCGCTATGCACGAGTCCTGCAATGATGACAAAGAGCACTCCCACGGTGACTACCGAGGTGGAGCTGAAGCCTTCGAGGGCTTCTTCAGCGTTTAACACTCCTGTTACGTAGAGAAATCCCATGCCTCCAAGAAAAACGAATTCGGCAGGGATTTTGGTAAACATCATAAGTCCGAACATTGTTACTATCAATGCGATAGTGAGCCATGCGTTCAGGCTTAGTCCTAAAAAAATCAAAGATTCCATTTGTGTATAATTAGTCCGTGCAAAGTTAGTCCTTTGGTGTGGAATGTACAAGAATTTTACATGAAAACTAATGTCGCTTTAGTTAAGTCTTATCATCGTACATTCCACATCACACAAAGGGTGTGGCTTTTTTCATGACGCGTCTTGCGGTTTCAGGGACACGCCTTACAGTCCGTGCTGCATGAAGCGGCTCTCCGCCAGCTTTTCAAATTTTGTGCCGGGCTTGCCGTAGTTGGCGAAGGGGAAGATACTGATTCCGCCGCGCGGCTTGAAGCGTCCTTCCACCTCGATGTAGCGGGGATTCATGAGTTTCTGCAGGTCTTTCATTATGATATTGACGCAGTCCTCGTGGAAATCGCCGTGGTTGCGGAAGCTGAAGAGATAGAGCTTGAGACTCTTGCTCTCCACCATGCGCACGTCGGGGATATACCTTATTATTATCTCGCCGAAGTCGGGTTGCCCGGTGATGGGGCAGAGGGTGGTGAATTCCGGACAGTTGAACTGCACCCAGTAGTCGTTGCTCTGGTGCTTGTTCTCGAATGTCTCGAGCGTCTCGGGAGCGTAGTCCATACTGTATTCTGTCTTTTTGCCGAGAGCCTGCAGACCCTCGTCCTTTCTGTTTTCGCTGTTTGTCATATTTTTATTTGTCTTTATGGCGGTAATCTGTAGATCCCGCCTTAGATGTTGTTTATTTTCCAGATGCTGAAATTCGTGTTGTTGTCGTAAACGTCCTCGCCTTCAATCTTTTTTGTGGCGTTTACTACGCGGATTGTAAACGGCAACACTATGGCCTCGTAGGCGGTTTTCATTATAACTTGTGATATGATGAGCACGGGAATTTCTTTCCACGGCACAACACCGCCGAGTGCGAGCGGGAAGAATATGACGGAGTCTACCGCTTCGCCGTAGACTGTGCTCAGCATGGCGCGCAGGGCGAAGCGTTTGCCCTTGTCGGAGATTTTCATCTTGCTCATCACGTAGGCGTTGATGAATGACCCGGCGAGGAATGCCAGAAATGACGCTCCGGCGATGCGCGGTGCAAGTCCGAACACGGCATGGAAACCGCTGTCGTTGTTCCAGTAGGGCGCGCCGGGTATGGCATCGCACAGCGCTCCGAACGCCACGAAGAGGAAATTCATGAAAAAACCGAGCCAGATGAGGAGTCTTGCCTTGCGGAATCCCCACACCTCGCACACGCAGTCGTTGATGATATACGACACGGGGAAGACGATAAGTCCGCCGGTGATACTTATCGGCCCGAAGGCGATTTGCTTTGTCTCGAGCACGTTTGCCGTGATGAGGCAAACGCAGAAGAGCACGCCGTAAAGCATGAACAGCACGCTCACTTTATTGTTGCTTTTATCCATAATTCTTGTTTTGTTTAGGTCTCGGCAACTGCAAAAGCTACGGAGTCCACGGAGGTTTGTCAAGCACTCGCTGTTTTTGTTCCTTTTCACGGAAACGGCTGCAAAGGTAGTATTTATTTTCCAATCATGCAAACATATTATATAAGGTACAAAACAGCTCTTTCGCCGTCATCTTTTTATATGACAAGATTACGTAAATACATACTGCTGTCGGCACTGCTCGGCGGCATGCTGTTGCCGGGCACCCTGTCGGCGCAAAACCGTTATCAGGTGGGCGTGTGCGACTGGATGGTGCTCAAGAGGCAGAAAATAGGCGAGTTCAAACTCGCACGCGAGCTTGGCTGCGACGGTCTGGAGATGGACATGGGCGGACTTGGCAAGCGCGACTCCTTTGACAACAAGATACGTGTGCCTGAGATGGCGCGCCTCTTCCGTCACACCAGTGACAGTCTGGGTGTGAAGGTGGGAGCTGTGGCGATGTCGGGCTTCTACGGACAGAGCTTCGCCGAGAAGCCCACGTGGCGGTGGCTCGTGGAGGATTGTCTCAATACGATGGACGAGATGGGGGCGGCGGTGGCTTTCCTGCCCCTCGGCGGATGCGGCAACAACTGGACGGACTCGCTGCCGCTGCGCCGCAGGATAGTGGAACGCCTCCACGAGGCGGGCGAGGCAGCGCACAAACGCGGCAAGGTGATAGGCATAGACACGCCGCTCGATGCCAAGGGGAACAAAAAACTCCTCAGGGAAATAAACTCCGCGGGGATAAAAATCTTCTATAAGTTCCAGACCGCCGTGGAGAATAAACGCGACATCAGCCGGGATATGAAACGCCTCGGCGCAGAGAACATCTGTGCCATACACGCTAGCAATACCGACGGCGTGTGGTTGCGCAACGACAAGACTATTGATATGCCTGAAGTGAAAAATACTCTCGACAAGATGGGATGGTCCGGCTGGCTCTTCGTGGAGCGCAGCAGAGACGTGGACGACGTGCGCAACGTGAAGAAAAACTACGGGGAGAATGTCAAATACCTAAAAGAAATATTTCAGTAAATTGTTATGAAGAAGACAATGCTAACGGCGGCAGCTCTGCTGGCTATCAACATCGTTGCCGCATCAGCCGCAGACCTGGATTCGGTGGGGCGCGACAGGAAGTACGTGGAAACCATAGTGCAGCGGTCGCAGAAAGTGACCGATGCACTGAAGATTACCGGAACGGAAAAAGGCAGGCAAGTGCTCAATATCGTGGCAAACCGCTATTTCAAGCTCAACGATATATATTCGGAGCGTGACAGTCTGAAGGCTGTGGCGAAGACACTGACGGGCGAGGCGAAAAAGCAGAAAGCCGAATATGCCGAGATGCAGAAAGACCATAAGCTATACAGAAGCCATTTCGGTTTTGAGGCGGACCTCTCGCTGTATCTCACCGACAAGGAGATAGAAACGGTGAAGGACGTGCTGACCTACAACGTGGTGAACGTGACCTATACGGCGCAGTGCGACATGATACCCACTCTGAAGGAAGAGGAAAAAGCGCAGATTCTCGCTTGGCTCAAAGAGGCGAGGGAATTCGCCATCGACGCGGAAAGCTCGAAGAAGAAACACGAAGCCTTCGGCAAGTACAAAGGGCGTATAAACAACTGGCTTTCCAAGCGAGGGTACAACCTCACGAAGGAGCGTCAGGAATGGGAGAAAAGGGTGAAGGCAAGAGGCGGAACCCTGTAATGAAAACCTTAAACGGCGGGTATTTACAGACCCGCCATAATTCAACTATAGACAGATATATGGAAAACAAAAGACGACAGGGCTTCTTTCCCGCTGCGGGGATAAAACTGGCGGTCGCGGCGCTTTCGCTCGCCGTGTTGCCTGCAAGTGCGCAGAAAAACGGTATCACCGACACTGGGAAGAGCAAATACGCCGTAGTGACATCCACTCCAGTGGGGGCGGTGAAATGGACCGGCGGCTTCTGGGGCGAACGCTTCGGGGTATTCAGCGGCACATCAGTGCAGAGCATGTGGGAGACATGGAAATCGGACAAGGGACATGGCTGGAACAACTTCCTTATCGCCGCCGGCGAAAAGAAGGGCAAACGCCACGGACCGCCATTCCACGACGGCGACATGTATAAATGGCTCGAGGCACTCACTGCCGTCTACGCAGTGAACAAAGACCCAGAGGTGGGCAAGATTATGGACCGCTTTATCGAACTGATACGTAAGTCGCAGCGTTCCGACGGATACCTGCACACACCGGTGATCATCGCCGAGATGAATCGCCAGCAGAGTGCCAAGGAAGAGGCGAAGGAAAACGAAACTATCGGTACGAAGGTGGGAACGGGGAAGGACGGGGCCTTCGGCAACCGCCTTAACTTCGAGACCTACAATCTGGGACATCTAATCACAGCCGGTATCATGCACAAGAGGGCGACGGGCAAGACTACGCTCTTCGAATGTGCAGTGAAGGCAGCCGACTTCCTCTACGACTTCTACAAGAGGGCGTCTGATGAACTTGCGCGCAACGCCATCTGCCCGTCGCACTACATGGCAATCGCCGAGATGTACCGTGAGACTGGAGACCCGAAATATCTCGAACTCTCAGAGAAACTCATCGACATACGCGGAAAGGTGGAAAACGGCACCGACGACAATCAGGACCGGGTGCCGTTCCGCCAGCAGTACAACGCTATGGGGCACTCCGTGCGTGCCAACTACCTCTATGCCGGCGTGGCTGACCTCTATCTTGAGAGCGGCGAAGAACAGCTGATGAAAAATCTGGAGTCTATATGGACCGACATCGTGACGCGCAAGATGTATATCACCGGTGCTTGCGGCGCACTCTACGACGGCACGTCGCCCGACGGCACGGACTACAAGCCCGACAACGTGCAGAAGGTTCACCAAAGCTACGGCCGCCCATATCAGCTGCCGCACTCCACGGCGCACAACGAGACCTGCGCCAACATCGGCAACCTGTTCTTCAACTGGCGAATGTTCTCGGCTACAGGAGATGCGAAATATACCGACGTGGTGGAGAACTGTCTCTACAACAGCATCCTGTCGGGCATCAGCCTCGACGGAAAGAAATATTTCTATACAAACCCGATGCGTATCTCTAAAGATTTGCCCTACAAACTGCGCTGGCCGAAGGAACGCACCGAATATATCAGTTGCTTCTGTTGTCCGCCGAACACGCTGCGCACACTGTGCGAGGCGCAGGACTACGCCTACTCCGTGGG
This sequence comes from Oscillibacter sp. MSJ-31, assembly GCA_963629785.1. GTDB lineage: Bacteria > Bacteroidota > Bacteroidia > Bacteroidales > Bacteroidaceae > Prevotella. The sequence continues at coordinate 10,871 of CAVGJZ010000003.1, read as the reverse complement.
AAAGGATGGTATCTACGTGAACCTCTACGGCGACAATACCCTCGATACCAAAATCGACGGCATCGGCGACGTTGCATTGACGCAGGCCACCGACTATCCGTGGGACGGTGCCGTGAATATCACAGTGGGGAAGCTCAAGGGAAAGAAACAATTTGCCGTGAAGCTGCGTGTGCCGGAATGGTGTACCGAGGGTGCTACCGTGACGGTGAATGGACAGGATGCCGGTGTTGAAGCCAAGGCTGGAACTTACGCTACGGTGAACCGCACGTGGAAGAAGGGCGACGTGGTGGCGATAAACATGCCGATGCGCACGCGCCTCATCGAGGCGAACCCGCTTGTGGAGGAAAGCCGCGGACAGGTGGCGGTGCAGCGCGGACCAGTGGTCTACTGCCTTGAGAGCAACGACCTCAACGGTGTGTCGATAGACGACATTGCCATACCGCTCAGTGCCAAGTTCACTCCCGTGGACATGACAATTGACGGAAGTCGCGTCAAGGCTCTCGAGGCGGAAGTGGTGAACCGCGGCGAGGCATCATGGAAAGGACAGCTCTACCGCGAGGCCACGGCGAAGAAGCAGACCGTGAAGGTGCGCTTCGTGCCATACTATGCGTGGGGAAACAGAGGAGAGAGCGAGATGACCGTGTGGATGCCGGCTACAATCGACTGATAAAAACCGAACATTAACCTTTGCCACGGCGCCGCAAGGAGCCGTGGCTTTATAAATTAATAAGATGAACGTAAATACAAAACTTGCCGCGGTGCTGATTGCTGCCGCGGCGGCAAACACGGCGGCGGCAGCCGACATAACGGTGAAGCCCGGTCCTTATGCCTTGGAACAGGCTCTGCAGCAGGCAAGGGAAGAACGGCGGCTCAACGGGGCTGACAACGTTTGCATACGTCTGCAGCCCGGCACGTACAGACTTAACCAGACTGTCGTGGTGCGCCCCGAGGATAACGGCACGCGTATCGTGGCTGACGGCAACGCCGTGATTAGCGGCGGAGTGAAAATCACGGGATGGAAAAAGCAGGGAAAACTCTATGTCGCCGATGTGCCGGAGTTCAACGGCAGGCCGCTCGAGTTCCGTCAGCTCTGGGTGAACGGCAAAAAGGCTGACAGGGCGAGGGACGTGGAAGACTTTGAGAAAATGTACCGCATACGCAGTGTGGACAAGAAGAACGAGATTCTCTATGTTCCGGCAGCGGCAGTGAAGCGTGTGCTCAACGCCAAGCACACCGAAATGGTGCTCCACGAAATGTGGTGCGTGGCTAATCTGCGCGTGAAGGGAATTAAGGTGCAGGGCGACAGTGCGGCGGTGACGTTTCACCAGCCGGAAAGCCACATCCATTTCATGCACCCGTGGCCGTCGCCAATGGTGACGACGGACGGGCATAACTCGGCGTTCTATCTTACCAATGCCAAGGAGCTGCTCGACACTCCGGGAGAATGGTATCTTGATGCCAGGGAACAGAAAGTGTACTATATGCCGCGAAAGGGAGAGACGATGGCAGATGCCGATGTTGAGGTGCCGGCGGTTGAAACGTTGCTGCGAGTGGAGGGTACGCCGGACAATCCCGTGAATGGTGTCTCTTTCGAAGGCATCACATTCAGTTACGCCACATGGATGCGCCCGTCTATAGCTGGACACGCACCCCTACAGGCCGGAATGTATATGACGGAGGCTTACAAGCTGCGCCCCAAAATAGTTCGCCCCAACGGTGACCATAAACTCGACAATCAGGGTTGGGTGGGCAGACCAGCGGCTGCCGTCACGGTGAGCTGCGCCGAGAATATCGACTTCAAGGGATGCACCTTTGAGCGCTGCGCCTCGACAGGTGTTGAATTCTATCAGTACACAAAGGGCGGAAGCATATTGCGGTGTACCCTGAGGGACATCGGCGGAAACGGTATTCTCGCCGGTGGCTTCGGTCCTGAAACGCATGAGGCGCATCTGCCCTATAACCCGTCGGACGGTCGCATTATATGCACAGGGCTGACTATTGACAACAACCTCATAACAGACGTGACAAACGAGGACTGGGGATGCGTGGGAATCGGAGCCGGCTTCGTGCGCGACATAAAAATCATGCACAATGAAATCTCTGAGGTGTCGTACACCGGCATCAGTATGGGGTGGGGCTGGAACCAACAGGCTTGCTCCATGGCGAACAACCTGATACAGGGCAATCTCATCCATCACTATGCCAAGCACATGTATGACACGGCGGGCATCTATACTCTCGGGTCGCAGCCTCACTCGCTCATCGAGGGCAATGTGGTGCGCGACATTTATTCGCCTGGCTATGCCCACGACCCAAACCACTGGTTCTATCTCTATACAGACGAGGGTTCTTCGTGCATCACCGTGAAGAACAACTGGACTCCAACGGAGAAATATCTGAAAAACGCCAATGGCCCGTGTAACGTGTGGGAAAATAACGGTCCCGCCGTGAGCGACTCCATCAAGGCTAAGGCTGGAATCGAAAAACTTTGATTTCCGATGCGATGGCATCTAACCAAAAAAAGCTCACCCAAAAGGTGAGCTTTTTGCTTCTATTTCTTTTAACAACTAACGTTTTTCCTTTCAATCTTTTCCTCCTCCGTTACCCACGAACCTGTTGCTGTATAAACAGCAAACAGGGGTGACTAACACAAATCAAACAACTAATCTTTACCTAAATCTATTAAACTAACTTTTAATCTAAAACCTTGGCCGTCATTGGCCAGACCTTGAAAACAATCTTAATTTTTTACCTCTATGACTTTCTCCGCCCTGAGGCGGTTTCAATACCTATCCTTTGTTATCCTTGCCGTCTCGCGACCGCTTGCACAATCTTTCTTACCTGACTTCTACCTATTCTGTTATCCTCAATCCTTAACCTCTAATACCTTTTCTCTTCGTTATCCTTAATCTTCTTAACCTTATAATTTCTTCAGTTATCCTCAACTCCTGCCCTTCGGCAGTCTGTCGCTAATCTTTATACCTCAAAGAACTATATGTCGTAGTTCCTTTGTTTCTTTTCGACGTTGCAAAGGTATGATTGTTTGCGCACACAACAACAAAAACTCTTCCCCTTTTTATTTCTTTTGCAGTATAAATTGATATAAATCAAGTGTTGTGTTCGTACACACAGTGATTTTGTGCGGTTTTTCACGTTTTTGCTGTTGGCTAAAGAAAATGCCGTGAGGAATGTTCCCCACGGCATGATAAGCGGCGTTTTTACTTGTCGTTTGGTGTGGCAGCATTGCCGGTAGGCGCGGCAGCCTTTTCCCTTTCCATGTCAGCCTTCGACTTGCTCTTTATCACGAGCCATACGCCGAAGCACACGAGCAGGATGGCAACACCCTTCTGTACGGTCATCACTCCCATGCCGGTGAGGATACTTACCGTCACGCTAACTGCCGGCTGCACGTAGTTGTAGACTCCCACCACCGTGGGGCGCAGGGTGCTTTGCCCCACCATCATCAGTATATACCCGAGGTACGTGCCGAAGAATACCACGAAACCGCTTTCCAGCCACGACTGCATCGGTACCGACGCTACGTCGATGGCTGCCACGTGGCTTATGGTGAACGGCAGTATTATCAGCGACGCCCATGTGAACATCCATTTGTTTACGGTAATCACCGTGTATTTCCTCACGAGCTTGCTGAAGAGAGCCAGGTAGAGGGCGAATGACAGCTGTGCCGCCACGCACAGCAGGTCGCCGCGGATGTCGCCCACCTTGTCGCTCGCCGCATTGGCACTCGACAGTACGAGAGCCACGGCTCCTGTGCAGCCGAAGAGCACTCCGAGGGCTTTCTTGCCCGTGATGGGTTCCTTTAGGATAATGGCGGAGAGTATCATCGCGAAGATGGGCATGGAGGTGGTCACCACGCTGGAATTGATGGGCGATGTGATGCTCAAGCCTATGGTGTAGCAGCACTGGTTGGTCACCAGGCCGAATATGCCGGCCCCGATGAAGAGCAGCTTGTCCTTCAGGGGCACGTGCTCGCGTTTGGTGAAAAATGATGTTAGCCAAAATAGCAAGGCTCCTCCGGCCACGCGGAACGACACCATGTCGAGACCCGTTATCCCGTGGGTCATTGCGTCCTTGCCAAGCGGGGCCATAAGACCCCAGAATGCGCACGCCATAAAGATGCTGATGTGCGCAATTAACGGACGATTGTTGTTCATATTCTCCTTAATGATAATAAAATGAGGGTGCAAAGTTACTCAATTAGCGGAATAAACGTTATATTTGCCGTGTGTTTTATCGGACTATTAATTTTTTAATCTGACATCTATGCAGAAGTACGCCGAATATATAAAACAGATAGAGATTGACTCGCTGTGGAGCGGGCAGAAACACGTGCTCTGGAATCTCGACCGCCGTGTGAACATTCTCAGCGGAGTGAACGGGGTGGGGAAGAGCACTATAATAAATAAGGTGGTGAAGGGACTGTCGCAGGGCGGTGAGTTTCCGAGCCATCTGATTAAGGGAGTGCGGCTGAGCGTGGTCCCCGAGGATGCCAAATGGATAAGGTTTGACATCATACGCTCGTTCGACAGTCCTGCGGTGAATCAGGAACTGCTCAGCAGGGCCGGCATAAACCTCGTCACCGAGCTTGACTGGCAGCTGTATGCCCTGCAGCGCAAATACCTCGACTACCAGGTGAACGTGGGCAACCGTATCATTGCCGCCCTGCAGAGCGGCGAACCGGGTTCGGCGGAAAGGGCGCAGGCACTGGCGGAGCCCAAGAAAACCTTTCAGGACATTGTTGACGGACTGTTTGCCGAAACCGGGAAGAAGATAGTGAGAAACGCCAACGAGATACAGTTCCTGCAGATGGGAGAGACACTCGTGCCCTATCAGTTGTCGAGCGGCGAGAAACAGATTCTCGTGATACTGCTCACGGTGCTCATCGAGGACAAACGCCCCCATGTGCTGTTTATGGACGAGCCGGAGGTGAGTCTGCACGTGGAGTGGCAGCGGAAACTCATCGACCTTATCCTGGAACTGAATCCGAATGTGCAGATAATCCTCTCCACCCACGCTCCCGCTGTGATAATGAACGGGTGGATGGACAATGTTTCGGAAGTGAGCGACATTATTCTGAACTGACGGTCAGGGGAGGGCGGATATGAACAAAAGGCTTACGCAAAACCTCAATTCGGAGTATTTCGAGGCGATGAACCGACTTAACTCCAAGAACGCCCGCCGGCGCATCGTGGCGTATGTGGAGAGTTACGACGACGTGCTCTTCTGGCGCACCGTGCTGGGGCGTTTCGAGAACGAGAAAAGGTATTTCGAGGTGATGCTCCCCTCGCGCAACACCCTGGAGAGGGGAAAGAAATCGGTTCTCATGAACTTGCTCTCCGGAGGTGTGGGAGGCAGTATGCTCGCCTGTGTGGATGCTGACTACGACTATCTCATCAACGGTGCGACACCCACATCGAAGACTATCGTCAGTAACCCATACGTGCTTCATACTTACGTCTACGCCATCGAGAACTACCAATGCTTCGCGCCCTCGCTCCACAACGTGTGCGTGATGGTGACGCTCAACGACCGCGCCGTGTTCGATTTCGGGGACTTCATGGCGAAATTCAGCGAGATTCTGTTCCCGCTCTTCGTGTGGTCCATCTGGCATTACAGGCGCAGCATCTACGGCGAATTTACCATCACCGATTTCAACCACGTTGCCGAACTGGGGAATTTCTCCATCAGAAACCCGCAGCCGGTGCTTGACAATCTCAGGCGCAAGGTGCGCAACAAGGTGAGGGCACTGCAGGAACGCCATCCCGAAGCCAAGGAGTCGTGGGTCGCCCTGAAGCAGGAAATCATTGATATGGGAGTGACACCGCAGACCACCTACTTATATATACAGGGGCACCACCTCTTCAACAGGATTGTGGCGCCGCTCCTCAACCGCGTGTGCAACCGTCTTGTGCAGGAGCGCGAGGACGAGATACGCAGTCAGGCGGTACACGACACGCAGAGGCGCAACGAGCTGGCGTGCTATTCCAACAGTATTCAGGACATAGAACAGATGCTCAAGAAAAACACCGGCTACATGGAGTCGGAGCCGTTCAAGAGGATTCTTGACGACGTGGCGGTGGCTCTGGGCGAAAAGTAGAGGAGCAGGCGCATTGTAGCCGGAAAAGGTTGCGCAAAACAAGTAAAGTGTGCAAGGAACAAAGAAAAAACGGTTCTTGACAAGCGATTTTTGCACATCCGTGCTTGCGGATGTGCAAAAAGTCTTACCTTTGCACCGCTTTTTTTACCGGATTGTAACAGGACAACACTTTCCGTTATGACGAAGCGAAATGTACAGGCTATAACGAAAACAAGAAAATATAACAACAAAAAGATGTCTTATAATTTATTGAAAGGAAAGCGCGGCATTATCTTCGGCGCGCTCAACGACGCGTCAATCGCGTGGAAAGTGGCTGAACGCGCAGTGGAGGAAGGCGCGCAGATTGTACTTACTAACACTGCGGTGGCTTGCCGTATGGGTACAATCGACGAACTGGCCAAGAAGACTGGCGCTACCGTCATTCCTGCCGACGCCACGTCGGTGGAAGATCTCACCAACCTCTTTGAGGAGAGCGTGAAGGCACTCGGCGGCAAAATCGACTTTGTACTGCATTCCTGCGCCATGAGTGTGAACATGAGGAAAAAGCGCACTTACGACGACCTCGACTATTCGTTCCTCAACAAGACGCTCGACATTTCCGCAATCTCGTTCCACAAGATGCTGCAGGCTGCAAAGAAGCTCGACGCACTCAACGACGGGGCTTCGGTGCTCGCACTCACCTATATCGCATCACACCGCACGTTCTTCGGCTACAATGATATGGCGGACGCCAAGTCGCTGCTCGAGTCTATCGCGCGCAGCTTCGGCTATATCTACGGCAGGGAGAAACGCGTGCGTATCAACACCATCTCGCAGTCGCCTACCTTTACCACCGCCGGAAGCGGTATCAAGGGTTTCGACGGACTGTATGACTTCTCCGACCGTATGTCGCCTCTGGGCAACGCCAGTGCCGACGAGTGTGCCGACTACTGCGTGGTTATGTTCTCCGACCTCACCAAAAAGGTTACCATGCAGACGCTCTTCCACGACGGCGGCTTCTCTAGCATGGGTATGTCGTTGCGCGGCATGACGCAGTACAACAAGTCGTTCATCGACGAGAACCGCGACGAGAACGGAAACATTATCTACGGATAACCGTTCCATTGGAACGGACCGATAATAAAAGCCGGGATATGACCAGCGCCAACGCTGCATATCCCGGCTTTTAGCTTTTCTTCTTCGTTACGGGTGGCTCCGTGTATCACTCGTCAACTCCGAACAGCGGGTCTTCGGGCATTACCATTATAGGTTTCTGCTCGGCGAGTTTCAGCAGCTTGTCCGAAACGTATTTCTTGTCCACCACAAGGCGGAACATATATTCGTTGAACCACTCGTTTGTCATTATCAGACATCCGCTTTGTCCCCAGGCGGACCCCCAGCTGTTCTCCACTTTCCATTTCAGAGGGTTGCCCTGCGCGTCGAGGTCTACGGCGGTGAGCGTCATGGCGTGTGTGGAGCCGCTGTCGAAGGTGGAGATGCGCTCGGCCTTGTTCATCGGGAAGGTGGTGGAGAAGAGCGATGCATAGTCGAAATTGTTGATGTCGCAGTAGCCGCGCTTGCGGTCGAGGAACTTGCCCACGTCGTAAGAACTGTACATCTTCTTGCCGTCTTTGAGCGATGCGATGGCGAGGCCGGCAATCTCGTTCATCGGCAGGTTGAGGTATTTCCAGTTGTGTCCGTCATAGGTGTGGCGGTCATACTCCACCTCATAAGTCTTGTAATATTCCCGGCGCGGGTCGTTCATCACCATGATAAAGCTGCCGTTAAGCGTTTCCTTGCCTGTAAGAGCCTTGAAGAACTCCTTGGGAGTGTATTTCTTTGCCTCTAGCGGCTTGCCGCTCTTGTCCTTGAAGGCATAGGTGAACTCCGTGACAGGTTCGCCGAGGGTTATCTTCAGCATGTGGTATATGGTGCCGAGCATCTTTGTCTTCTCCGACTGTATGGCCTGCTTCGATTTCTTGTCCGCCACCATCTTGCGCAGCTGCAGTCCGTATTCGCGCAGTTTTGATGACACGAGGGAAGCCATCTTGCTTGTGTTCTCTGCGGAGAACGTTTCCGGCATGACGCTCTTCGGCACTACGCCGTATTTCTCCGTCAGGTCAGCCACGCCGCAGAACGTGCCGCCGTCGTTGATGGGGTTCTTGAAGAAGAACTGCACTCTGGTGTTGTCCATCGGTTTGTCGGCGCAGTCGATAATGCCCTGCAGGAAGATGTTTGCTTTCTCCAGCTGGTCATAGAAGAAGAGGTAGTCTTGCGACAGTTCCACCGTGAGCGAGTCGCTCTCGGCGGCGAAATTGCCGCGTATCACGTTGAAGCCGCTGAACATCCAGCACCTTCCGCTCTGCTTCTGGTCGGTGATGCTCTGACTTTTCGTCTCCACGCTGAAATGCGTGTCGAGTTCCTTCGAGGCGGCGAAATTCTTCGCCAGGTCGTTGATGGAGTTCGAGGCAATGGCATTGAATATCGCTTTGTCTGCGGTGCTGTTCTGCTGAGCCTTCTTTATTTCTGAGAGCATCTTCTCGGATATTCCGCCGTCCTTTTGCTGCGCCTGTACGTTGCTTGCGACGGTGGCGAGCATCAAGCCCGCAATCAATAGTTTCTTGTTCATTCTGCTGTTTCGTTTTTTTTGTTCGGTAATATTCGTTTCCGCGTGCGGTTTGCGTCGTTTTCTGTCCTTGGCGGAAACACACTGCAAAAATAATTATATTTCCCAACATTCACGAATTATTCTCTAAATACTTGCCGAAGCGGGGGACAGGCGGTAATCACCTTAAAGCCTACCACCATATTTGTTTGCCGTTTTCATACGTAAATATCCGTTCCTCATTTCCCCTTGCTCTGTTTCTCAGCAAGAGTAAGGCATTTTGAGGCACGTTATCGAATGTCACGGAAAAACTTTTTGATATTTTCTTTCCTAGAGAAACCCATCCAAAATCGTAATAGAATAGTTCATACTCCATATCTGGAATTACAAAATTTCCGTCATTTACGGGGTAGTATATTAGCTCTGCAATTTTTTCAGGATGCCCGAGATCCATGCCAACAAAGTAGCCTTTGACTTTGTTATCCTCACTATTTGTCAGACATCCGTCAAAAAGGAATTCATTGCAACAAGATGTGTTTCCAATAATGCGCCCTTTGCACAAACCTTTGTCACTATAAACTTGCAATTCGGAGAACATTAGATTCGTTTGATTATTTGACAGGTATCTAATATATCTATATTTTTTGTTGCCATTAATTTTTATTGTATTTCTAAATAAAGGCATATTGCATATTGTGTAAACCTTCCGACTGTTGAGAAACAAAGAGTCGTTTGAAACTTCGAAGCTACCGCCAATAAGGCTTCCCCATTTGTTTGTCCAATTGGAAGAAAATGGATATTTTCTTGTTAATTTAACTTTATGGCGATACATCTTGTTGGGTTCTAAATATCTAACATGATTTCCGGCAAGAATTATAGGATTAGACAAAGGTGCAAATTTTTGATTTACGTGCTTCATTGGCAAATATACGATGCTGTCACCTAAAAAATCAAATAAAACGTTCGCATTTGTTTTCTTTTTGCAAGCTATGGGAGTCCAATAGGGTGAATCTGCAAAAGTGCATAAAAACACGAGGCACGAATCGTAGTCTAAGCGAATATTCAAACGACCGTTAAGACTATAGACTTTTGATACATCAACATAGTGGGTGTCCATTAATTTTACGGGGAAATCCTCACCTTTCGTTTTATCTTTACCCGCAAATAAACATCGGTATATCTTTGGCATTGTTTTTCTGAATTTTGTATTCAAAGGATAATGCTCGTCAAGTTTAAACTTATCCGGGAAAAACGAGGCATCAATATCCTTTTGATTTTTTGCAACTGTATCTCCATCATTTACGGTAAATGTTTTACCCGAATACGTTAGTGCAATCCAATTATGCCCTTGTTTGCTATAGTTTGCCCATTGAAATACCTTATCCATAACGACAGGCATCCCCAACGAGCGTGCAACATCCCCCAAGAAGACACATCCCTGTCGGCAATTCATGCAACCTTGTTTTTTCATTGCCAACACATTCATCAGTAGCGGGAACTTGGAATTTCCACGTCTTGTCCTTTCCCAAATTGCGTTTCTCAATGCAGCAAATGCCTTTTTTAGGTCCTTTTCATTCCCAATTACATCTGCATACGTTTTTTTCAGCGAATCCCTCCACCCCATGACAACAGGTTCGTCTTCAAAGCGGTATGGTAAAATGTAATTACAGAAATCGTCGAAGGAAACATCTTTATGCCATGGGGCTTTTGTCCACGAATCGTATGCGGCATCAATGTTGTCAATCAAAAAATCAGCCTTCAGATATTTTAAATCATATATGGTATTGTTAATACGCCTATCTCCTTTGAACGGCATCCACCATTCCCGTATTTGCCTATAGTCTGTAACTATTGTGTCTGATATGTTGAATTTTCTTGTCATACATTCTAAAACTGCGTTGTTTTTTGAATAATGGCCATCCATATTTGCTATCAAAAACATAGCTGCCTTAAATTTCAAGGGGTCATCTCCACTCTTTTTATAATGATCAAGAACTTTCAGTAATTCAAGTCTGTTGTCACTAGCATCTTCGAGGACGTTTTCGAGTTTTATGTTTTCTGTACACGAAATGAATGTTAGCAACAATATCATTATATAAGCAATAATATTCTTCATACGCATAAAAACAATTACAAATAAGTAAGCAGATTAATATTATAAATACATTT
>CAVGJZ010000002.1:0-178886 GCA_963629785.1 Oscillibacter sp. MSJ-31 | reverse complement strand
TCTTCAAATTTTCCATAAGCGTGTCTGGAATTTTAGCATTACAATCATCACTCTTTAACAAATTATACAATCTGGTAGAGATAATATCTATAGCCCCTGTATTTCCATGTACAAGGATTAATTTGCCAGCGTTATTTGTCAAGGGGACCGGTATCGTATAATATGACAATCTCAGTTTTCCCATTTAGTCATGGTATTAGATATGGGTAAATTTATTTACATGATGCAAATGTAAATAAATATTTAATATGCTCAAAGGGAAATGTCATTTTTTTTAATGATATAGGAATAGGCATCCCTATTATAAATCTCATACTAGCGAAACGTCCTTGGTAAAAGTGTTCCAAATGTCGTATTTTGCAAGGCTGACAGATTGGGCGTTTGGGACTGATGCGGGTATTGTTTTTTTTGTTGAACTTGCAAAATGTTGATAATCAATGTGATAAGGATGTGCTAAAAATGGAGCTATCGTTTTCTCCTGGCAAAGCACTGCTTTTCGGGGAGGAAACGATAGCTTTGCTCTCAGAAAAGCAGTGCTCCGCTAATTTTATGGAAATCAAAAGTGTTCCAAATGTCGTTTTTCGGCGTTCTCGCTACAAGCGACAGCAATCTGCGGATTTTTATATTTTTTACGGGCACTCATTCAATAATCTTTATCTCCATTGGAGTGCGAGTCATTGAGGATATGACGCGCAGCACTTTGTATTTGTCTTTTGCAAGAGTAGGCACGGTGAGCCATTCTCCCGTGGATGTTTGAATCTGGTTGTTCGCCACCTTGTTTGGAGTGATGATGGGGAATTTGCCCACTTTTATGTTTGTCTTTTTCACTTTGTCCACGCCAATCTCTTCGGCGACGTCAAGGAATGTGTATATGGTGTCTGTGGCGTGGGTTATTGTCTTGTCGCCCATCTTCACTTCCATCCGTACCTTCTTCTTTCGCCTTGCTTCCGACTTTGCCGTGGCGTTGGTCTCAAAGACTTCAAAGTTGCCAAGCTCCGTCTTCACGTTGATGCCGAGCTTGCTGATGATAGATTTCAGCTGCATGTATTTTTGCCTCGTGTCGCTTTGCGCCATGAGATACCAGCCTGTGTCAATCTTCTTTATCCATTGTTCGTAGCGCGGATTGATCTCCCGGGAAACCAAAGGGATATGACACACCTCCATGTTGAGGCCCGCCACGCGTTCAATGCCGATTTTGCGTATCGCCTCAATCATCGTCTGTGTGGCACTTGCGTCGCAGGCCACGGTCCCGTCCTCAAACGTGACTTTCAGTCGCAGCCGTTTGGCCCGTACCGTTATCTTTTCTTCTTTTTGGCTGACAACTTTGTCCGTGGTCTGGGTTGTCGTTTCCTTTTCCTTGCGTTCCGACGGGGATTCAGATATGGTTACATTATTCTGCTGCGCTTCATCCTGCTGCGCTTCATCCTGCCGGGGCAAATCTTCAAAGTCGGAATCGCTGAAGAGCGACAACTGTCCGTCGGGTATGTTTTTTCGTGCCATATTCTTGCTTGTTATTCTCTCCCTGCAAATTTATCACAATAATTTGACAGCGCAATGAAAACAAAAATAAAAATCCCTCTTTTGCTGTTTTACCATCGTGCAAAAGAGGGAAATTACAGAACCCGTCTGAAGGGTTGTTGCCGTTTACTCTATCGTTAGCTTGTCGAAGATCATCTTGTCGATGCCCTCGCCGGTGAGCAGCACCTTGTAGCTGCCGGCGTTGGTCTGTGTGCCGGTTGTGATGCTGGTGTTGCGGCGCTTTGTCTTTTTCTCGGGAGTCTTGACAAACGTTATGTCGTCCTCCTTGTAAACCACGCCGTTGAGGTCGGTAATCTTTACCCGCAGTGTGCGCTCCTTCTCCGGGTTATAATACCTGAAGCGCAGTGCGTAGACCTTTGCCACTCCCACGTTGTATTCGAATGTCATGGCCCCCTTCTTGAAGATGCCCTCGGCGGTAATGGTGCTGTTGGTCTTCGGCGGCAGCAGACTGTCGGGCGTTGTGGTGTAGGTTTCCTTCTCAAAGTCGCTCCACATCGTCTTGCTCTCCTTCGACGGTTTCACGGAGGCATATTCCGCGTTCTGGTCTTTTGTCGCCACGGCTATTGCGGAGACAATCGCCTGTCCTGCATTCACGTTGGGGAAGTCTATCTTTATCTCGTTGCCCGTGTTGTGAACGTCAATCACGCGCTTGTACGGCTTGCCGTATCTGGCCTGCGCCCAGATGTCGAGGTTGTGGATGCGTACGCTGTCGTTTACAGCCACGTCGAAAAGGCGGTAGCCCTCGTAGTCGGACGTTTCCGATGTGCCCCTGCCGTACCACGGCTCCACGAAATAGAGTTCCACGCGGTAGTCGCCGGGAGCCGCCGGTATGGTGTACGAGAGAAGATGCCGCCCGAAACGCGACGTCTGGAAAAGCGGCGACGTGAACAGTGTCGGCATGAACGTCTGGCTTGCCTTGTAGGGACTTGTTTCCTTCCTGAACTTACTGCCCCACGACGAAGACCAGCCGGTGTTGTCCTGCATCCATGTGAGGCCGTAGCTGTCGGTATAGTCGTCGCCTCCGCAGTTGATGCGCGCTATGTAGTTGTAGCCGTTTTCCGGTTTCAGAATGTCCTCGTTCCATGAATGGAAAGAGGGCAGGGCGAGCGAGTCGGCGGTCACGGCTTTGCCGTTGTGGTAGCCGCGCGCCACGAGGGCGTCGCCGCTGAAGTCTATGCCGTAGAACTTGAACAAGGTGCTGTTGCCGCTCCTGTCGATGTTTTTCGTCTCGCTCCAAGAACCGCATTCCAGTGTCACGGTCTCGCAGTTGCTATAGACTCTCACGCTGTCTTTGTGCAGTCCCGGCACGATATACACCATAGGCTCCTTGTCGGCACTCACATAATGCGACTTATACATGTAATACGCATCTGTGGGCTGCTCCCATGTGGTGAATAGTCCCTTGTGGTTGAACGGTCCCACCTTGTCGATGAAGCGTAACCCTTCCTCGGGCTGTCTTCTCCCCGGATTGTCGTGGCTCTGCAGCGTCCACAGGAACTGTCCGCACACGCTGTCCTTCACGCTCTCCGCCAACTGAATCTTGCGCTCAAGAATGTCGCATTGCTTCTCCTCGGTGTAGCGTTCGCCGCTGTGGTTGCCCAGAGTGCGCCACGCCCCGTATTCGCCGTTGAGGAGCTGGTCGTCACGCGACAGTTCCCGGGCGTAGTCTTCGAGTTTTCCGCCGTAAGTGCCGCTCCAGTTCTGCACCACGTTCCAGTCAGTACCCTCGCCGCCGTTGCAGGTGGTGACGAGACGCTGCGTGCCGCAGGTGGGGTCGAGCTGCCTTATTATGTCGGCACATTCCTTTGCGAACTCAGCCGGGATGGTGCTCTCGTTCTGCAGTCCCCAGAGAATTACCGACGGCGAGTTGCGGCGCTCCTTCACCCATTGCATGAGGTGCCGTTTGAAACTCTCCTTGAACTGCGGAGTGTCATACCATATATGCGCCGAGAATTGCGGCCACCAGAGCAAGCCGTTCTCGTCGATAATCTTCTTGTATAACAGGTTGTGCGGCTGGTGCGCGTCGCGGAAGGCATTGAAGCCGGCATCCTTCACCTCCTTCATGCGCGCCTCAATCTGCTCGTTGGAGAAAGCGTGGCTCTGCCCGAAGAGATGCTCATACTCACACACGCCGTTGATGTATTCCGGTTTGCCGTTGATGAAGAAACGCTTGTCGCCGTCGTTGCGCGTCAGCGGCCACGACACGGACCGGAAGCCGAACGGAGTGGCAAGGTCGTCGGTGGCTTTGCCGTCGCGCTTAATCATCGTGTTGAGGCTGTAGAGATAAGGCTTCTCCACAGTCCACCGCCTGGCGCCGCTTATCGCCTGCTCCTGGCGCACGGTCTTCGTCTCGCCAGGCTGCAGTGTCACCTCATCGGTGAGCCTCGCCGCCTGTTTTCCGCTCTTCTCCGACAACTTGTTCACGAGCTGGAAGGTGGCGGGTTCGGAACCGTAGTTCTTCACCTCGGTGTCGATGAACAGGCTGTCGCAGTTCTGGTTGGACCACACGTGTACGCCGAACGGCTCAATCCTCACCTTGTCGGTTATTTCCAGAACCACGGGGCGGAATATGCCGAACGGCTGCGAACCCTCGCTGAAGCCCCATTCCGAACTGCATCCGCCGCATACCCACGGCATGTCGGTGATGCCCTTGGGATGGGACACCCTCACTTCGAGCTTGTTCTCCTTGCCCGGCACTACGCTCTGCGTTATGTCGATGGTCTCGGTAGTCCTGCCTATGTCATACGACCCGAGCTTCTTGTTGTTGAGAATCACGTCGCAGTAAGTGCCCACGCCTTCGAAGCGCAGGAAATACTCCTTGCCTTCGATGCCGGGGGCAACGAAGGATTTCCTGAACACCGCCTTGCCGTGCAGGTTGCCGTGTTCCTTCTGCAGCGCCCCGTAGTAGTCGTCGAGGTTGAAGGGGATGTCCCTGGTGAACGTCTCGCCGTTGAAAGTGATGCTCCATGCGCTGTCGAGGTTTACCGTCGTGCGCTTGCCCACGGGTTCCGGCTCGGGGAAATTCACCTCGCTCTTTCCCATCGGCACGCTCGTCGCCACGGCGATGCCGCGCTGCCCGCTGTTGTTTACGGCGCAGTAGAAATGGTATACCACACCCTGGTGCTTCACCACGTAGCTCTTGTGCGCGAACATCTCGTCGTAGGGCTTCGACGGCACTATCAAGTCCTCGCCCTTCCAGTCGTACCAGTGAATCATGTCGCGGCTCGCGGCGAACGTGTTGTAGGCGTTGTATTCGCGGGTGGGGTTGAAGGCGGAGAAATAGAACATCACGTACAGCCCGTTCATCTTCACGATTTGCGCGTCGCCCGTTATTGTGCCGTCGGAGTCGTGGGCGAAGACCGGGTTGCCGTTGTACCTCGTCCATTTCTTCATGTCATTGGAGAATGCCACGCCGATGCGTTCCGCCTTCGGGTGGGAAGAGTCCTTGCCCCCAGCGTTGTAGTACATCATGAACTGGTAGCCGAACAACTTTTTGTCCACGCGGTACACGGTGCTCTTGTATTGGGTCATCTTCTCCCACCACTGTGCGTTTTTTTCGTTGTATGCCAATATCGGCTTGCCGTACGTCTCCCACGGGTGCGCCTTTGTCACGTCGTGCTTGGTGGAGGCCAGTCCGATGCTCAGCGGGGCGTTCACCGCCTCGTAGCCGGTGCCCTCGCCGCCGATGTAGGTCATCCAGTATCGGCCCTTGTACTTCTCCATCTCATACGTCCCGTCCCAGGTGTAGTCGATGAGTGCCGGGAAACCGCCGCGCTGGTTCTTGTCCCATTCGTCGCTTGTGCCGTATTCCAGAACCCTGCCCAGCTGGTGCCAGTTGAGAAGGTTGTCGCTCTCGGCAATCCATGTCTCGTAGCCCCGTCCGTCGGTGCCGCCCTTGCCGTTGTAGCACACGTATGTCATGTACCATTTCCCGTCCTTGCGGAACACCGTGGGACAGTCAATCTTGTGGTAGTTGTCGGCCGGCGCCACCACCATACCGTATTTATATGGTGTCCTTGCCGCCTCGTAGACGGTCTGCATCTCGGCCTGCGTCACGGCCACGGGTTTTGCCGCAGCCTTGCGCTTTGTCCTGCGCTGTGCAGGGGCGCTGACGGCAAACAGCGTGCATACTGAAAGTATCAGATATATTCTTTTCATCGTTCTTCTCTCGCTTGTTGCGTCATAAAACTGTTATAGTTGTCTCACATGAAGAGCCAGTCCACCTCGGTGCCCGCTCCGTTGAGCTTGGCGTCGCGTATCTTTATCTCGCTGCCGGTAAATCCAGCCACCATTATGATGCCCTTGGGCAGGTTAATCACGTGGTGGCCGGCACCGAAGCTATAGGCGTGGATGTTTGCCACGGGCATTTTCGTCATTATCAGTCCGTTGCTTATCACCGGCTCAGCCTGTCCGTATTCGTTTCCTGTAGCGTCGGTCTCGAGTTTCGGCGGGCGCGCGAATTTCGTCTGGTCATCAACGAAGAAGCCTACGAGCAGTTTCACGGGTTTCGTACATTCAAACTCCACGCTGATGCCCTTCTCGCGGGCCGTGTCGCGGTTGAGCACCAGAGCCTTCATCCCCTCTATCTCCGTGGCCACGGTGTCCACAGCCTCGTCGCGGTCCTCGAAGAGCTTGACACCCTTCTTCAGGGCTACGGTCTTGTAGTTGCCAATCAGTTTCACCGTGGCGTTCTTGCCGTTGCTGCCGAGTGCGTCCACGGCCTTGTCAATCTTTGTATTCCGGGCGGCCGACTTGTCAGTGGAAGTGAGGTCTTCGATATTCTTCTTCAGGTTGTCAAGCTCCTCCTGATATACCGGCGCCATTTCAGCCCAAGTGCTGTATTTGCCGCCGTCGCCGCCCACGGGGATGCGGCGCTGCGAGGTGAGCATGCTGTTGGCGTTGTAGTAGGCATCCTTTGTCTCGTCCACGAGTTTCCGATAGCACTCGCCGCTCTTTTCGAGCAGCGGTACGGCTTTCCTGAGATACTCCGTGTCTTTCGACCACTTGTAGTTGAGCACCTGTTCGGCGGCGAGTACCTTGTAGCGGAACGACTGTGCGAAGTCCTGATAGCAGTGCATGTCGTTCACGAGCCTTTGGAATTCGTCCCTGTTCTTCGTGATCTTGTCCTGGATACCGCTTATGGCGGCCACGGCCTTGTCGCCGTGTTCCGTGCATTGGTCCGCGATGTCGAGCGGCAGTTCGCCGTTGTGCGTCTCGTGTTTCCATTCCTTCTCCACGTATTCGATGAGCTTCTCGCCGGTGGGTCCGCAGCTCTCGTAGAAGCCGGGATAAATGGTGTATTTGTACGGATTGACGAGCTGGCTGATTTTCATTCCCAGCAGCAGACACTGTCTGTTGCCCTCGGTTATGCCGAAGCGGCGCAGCAGCTTGGGCGCTATTTCGCCGCTCTCGTCATATGCGTCGATGATGCGTGCGGCTGTTATGGTGTCGGTGCCGTAGTAGTCGGCCAGCGTTTTTTTCCAGTAGCTCTTGTCCTCGCCGCGGTGGTAGTTCCAGGAATACCGTCCCCATGCCCGGTACCACATCCAGTCGCGGTCAATCTGCAGCTCGCGTTTGCCGCCGGGCAGCTTGTCGGCGGTGTAGGGCCAGTCCCAGTAGTTGGCTTGCGGATAGAGGTGCAGGCCGTTGGCGTGGTGGATGTCGTGCATCGCCTGCACCGTCTTCTCGATGAACGACGGCGAGCTCCATCGCCACGGCTCCAGATTGGCGAGGATATGCACGTTGCTGATATGCACCGGGGCGGCGGCAGCCAGCTGGCGGTGGGTCTCCGCCCACGGGCCTTGCGGCTGGTAGGTGGTGAGCGACTCGCCCGTGTATTTGTTCATCGTGTAGATGTTGGGGTAGTGTGGCAGAGCTTCGCGGAGCACCCTTGGCCCGTCGGTGTCGTGGGCGCGCAGGATGATAGGCGGTTCGTCGGTGCGCCCCGAAGCCTTCAGCCCGTCTTTAATTCCCGGGATGATGGTCTCGTTCATCCATTTGATGTCGTTGTCGATGCCCGACATCGCTTCGCCCAGACAAACGAGGAAGCCCACGTTGGGGTAGTTCTCCACAAACGCAGCGATGCTCTTGCGCGTGTAGTCGGCCACGAGCGGCGTTATCGGGCGGTTGCGGTCTTGTGTCTTCATGCCGTAGTGGTCGGCGAAGGGTTTCGACACGATGATGTTGTAGAACATCTGTATCACGCGTATTCCGCGCTTCTGTGCCTCGGTGGTGAGGAACGAGAACATCTCCTGGTTCTTCTCCATCGTGGCATCGTCCACCTCGGGTGCGAAGGGGTAGTCCTTCAGCTTGACGAGCGAGGCGAAGGGATGCCCGTTCCACAGGAACACGGCGTTCATGTTGTCCGCCGCGAGCATGTCGAGATATTTTATCCACAGGGCCTTGTCGTAGAACCACGGGAAATTCTCCGGCGTGTAGGGATATTCGTACACTTTGTGCCCCGGCAGGTAGACCGTCTTTTGCAGTCCCACGCACGCCCCCCTGAGCTTCATCTCGGGAGCGTCAATGATGGTGTAGGGGATTTCCAGCGAACCGTTTGTCCTGAAATATTCCACAAGGCGGTTGGCACCGTAGATGGCTCCCGACGCGTCATTTCCCACGATGCTTATTTTCTTGCCCTTGCGCATGAGTGAGAAACCTTCGGCAGGCTTGCCTACGGTGTCGGCGGCGACGCCCACCGTGATTTTATATCCCTTCGGCATGGAGAGGATGTTCTTGGCTATGAGCGATGCCGCATAGTCGGTTTGCGGCAGTTGCTGCACGGTAGTCACGGTAGTCTCTTTGTTACCGCCGCACGACGCCAGGGCCGCTGCGGTTGTCAAGGCAAATAAGGTTTGTCTTATCTTCATTTTATTATATGTTTACAGCGGAGATTCTTTCATTCCGCCTTAGTATTCGATTTCAAAAACTTGTCCCGCCGGTATGTCGTAGGTCTTTCCGCCAATGACGAGTGTGCCTTTGCCGCCGTCGGCCTTTACCGATACTTTGCCGCCGCCGATCTTCACCCTCACCTCGCCGAAAGGAGTGGGCACGCTGCCCTGCATCCATTTCAGTCCGCCCAGCTCGGGCTTCACCTCGTATTCTTCGTATCCGGGCTTTGTGGGCCTCACGCCGAGGAAATACTTGCCGAGGATGTATATTGGACTGGCACCCCATGCGTGGCAGAGGCTTTTGCCGTACGGGCGGCCGTACATGGCGAGATGCTGTGTGCCCTCGTCCGTGGGGTTGTATTTCTCCCAGAAACTTGTCGCCCCTTCGCGGAGCATTCCCCCCCAGTAGCCGATGGTTTCCTTGAGCACCTGCTCCTGCAGTCCCATCAGGCACATTGCCTCCAGTTCGTAGAAACGCATATACGGTGTGGTGATGGGGTCGATGTCAGGATTGAGCAGAACGGACTGCATTATCTCCCTCTTGTCCCCGTCGTCCGCCATGTCGTAGATTATGGCAAAGATATTGGGGAAGGGGGTAATCTGGCTGTTCATTTCGCCGTCTTCTATGGCGTGCATGAAGGCTTTCCGGCTCTCGTTCCAAAACACGGGCTTTAGCTTCGTCTTCAGCTTGTCGGCGAGTTCGCCGTACCTCTCCGCGTCGGCGGAATATTCGGCGGTGGTGATACTGCCCTGCGGAGGGTTCGCCAAGGGGTTGTCCCTCAGCACTGCCGCACACTCAGCCATTGTCTGCAGAGCCTTGCACAGCAGAATCTGCTCGAAGCACAGCGCACCGCGCTTGTGCATGGGGAAGTCCACCCAGTCCACGAATATCCAGTCGTCGGCTTTGCCTTCCGCCATTCCCTCGCCGTTGAGCCTGCCCTCCACATAGCGCATCATGCTCTGCATCCTGGGGTATATCTCGCGCACGAAGGCGGTGTCGCCCGTGTAGAGGTAGAAATCGAGCACCGACTTGAACCAATAGAATGTGTAGTCCATGATGGTGTTCACGTGTGCCGTTACGGGGTCTTTGCCTCTCAGCTGGCGAATGGTGCGCTTCACGCAGTCGGAGTCGAATCTCAGGTAATAGTTCATGAGATACGACTGTATGGCGTCGCCCGACCATGTCCAGCGGTCGCGCTTTATGCCGTCCATGAAGAATTCCCTCGTCGTGAGGTCCATGGTGTAGGCTGCCGTCTCCCATATCCTGTTCAGCTCCCTGTTGTCGCATTTGAAGTAGCCTGTCTTCTTGTGCGTGAACTTGGCGTATTCGTAGTCCATCGTGGCGTCGGCAAAGGTTATCATCCCCTTCGTCTCTATCATCACGTAGCGGAATGCCTTGCTGTCGTCGAGCGCTATCTCCACCTCTTCGTCGGCATACTCGTTGTTACTCAGGTCGAGCCGGTCGAGGGTCTCGCAGTGTTCCGTGTCGAGGGCCTCCTCGCGGCTCTCGCCGTAGTAGATGTTTATCATTCCCTTTCCCTTCACGCCCTTCAGCCGGATGTAGCCGAAGGTCTCGAGACCGAAGTCGAAAAGCCACTTGCTTCTGCCGGCCTGCTCTTCGTCCACGGCCTGCATCTCGGTGCGTTCAAGGCGGTATGTGGATGGCGGCGTGCTGATGTCGTCGAAGTTCCATGTCGCCGCAGGCACGTAGATGCCGGAGCCGTGGGCGGTGCCGTTCTCGTCAATCCATATCTTGTCCTCGTAGGTGGCGAGCCACTTGCTTCCGCTCTTTATCGTCCTGCCCTTTACGTAGAGGGCCGGGGGAGCGGACTGGTTGTGTATCTTTATGTTGATGCTGTGTTCTCCTGCCGGCACGGTGAACTTGCCGGGCATGCCAAACTGCAGTTTCCCGTCGAGCATCAGGTTGAAGTCGCCCTCGGCGGCTATTGTCACCGTCTCTTTCCTGTCGAGTTTCACCTTTGTGGAGAATTCCACGGTGGGGTAGTGGCTGTCCTGTTTCCAGAACGGCGGGAACATCGCCCCGCGCTCCGTGCGGCGGTTGTTGAACCTGTTGCCGAGCCACACTTCCAGGTCGCCGGGATACCACATCCATGTGGCCTTGTTGTCAGAAATCCTTTCCATAGCGTTCTTCGGTTATTTGTTCAAGCGACTTGCCGCGTGTCTGTGGAGTCCATATTGCGCCGATGAGCAGCGACACGATGAGCAGGCCCATCATCAGGTAGGCTGCGAGCGTGAAGCCCTCGCCTTGTTCGCCGTAGATATTCACGAACACCAGTCCCCATGCTGCCGACAGTCCGCGCACGAGGAAGAACATCACGCCCTGTGCCGCGGCGCGGTATTTGGCGGGGAACAACTCCGATGCCCACAGTGCGTAGAAGCCCTGCACGGAGATGCCGCCCTGTATGCCCCACAGGAGGGTGAAGAAGAGCAGACCGCTCATGCTGCCGATGCCCACGGTGACTATCATTACCCATGCCAGCACGGCCGACCCCACGCCGGCGATGTAGAGCAGGCGCTGGTTCACCTTGTCCACGAGTATTGAGAACACGAACGTCATGCCGATGATGATGACCCACTGCCCGGCGGAGAGCATGTTGGCCTCGCCGTTGGAGAGTCCGCCGGCCGTCTCGTAGATATGCTGCTGGAAGAAGCCCATCACCGAGCTGACGAGGTTCCATGTGAGATACATTCCGGCGAGGAACAGCATGGTGCGCACGTTCACCTTGTTGGAGAACAGGGTGCCGAACGACGAGAATACGCTCTTGCTCTTTGTCTTGTCGCCGGAATTCTCCTCCTCTGCCTTCGCTGCCTTCCATTCAGCCGACTCGTCGAGCTGGCGCTGCAGCAGCCATGCTATGAGCGCCACCACGAAGAGCGATGCGAACACGATGCGCGAGCTGAACACGTTTACCGCGGCCTGCGTTGCGCCTGCGCCGAGGATCTGTGTGGCTGACTGGCTCACGAATGGGAACATGAAACCGGCCTCGGCGTTGTTGGTGGGCGGTGCGAGAAACCATCCCAGGAGCAGGATGATGAGCGGTCCGATGCCCCACGCCATCTGCGAGATGCCGATGTTGCGGCCGCGGTTGTTTATCTCGGAGCTTTCAGAGATATACGTCCACGAGGCCGGAACGCCCACGCCCACGCTGATGCCCGTGACAAGGAATCCGGCGAGGAGCATGGGGAAATTGGTGGTGAACACCACGAGCAGCACGCCTACCATGTAGATGAGCATGTTGTAGGTGTATATGGCCTTGCGCCCGTACTTGTCGGCGAGGAAGCCTCCGATGATGGCCCCTATCGCCGCACCGAGACAGTTGGCGCTGATGGCATTGAGTAATCCAAGGTGAGCCTCGGTGAGTCCGAGGTAGTTCTGCCACAGGGACAGACCGCTCGCGCCGGCCACGATGGCTCCGGCGTCGAGATAGTTGGTGAGAGACACGGCAATGGTGCTCTTCAAACTGCTTTTGTTGTTTTCCATATATTCAATTTGTTTTTCAGTTCTTGACCTATTGCAGGGAATGGCGGGTTATGAAAATTTCCACCATATATAATACATAACGCATGTAATGGCGTTTTGTACTGAAAAGCCAAGCCGATTATGTGGTGGCGTGAGGCTGAAACACAGGTGGCAGCAGCCGCTACTTTCCGCATGGATTATCCCTTTTTCTCTATGCGTTTGCCGCAGGCAAAGCCACGCTTTGCTTGCCTTATGCCCCTTGCCGTAAGGTCGTATGGCAAGGGGCATAAGATCGTATGGCAAGGGGCATAAGACCTTATGGCAAGTGGCATAAGGCCGGCAAGGCAATGCTTTGCGGCAGGAAAATTTGCAGGAAATACCCGGGAGACACGGCTTTTTGTCCGAACACTCTTTACGGAATAATTCCTGATTTGGGTGTCTTAAAACGCGGAATAATTCCTGATTTAGGGGCCTTAAAACACGGAATAATTCCTGTTTTTGGTATCTTGAAACACGGAATAATTCCTGCGGAAGTTTGTTTCTTATGTTATTATCTGCTATCTTTGTAGCCGTAATCGTCACTTGGTCAGCATTCTGAGTGAACACAAAATTTATAAGTATGGGAGAAAGACGTGAACAATATAAGGAGTTTGTCAAAGCCTGTTTTGAGAAAAAACTCATTGTAGGACAAGGAAATCCTTTGTCAGATATTTTGTTTGTCGGATGCGAGCCTAACCAAACAGAAGAGGACTATGAGAATTCCAAAAAACGAATCATTCACTGTCTGAATGAGGGTAACTTTGACAAACTATGGGAACATCACGATAAAAATGAGCGTAATGAAGGATGGACGTGGCGCAAGTATCAAAAGATTATTGATAAGGCATACCCGGAAAGGTTACATGACCCAGAAAAGATTGATTTTGAGGAGGTGGCTTTTTGTACTGAGTTGAACAACGTTTGCTCCCCTACATCAGAAGCAGCAGACAAAAGTTCTCTCCCTTTGAAATTACACTTGTTTAAAGAGTCACGTTTTATACAAGACTTCCCTGTTGTTATTCTCGCTTGTGGTCCAAAGTATATAGTCAATCGAGGTAGGAAATTACAAATCAATGATACTTTTGGGGTGAAATTTGTGGAAGAGATATCAATACGGAAAGATTCTGCAAAAAGAGGGCAAAGGTATTGGATACATTACGACAATGAGCGAAATCCACGCAAATTGGTCATCCACACAAGACAACTTAGTGGAACATCCACTCCTTATGATGAGCTTCTATGGTTTATTGGTGAAACCATCAGAAAGTTCTTGGACACAATAGGAAAATGAGACTTTGCAAAATCTTCTATTATAAGGCTTGCATCTTGATAATCCTGGCTATAGTTTCCCTCCACAATAGCTCATCTCGCTCAGTTCACACCAGCCTGCGTCCTTGATTTCTCTCAGAAACAGTCGGGCACACATTTCAGCGTCGTCGCCGGCACGGTGGTGCTTGCCTTCGGGGATGTCAAACTGGTTGCAGAGGTAGAGTCGAGCGTGTTGCAGCCGAAATCGTAGTTGTGGCGGGCTGCACGGAGGGAACAGTAGTAGTCCGCTTCGGGTTTGTCAAGACCATAAAGCTCTATAGACTTGCGGATGCACGAGATGTCGAAAGCCGCATTGTGGGCTACCAACACTGGCGTTTCGTCAAGATATTCCATAATCTCTGCCCACACCTCGGGAAACTCGGGCGCATGGGCAGTGTCTTGTGGCCGGATGCCGTGTACCTGTATGTTCCAATAGGAATATGCGTTGTCTTCGGGGCGGACGAGCCATGATTTTGTCTCCACCACCTTTCCGTCCTTCACCACGCAGATGCCGGCCTCGCAGATGGAAGCACGTTTGGCGGTGGCGGTCTCAAAGTCTATTGCTATAAAGTTCAGTCCCTTCATACGTCAGTCAGCATAATATGATGTCAATGTTTTGACGAGGTTACGCATCCGTAATCTCTTTTTTGAACAAAGTCAGCTACATTCTATGTAACGGCACATCTTTGATTTTGTTGTAGAAACGCCGTTCTTTTTTTTGTAAGTCGGGAGCGGTAATTACAATCCTTGTGCCAGTCGCGTTTGCGAACGCTACATGAAAGCCTTTTGTTTTTTTTGTGCATTGCCGTAATTTGTTTAATTCTATCCGTAATTTGTCTACGAAGACTTTGGCGGAATGACAGTAATTTTGCACCGTGGAAATTCAGCAGGAAATGAAGAAACTTTTAATTTTATTCGTAATGATCATGGCAACAATGAATCAGTCTATGGCCAACAACACGTTGTCCCAACGCCAGTTGCACCTCGCCACCTTGGCAAGTCTCGAAGCACAGGGCGACCTCGAACGCCTGGCATCCGCCATCGGCGAAGCTCTTGACGGCGGAGTAACCGTCAATGAAATCAAGGAGGCTTTCTCCCAACTCTATGCCTACATCGGCTTCCCCCGGTCGCTCAACGCCTTGGGGACATTGGCGAAAGTGCTCGATGCACGCAAGGCGGAGGGAAAGAAGGACGACGAGGGAAAGGCATGGAAACGCCCCAAGGCCTGGGACGATGCCGAACTGGCTCTAAAGATGGGCACGGAGACGCAGACCAAGCTGAGCGGCAAACCCTTCGACTATGACTTCTGCCCACAGGACGACTACTATCTGAAGGCACACCTCTTTGGCGACATCTTTGCCGGAGACCAGCTCTCGCCCTCCGACCGCGAAATCGTCACCGTTGCCGCCTTGGCTTCCATCAAGGGCGTTGCCCCGCAGCTGGCATCCCATCAGAAAGGAGCCGTGCGCATGGGGAATACGCAGGAGCAAATAGACGAGCTGATGAAATATCTCAGCGACAATGGGCTTTCACAATGCGACAATGCTGTCGATGCCGCAGCAGGTGCATGGCCCAAGGGGAATCCGAACACAGCATACGCAAAGTATTTCATCGGCGACAGCCATTTGGCAGGCATCGCCCCCAAGAATTTGAAGGAGGGCGAGAAGACAGTTCTCCCGATGGCAAACGTCACCTTCGAGCCGGGATGCCGCAACAACTGGCACATCCATCATGGCGCCCGCCAGATACTCATCTGCGTATCGGGCAGGGGATGGTATCAGGAATGGGGCAAGCCGGCCGTCGCCCTCAACCCCGGCGATGTCATCGACATCCCAGAGGGAGTGAAGCATTGGCACGGCGCACAGAAGGACAGTTGGTTCCAGCACATCGCCACTCATGTGGCTGTGGAGAACACCAAGCCCGGCTCCGAACCTAACGAGTGGCTGGAGCCTGTGTCGGACGAGGAATACAACAAGTTGTAAGGGCAAGTATCACGGCAGCTCGAAATGCTGGTAGTCTTTGCGGCTGTTCCAGTCGCCGCCCCACACGAAGCCTTTGGCTTTGAAAAGGCGGTAGCAGAGGTCGCCTCTTTCTATCTTATAGTCGAAATTCCTGGTGCGGTCGAGGTATGGCTTGCCGGTGACGGGTTCCACCACCGCTTTCCCGTTTTTTAGTCTCTTGTGGTAGGGGTTGTAGAGTGTGTTGATGTCGATGGCCAATCCCCTGCCGTGTTTCGACACCGTCTTGGTGTGGGAGATGAAGCGGAAATTGAAAGACGAGGAATTGTTGTCGCGCATCGCCATTTCGTCGTCAGCGTTCCAGTAGTCCACAAGGCGCATCCTTTGTATAGGATACTTTGCCTGAAAGAGTTTATAGAAGATGTCGAGCACGTCGTCGGCTATTTTCCTGTTCACCACCATTTCTCCCACGATGATGTTGCCGTCCTTGTCGGTGTGCAGGCACCGGAGGTAGCGCAGGGCGGACCGCGGCACGGTGCAGTTCTTCTTGTAGCTCTTGCCCTGCATCAGTGCGAAGGTGGAGTCGGGGACGGGTACGGAGAAGAAGAAACTCTTTGCCCCTGCCTTTTTCACCGCCGATGCCGGCACTGTGTCGCCGGGGGCGAACGTGCGTGTCCGGCCATTGCCGGCGGGGGCAATGTTTTTGTGTGGGTTGTCGCCGCAGACGGACAGGGCGACAAACGTGATGAGGATGGCGGCGACGAACCGCCATTCGTGTATAATACGGTCTTTCATTGTCGTGTATTCGTTGTTCGTTATATTTTTACTGTCACTAACTTGAATGTGGGGTCTATAATTCCCAGCCCGAAATGTTCTTGCTTTCGATGCCCAGCAGCAGCCGTTTCGCCTCTATGCCCCCGGCAAAGCCCGTCAGCGAGCCGTTTGCCCCTATTATGCGGTGGCAGGGGATGAGGATGCTTATGGCGTTTGCCCCGACAGCTCCTGCCACGGCTCTTGCGCCCTCGGGGCAGTTTGCTTTCAGTGCGATTTCCTTGTAGCTCCTTGTCTCGCCGTAGGGAATTTCAAGCAGAGCCTGCCATACGCGTTTCTGGAAGTCCGTCCCTATGGCACGTATCGGAATATCGAAACTCTTGCGGTTGCCGCAGAAATATTCGTCAAGCTCCTTCTTTGCCCGGTCAAGCACGGGTGATGGCGCGACAGAGAATTCTGCGTTGATAAGCCGCGCCAAACGTCGCTTGTTGCGGTCGGCGCACGGCATCCCCTGCCAGTCGCACAGGCAAAGCGTGTTGTCCACAGCTCCCAGGACGAGTTTCCCGCATGGGGAGTTGTAGCATTGTATTTTTACTGTCTTCTTTATCATGATTCCCATTCTCCGTTTTCTTGGTTTTTGATGCGACGGACTCGAATTCGTGCGTAAAGGTATAAAAAATCGTTTTGCGGTTACGGATATTTGGCGTATATTTGCGGTGCAAAACGTAAATGGAGCGAGACTATGGCAGAAATCGTAAATTGTTACCCTGTTGGAATACAGACCTTCGAGAAAATCCGCAATGGGAACTACCTCTATGTGGATAAGACCAAGTATATCGTTGATTTCCGGAAAAAAGGAATGTCGTATGTCTTTTTGAGCCGCCCGAGGCGGTTCGGCAAGTCGCTTTTCGCTTCTACGCTGCAGGCATATTTTGAGGGCAGGAAGGAACTCTTCGAGGGATTGGCTGTCGCCGACTATGAGAAGGACTGGGTGAAGCATCCCGTGCTCCATTTCGACATGAGCGGAGCAAAGCACATGGACGCAGAGGCATTGAACGGCTATCTTGACTTTATCCTTCGTCCATACGAAAAACTGTATGGCAAGGAGGACTTTGAAGATACGCCCAACAAGCGACTGATGGGTCTGGTTGAACGTGCCCACGAGCAGACGGGACAGAAGGCGGTGGTAATCATCGACGAATACGATGCGCCGCTGCTCGACGTGGTGCATGAGAAGGAGAACCTGCAGCCGCTGCGTTTCATCATGCAGAATTTCTACAGTCCGCTGAAGAAGCTCGACCCCCACTTGGAATTCGTCTTCATCACGGGCATCACCAAATTCTCTCAGCTCAGCATATTCAGCGAGCTGAACAACCTCGACAATATCAGTATGTACGACAAGTATTCCGCCATCTGCGGCATCAGCAAGACGGAGTTGACCACCGTGATGAAACCCGACGTGGAGGGACTGGGCAGGGCACTCGGCATGACATACGAGGAATGTCTTGAAGAACTGCGCCGATATTACGACGGATACCATTTCGGCAAAAACTCGGAGGATGTGTTCAACCCGTTCAGTCTGGTAAAGGCTTTGAATAGTCAGGATATTTCATCCTACTGGTTCGGCTCCGGCACTCCGAGTTATATCATCAAGAGCCTGCAGAAATACCATGTCAATGTGCTGGACATAGAGAACAACAGTTGCGGCGTGGATGATTTCGACGTTTCCCCCGAGCAGATGACCTCCGCCCTGCCGTTGCTCTATCAGAGCGGTTACCTCACCATCAAGAAATACAACCCCATATTGCGCCGCTACTCTCTGGGCTATCCCAATATGGAGGTGAAGATTGGCGTGCTGAAGAGCCTCGCCCCCAACTACCTGTCGCCCGTTTCCCTTGACAACAGCAGTCTGGTGGGCAATTTCCTCGAGAAACTCTACGACGGCGACATCGAGGGGGCGATGGTGCGCCTGAAAGCCTATTTGGCAGGCATCTCCAACCGCCTCTCCAACAAGAACGAGCGCGATTTCCAAACCGTCTTCTATCTCATCTTCAACCTGATGGGGGCATACATGAGAGTGGAGGAAGACAGTGCCGTGGGCAGGGCAGATGCCGTTGTCCACATGCCCGATGCCGTGTACGTGTTCGAACTGAAATACGACGGCTCTGCCGAGGAAGCCGTCAGACAGATTGACGACAAGGGCTACCTCATCCCCTATTCCGCTGACGGCAAGCGGCTCTTCAAGATCGGCGTGAATTACGACAGCCAGCAGCGCACGATAGGGGAGTGGATTGTCAAGGAGGGATGAAGCAACAGAGCGGATTGCGCTAAAGTCCAAACAGAATTTTGTGAAGTCCAATCGGAATTTTATAAAGTCCAAACAGAAAAATGCAAAAGCCAAGCAGACAGACAAGAAACGCTGCTTGGCTTTTTACTTCCTTTCTGTGGCATCGCCGCAGTCTACCTAAAACACGTGATTTGTCGTTTGCGAGTTGTCTGTTACTACGCTTTTTAGTAATTTTGCAGCAGGATAATTTACACAACCCATAACACACATAAAGGATGAACGCAAGAAACGAATGGAGAGGGTTCAAGGGAACCGCTTGGAAGTCAGAAATCAACGTAAGGGATTTTATTCAGAAAAACTACACCGTGTACGACGGCGACGAGTCCTTCCTGCAAGGTCCGACGGATGCCACGGCGAAGCTCTGGGGCAGGCTGCAGGAGTTGCAGAAGGAAGAACGCGCCAAGGGCGGAGTACTCGACATGGAGACGGAGATACCGGCAAGCATTACGGCATACGGTGCGGCGTATATCGACGACAGCATGAAAGACCTTGAGACCGTTGTGGGACTGCAAACCGACAAACCGCTGAAACGCGCCTTCATGCCCGGCGGCGGACTGAAAATGGCGGAGCAGTCATGCACCAACTACGGTTACACCCCATCCGAATCTATCCACGACATCTTTACGAAATACGTGCGCACGCATAACGATGCCGTCTTCGACGCCTACACGCCAGAGATGAAACTCGTGCGCCACAACCATATACTCACGGGACTGCCCGACACCTACGGCCGCGGCCGCATCGTGGGCGACTATCGCCGTGTGGCCCTCTATGGCATCGACTACCTCATTGAGGAGAAGAACCGTGACCGCGCCGAAATGGGAGAGCACGAAATGTCGGACGAAGTAATCCGTCTGCGCGAGGAGGTGGCCCTCCAGATAAAGGCACTGAAAGGGCTGAAGGCTATGGCGGCAGAATACGGCTTCGACATCTCGCAGCCGGCAAAGAACGCCCGCGAGGCGGTGCAGTGGTTGTACTTCGGCTACCTCGGCGCAGTGAAGACCCAAAACGGGGCAGCCATGTCGGTGGGACGCGTGTCTACCTTCCTTGATATATATATACAGCGTGACCTGCAGGAAGGCACGCTCACCGAGAGCGCGGCGCAGGAACTCATCGACCATCTCGTCATGAAGTTCCGCATGGTGAAATTCGCCCGCATCCCGGCATACAACGAGTTGTTCTCCGGCGACCCGGTATGGGCAACGCTCGAGGTGGGCGGACTGGGACAGGACGGACGGTCGATGGTTACAAAGAACGACTACCGCTTCCTGCACACGCTAATCAATATGGGACCGTCGCCGGAGCCGAACCTTACGGTGCTCTACAGCTCGCGGCTGCCGAAGAACTTCAAGCGCTATGCGGCCATGATATCCGTCAAGACAAGTTCCATACAGTATGAGAACGACGACGTGATGCGCCCGGTGTGGGGCGACGACTATAGCATCTGCTGCTGTGTGAGCGCCACCCAGACCGGCAAGGAGATGCAGTTCTTCGGCGCACGCGCCAACCTCGCAAAGTGTCTCACCTACGCCGTTTCCGGCGGCGTGGACTCGAAGACGCGTGAGCAATGCGGCCCCAAATACCGCCCGGTGGAAGGCGACGTGCTGACATACGAGGAGTTCATGCCGCGCTTTATGGACATGATGGACTGGCTCGCTGGTGTCTATGTCAAGACGCTCAACGTGATACACTACATGCACGACAAGTATTTTTATGAGGCTGCCGAGATGGCGCTTATCGACACCGACGTTCGCCGCACCTTCGCCACGGGAATAGCAGGCTTCAGTCACGTGGTGGACTCCATCAGCGCCATAAAATACGCCAAGGTGAACATCATACGCGACGAGACGGGCTTCCCGCTCGAATTCAAGACCGAGGGCGATTTCCCGCGCTACGGCAACGACGACGAGCGCGCCGACGAGATAGCAGTGTGGCTCCTCAAGACTTTCCTCGGCATGGTGAAGAAATACCACACCTACCGCAACTCTGAGCCTACGACATCCATACTTACCATCACTTCCAACGTGGTCTACGGAAAGTACACGAGCAATATGCCCGACGGACGCCTTGCCGGCGCACCGCTCGCTCCCGGCGCCAACCCCTCGTATGGAGCAGAGAAGAACGGACTGCTGGCATCGCTCAACTCCGTGGCAAAGCTTCCCTACGAATATGCGCTCGACGGCATATCCAACACACAGACAATAAATCCCGGGGCTCTCGGCCATGACGACGAGGAGAGGGCAAACACTCTCGTGGGCGTGATGGACGGATATTTCGACCAGGGGGCGCACCACCTCAACGTGAACGTGTTTGGAGTGGAGAAACTGAAGGATGCCATGGAGCATCCCGAAAAGGAGGAATACCAGAATTTCACCATCCGCGTCAGTGGATACGCAGTGAAATTCATCGACCTCACGCGTGAACAGCAGCTTGACGTTATCGCCCGACAGGCTCACGAAAGACTCTAAACGGCGGTGAAAGGATATATACACAGTACGGAAAGCTTCGGGTCGGTTGACGGCCCGGGCATCCGTTTCCTCATCTTTATGCAGGGATGCCCCATGAGGTGTCTTTACTGTCATAACCCCGACTCCTGGAAAATGCAGGCGGGGGAGGAAATGGAGCCCGGCGAACTGCTCGACCGCGCCGAGCGGTTCCGTCCCTACTGGGGAAGCGAGGGCGGCATCACCGTGAGCGGCGGCGAGGCTCTGGTGCAGATTGATTTCCTGCTGGAACTGTTCACCGAAGCACGGCGGCGCGGCATAACCACGTGTCTCGACACTTCGGCACAGCCGTTCCGGCGCAGCCAGCCTTTTTTCGGCAAGTTCGAACGGCTCATGGCGGTCACCGACACGGTGCTGCTCGATATTAAGCACATACGCGACACCGACCACCGCAGGCTCACAGGACACGCCAACGGGAATATCCTTGACTGCGCCCGCTACCTGAGCGACTGCAATGTGCCCGTGTGGATACGCCATGTTCTCGTGCCCGGCATAACCGACGGCGAAGACTGTCTGCGTGAGCTTGCCGCTTTTATCGCCACGTTGCGCAACGTGAAACGGGTAGACGTGTTGCCCTACCACACTCTCGGCATTTTCAAATACGAACGGCTTGGCATCAGCTATCCGCT
The DNA here is from genome assembly GCA_963629785.1 of Oscillibacter sp. MSJ-31. Lineage (GTDB taxonomy): Bacteria > Bacteroidota > Bacteroidia > Bacteroidales > Bacteroidaceae > Prevotella. The sequence continues at coordinate 157,420 of CAVGJZ010000002.1, read as the reverse complement.
CGAAGGCGTTTCCGCCCCCTCTGCCGAAAGCTTGGAGAAAGCCCGGGAAATACTTTGTCCGCGAAAAAAATGATTAACCGCTGCACACGGTTAATCGGGCTTCGTTCCGCCGCCGACTATCCCTTTGTGCAATGTTTGAAAAGTGTTCCAAATGTCGCATTTTACCTGTCTTGGACTTGCTGAGATTTCAGCCGGATTTTACCGTTCTTTTAGGGTAAATGCAAAACATTGATAATCAATGTGATATGTATATCCTAAAAACCGATGCCCCAAAACCTCGGCGAAAACGATAGCTTTTCGGGGAGCAAAGCTATCGTTTCCTCCGGGCAAAGCTATCGTTTCCTCCCCGAAAAGCACTGCTCCTTAAAAACAGGACAAAAACAAAAGTGTTCCAAATGTCTTATTTGGAAAATATTTTGCAAGTGTGATCTGAACGCGTGTGCAAAAAAAATCCGCGGACGTGCAACGTTGAAACGCTGTGACGTACGCGGATTTTTTTTGCGTCTTCTGGCGTATAAGCCGGAGATGTTGTTAGCCTTACATCAGACTTGTCTTGCCGTCGAGTGTGTCGTGGTTGTTCTTGAGGTCTGTCCAGTCCACTTTCTTCTTGGTGTCGATACCGTTGATGTATTTTTCGATGTTCGTGTAGCCGTCGCCGTTGCAGTCGAGATTGGCATCAGACGGGTCGTTGGGGTTCAGGCCGTTGGCGATTTCCCATTCGTCGGGCATACCGTCGCCGTCGCTGTCCTTCCATGGCTTGTATTTCTTGTACTTGGGGAAGCCGCCCATCTGCTCGATGTCGGTGATGATACCGTCCTTATAGGAATCCTTGCCAAGACGGCGGTATTTGAATGAACCGTCCTCAGCCTTTGAACGGTCTTCCAGGCCCCAGAGGTCGCCGTAGGGATTCTTCTTAGGCAGTTTCTTCACGTAGTAAGCCTGTCCTGTGCGCACCTCCTCCACGATTCTCTGGTCCACGATGTCGCGGCAGGGTACTGTCGCTCCCACATTGGCGAGCACTTTGTCGAAGGTCTGGTCTGAAGGGATAATCGTGATTGGCGCCATCTCGAACGGCTCGTCGGAGCGCATCAGCTTCTTCACGTCGGCCGGCACGCCGTTGGGCAGGTCCTTGTCGGCAATCTGTATGCCGCCGTCCCAGTTGTCCTTCGTCACGCGCTCGTTGCCCTCTACGATATTGCCGGTGGCGTAGATTCTGCCGTACTGCGGATAGTCGAAGAGCTTGTTGCTGCGGCTTTCGCTCTTTACGATGCGGTAGCCGATGGGCGAATCTTTCGGGGTGAGAGGTCCGGGCTTGTAGTAGTTGTTGATGAAGTTGCTCATTGTGGAGAACTCGCCGCCGTCTGCCGTGCGGTGAACCCAGTTGTAGATGATGTTGTTCACGAAGTTGAACACGCCACCCCAGCCGATAGACGGGTTACGCCCGGTGTTGTCAGCCCACAGGTTGCGCATGAAGGTGGAGTTCTCGCCGCCGATTGTCGACCCGAAGGCGTGGTTCCACGTGTCGAGAGCCTTGGCGGAGATGGTGTTCTGTATCGTCACGTTCACTGTGGGCACTTTGCGCTTCGGCTTGCCGTCGTGCAGGTCGAACATGTGGCGGTAGAACGATATGTTCTCGTCCAGACCCCACTCGCAGGAGCAGTGGTCGATCATGATGTTTCCCACGGGGTTGCCGCCGAACGAGTCTTCGCGGTACCACACGTGGGTATTGCCGCGGCGGAAGCGCATGTGGCGCACGATAACGTCGTGGGTGTCCACCTGGAACGACTCACCCGAAATCTGCACTCCCTCGCCCGGCGCAGTCTGTCCGGCGATGGTGATATACGGGGCGCGCACGATGATTGGGGTCTTGAGAACAATGTTTCCCGACACGTTGAACACCACGATGCGGGCACCGCCCTGTTCGCAAGCCCAGCGGAATGAGCCGGGACCGTCGTCGTTGAGGTTTGTCACGGTGAGCACCTTGCCGCCGCGTCCGCCGAAGGTGTACATGCCGCCGCCTTCAGCTCCGGGGAATGCCGGTATCTTGGCTTGGCGCAGGTCGTAGGGACGCGAGGCCCAGGGCACGTAGTGGCGGCCCTTCAGGGCCTCCTCCTTCACGGTGGGCCATGCGGCAGCCCACGCCGAGTCGGAATGGGCGGTCCAGACCTTTGTCAGAGAGTCTATCTTGGCTTTCGCCTCTTTTGTGATTACGGGGTACTGGGCGTGTACTGCCTGTGTCCCCACTGCCATTGTTATGGCAGCCAACAATAACTTTTTGTTGCTCATAGTTGTTATTATAGTTGAATTGTTTGGTTATCCCTGTACTTATCCTTTATAGATTAACGCAAGAGTTCTGTTTTTGTACCTACAAAAAGCCCTCTCATATCATAGCGGTATGAGAGGGGTATGCTTTCCAATGTTGTTCGCTACACGTTATTTCACGAAGAACTTCTTGCCGTTCTGAATCAGCAGGCCCTTGGCGTTCTTGTTCATGCGCTGGCCGGCGAGGTTGTAAACGGGAGCGTCAGCGTTGGTCTTGTCAGCTGAGATTTCGTTGATGCCCGTACTTCCGGTTGCGAAAGAGTAGCCGCCGAAGCCTACCTGTGTGTTCTTGCAGAACACGTAGTATGTTTCGCCTGCGGCAGCGTTGAACGTGAGGTATGCCCAAACGGGGCGGTTGCCTTGTCCGAGTATGTATGCATTGGTTCCTTCTGTACCCAATGTGGCGATGTTCTCCTGGTAAAGTTCGTAGCCGTAGAGCGGGTCGCCCTCAGCCACATCGTTGTTGGTGGCCTGTACATATCCGCTCACTGTTATGTCGGTGCCGAAAGCAAGAGCCTTTGCGTCGCTTGCCTTTGCCACGTAGATGTCGCGGTTTCCCTTGTTCACCCATACGTTCACAGTCAGCTTTCCTGCTACTTTCGGTGTCAGCGTTACATAAGTACCGTTCTTGGGCAGTCCTGCAGAGCCGTCAGCCGCATAGTAGGCATTTTCCCACATTGCGCGGTAATTGCCAGTGGCGTAGCCATGGTCCACGATTTCCTCAAACCCAATCTTTTCAAGGTTTGCGGGGTTGCCCTTGCCGCAAACGTAGTAGAAGGGAGCTACTGAGCCGTCTGCGCTGAGCTTTTTCGTCTGGAGTCCGCCCCAAGTGTTGTCTACTTTGGCCTCGAGCTTGCCGTCAACGAGTTCGCCGTCGATATATCCTGCAACAGGACCGGAAGTGTGCGTGCCGGTTACGTTTTCTGTGCTGAATGACACAACGGACATTGCGTTGGGGTCAGCGTTGGGCGTGTAGTCAGCCTTCAGTGTCTCGCCGTCGTTTACTGTCCATGCCTCCTGGGCGTTGATGCTTGTTGCGCAGAGCGCAACAGCTACGAGAGTAAAGATTTTCTTCATGTTACTTTAGTTTTAGATTCTATAGATGTTAGTTTATTTGTTCTCTGATCGGTTGTCTGAACTATGCCCCAAAAGTATTTATTTTATTCCATTCCGCTCATGTGTTTCGTCCATATTTAAAATAAATTAACGACGTATGGGCTGTGTTCCGTTTCGGTGGGGCAGGGTAGGGGAAATTTCCCCCTGTTTTCCGCGGCGCTTGCGCCGTGCATTGGTATTTGTCTGTCGGATAGTTGTGTGTATTGCCTTGGGGCGGCGTTTCTACGCCATGCCCCTGTTTACGGCGAGCAATATGCGCGCCTTCAGCTCAGCCTTCTCTTCGCTGGTTAGCGGAGCGACGGTGCTTGCCGCTGCGGCGAATTGCTTCTGCCTCTTTGCGTAGTTTGTGTACTTGTCAGTCATTTTAATTGAAACTTTATGTGAAGAAGAATTTATTTTCACATAAAGGACGCAAGTCCCGTCATGTTGTACTCAAAGCGGCGGATTTTGTTTGGCTTTATTTTGATGCCATTTCGCGCAGGCGGCTCATGCTGCGGTGCATGAGGTTGCGGACAGATTGATAGCTTATGCCCATAATCTGGCAAATGTCATCGTATTTGCGCTGCTCGATATAAAAAAGATGAATTATCTGTTTCTGGCGCGGCGAGAGGTTGTTTATATACTGGGTCATGGCGAGGTTGCGGTTCGTTTCCTCCTCAATGCGCTCCATGTTGTATTCCTCGTTGGTGTCGCACAGCGACTTTATGTTAGTGTCGTTGATCTCGTCGTCGCAAAGGTGTGTCTGGCGGCGGAACTCGTCGTTGATGCGGTTGCGCAACGAGACGTAGAGATAGGACTCTATGTTGCTCACCTTGTCGAGCTTGCTTCCTTTGTTGAAGAGTTTGACAAAGACATCCTGTATGCAATCCTTGATGAGCTCGCGGTCGGCTGTGAATTTCGTGCCGAACAGGAAAAGATTGTCGATGTTTTTGTCGTAGAGTTGGGTTAAGTTAATCATAGATGTTTAGATATGCTACGTGCTAAGAGCTTCCCCGCCTTTCCGTCGGCGAGAGGATTTTGTTTGATTATGCTTGCAAAGTTACGAAAAAAACTTTTGAGAATTGTCCTAAATCAATTTTAAAATATCTGAATTTTGTGTTATTTGTTACGAAAAACCGGCGCAACAAGTGTTTTGCTGCGCCGGTTGTCAAATATTAAAGTTGGGTCTGTCAAATATTAAAGCCACCCTCGCCGTGTATCAGAGTCGTTCCATCCAGAACACCTGTTCGCCCTTGCCGGCGGGGAGGGTGTAGCCGGCATTTACCGTCACGTTCTTGTCCGTGACTTTCATGTTCCCCGTGTTCTTGTCGATTTGGCGTATGGTGTATTTGCCGGGGGCGGCATTGATGCTGCATGATCCGTTGCCGTGGGTGTAGAACACGTAGCCTACCTCGGGATTGCCGAGCAGGTCGTAGGCGTCGGTACCGCCATTGCCGGCCATCGGCGACATACGTGCCGCGTCGGCAAGGAACTTGTTGTCTTTCACCGGGACGTTGGGCAGCGAACCGCCCGCCATGAGGATGGCCCAGCCGTACGTGGGGTATTGCTGCGAGAAGAAGGTTACGGCCTTGCCGGGGAATTTCTCCTTGTATTCCCTCACTGCCTTGTACGCTTCGCGGTAGCCGGTCTTGCCCACTTTCATTTTGCGCATGAACTGGCGGGGCGCCATGTTCTTTCCGGCCGGGGGCGCCCATACGCCGTCGGTGTTGTAGTGCCAGTAGCGGATGTCGATGATGTCCACCACCTTCGCGAGTTCCGGGTCGGCGAGTATGGAGTCCTGTGCGTCTTTTGTGCAGCTCAGTGCTATCATCGGGCGCCTGCCCGTTTCCTGTTCCCATTCAGCTATTGTCTGTAGCCAAAAGCGCGTAAAGTGTAGCGGCCCGGTGTATTCCTCGCTGATGAGCTGCACCACATTGCCGTTGTCTTTCAGCTGGTCGAGGCACATGCGGATGTAGCCCTTGTGGAGCGGTCGCAGAGACGGGTCGTTTTCGTTGTAGAACTGCTCCGCCATGAAGACGCGCTTGTCACCGGCGAATGGTACAGGCTCCGGGAAACTCGTGCCGTTGATGTTGTTTACCGGTCGCCACGGAGCGTCCACCCAGTGTGCGCCGGCCTCGATGATGTTGTGCTGGAAATAGTTTTGGTTGAACAGCAGTATGCCCTCTTTGGCTCCCGTCTCGGCAAATTCCCGTTCGCGTTGCCAGTACCACTCGTTGGGCTTGGTGAGGTCGTAGCGGCTCAGTCCGTCCCAAGCCTTGCCTTCGCCGCTGCGGGCAAAGGGTTGTTCGTAGAAGGGTGCGCTCACTTCCCCGTCGGCGCGCTTCACTCTTTCGTGGTCGATGCGCCGCAGGTCATACCATAGTCCGTAGTGGTTGTCGAGCATGCAATAGCCGCCTCTTTTGAGCGCGGTGACAACGGAGTCGATGCGGTCTGTCCATCCCGTGCCTTCCCGTCCTGGCACGAAGCGCGTTATTGCCGGCTTCGCTCCCTTGCGTATGAAATTGTCTTTCGTCCTGCCGTTCCACCACGGTATGGCGTAGCGGTTGCCCGTGATGAGGCGGCCGTCGCAGGTGATGTGTCCGTCAGTAACGGCGAATGTTCCGCTTTCGTTGTCCGCCTTTGTCGCCTTGGTGTCAGCGGCAGACTTGAACTTTATGTTGTCTATGTCTTTTAGTCCGGTAGTGGATAGGCTTGCCGTATATGGGATGGAGTCCATCCACATCTCTATTGTCACCCTCGGCGTGGTGACGGACTCCATGGCAAGTTTCTGCGCCACTTCTATGGTGGGGCTACTGGATGCCGTGATGTTCCTATTATATATGTAGCCGTTGTTGGCCTTGTCGCCGGCACGCTTTTTGAGCTGGTCGTAGAACAGGCTGCGCGGCGTTACGGCATCGTTGCTGCCTGTCCACTCGCCGTTTCCCGTCATTGTGCCCCAGCAGGCGTTGGCGCTGCAGCGGTCGTCGTCGTCCGGCGAATAGCAGTAGATGGTGGAGGCGGTACACTGCCAGAACATACTGTTTGCGGTGTTCCATCCAGTACCCATCTGCCAGTTCTCGAGGTTACGGAAAGAGAGGTCGTTGCCCTCGATGTTCACCACGTCGAAGAGCAGTCCCGGCGCCCACGAACCCACGCTTCCGCTGAAACTGAGTGACCCCTCGCCGTCGCACTGCACGAAGGCGTTGGGGCCGGCGGCGCAATAGTCGGCGGCGAAATCGTGGTAGCCGTCTTTCGACACGCAGCGTTGAAACAGGTTCTGCTCGCCACGTGTGAGGAATACCCGTCTTCGCCAACCGCCGATTTCCGACACGGGTTCGCTTGCCACGCAGTCTTCCACCGTTATGCGGCTTGTCTGCTTCTGAAGGTTCACCACACTGCCTGCGAAATGCCTGAAGTCGGTGCGGCGCACCCAGCAGTCCCTTGCGTGGTTCATCCATACCCCGTCCCAGCAGTGGTCCTCGTCTTTTGTGTTCCAACTGTTATGACCAGACTCGAGGGTAAGGTTTTCCACACCGCATTCCGTCACCTCTTCGGTGGGGTGGGAGGTAATCAGTGAGGCGTTGCCGTATTTCCCGTCAATCGTCATTGTCAGCGGAGCGTCAAGTGTGACGGTATTGCCTTTCACGCTGGTCACCGTCCTGTTCCACAGCATGTCGATGTCGGTGGGTTTCCACCCCGTGTAGTCAAGGCCGCCGCCGAAATCGTTGCATTTCAGTGACTCTATCCATTCCTTGGTGGAGGGACGGAGAATCATTATCCTGTCGCCGGCTTTCAGCTTGGCGGCCGAGGCCAGTGTGACGGCGCTGCTGCCGGCTTTCACTTTCGGGTCGGTTATCTTTATGGTGTCGCCCTTTGAAAGTGCCGCTTTTCCCTCGATGTAGATAATCGCCCCGCGGTCGAAGCCTCTTTTCACGAGCCGTGTCTTTCCTTTGCCCATTCCCCTTATCACAACTCCCGAGGCCGTTATCCGCAGCGGCTTGTCGAGAAGGAACGTTCCTTCGCCCACGAGCACCGTGCCGCGGTGCCCGTTTTTGTCAGTCTTGAGCGATGACACGTAGTCGATGGCTTTTTGTAGGCGCAGACTGCAGTCGCCGGCGGTATTCTTCACGATTACCGCATTCTTCACGTCGGGGATGCTCTTCTCCGAGGCGCGGTATCCACAAGTGGAGTAGTCCATGGGAATGAACACCTCCTTCTTCTTGCCTCCGGCCCATGTTGCGGTGCAAAGTGACAGGGCTAGCGACATGAGGACTATTTTCTTGCTATTCATTTTATGGTGGTTTTTTATTTTATAACGTATGGAGGGGGTGGTTGTAATCACCGGGGAGGGCAAGTTGGACGGCTCGGACGGCTCGGACAACTCGGACTTCTCGGACAACTCGGACGGCTCGGACTTATCAGACGGCTCGGACGGCTCGGAGGACTGGGATGCCAAAAGCAAAGCAGGCCCGGACTGTTTGTCCGAGCCTGCTTGATAATCAATTTATAGTTTGTACGTCTTTAGTCGGCGAGAGGGTCGAATGTTCCGTTGGCGTTGCCGTTGTTGGAATCCTCCCAACCGATGGTCTGCTCAATCTTGGAGTTGTTGTTGAGCGCGCCTTGCGTGAAGCCGAAGAAATAGTATTTGGCGAAGAAGTTGGTGTTGAGAGGCACCTTGTTGGAGTCGTAGGCATCACCTTTCTTCAATTTATACTTCAGGTTGTCTTTGTACCAGTTCTTCAGTGTTGCAATCTGGTCGGTCAGATCCTTGCGCAGGTCTACCGCGGCGCAGCGCGCCACGTTGGCCTTTCTCAGCGGGTCAGAAGCAGCCGTCACGTCGCCCACACCATATTTGTCGGCTGTCCTGAACTCGATGTTCTCCCTGCGTTGTCCGTTGAACGGCTTAACGCCGAGCCAGTTGCAGGTGTTGCCGCCCCAGCCTGTGAGTTTCCAAGTAGACGGAACTCCTGTTATCGAAGCGATGCCCTCGCCGCCATCGAAGAGAAGCCAGCGGCGCATATCGAGGAATCTCTTGCCCTCGTAGGCGAACTCAATCTGTCGCTCGTAAAGGATTGCCGACATACAAGCCGCCTGGTTGGAGGTGAGGTTCGCCTGCAGGCCGTAGTTGTTGTCTGCCGTATATCCGGCACGCTCGCGGATTTGCTTCAGAAGCGAAACGGCGTATTCCATGTCGCCGGCACCGCAAGCCACCTCGGCGAGGTTGAGCAGCACCTCGGCGTAGCGCAGTTCCATGTAGGGAGCAGCCGAGTAGCAGAAACCGCCGTTGCTCACAGTGGCATTGTAGGTATAGAGAGCACTGTTCACGTCGTAGTCGTCGGAACGCTTGCGCACGTAGACACCGCGCTTGTTGTCGAGCAGACTGTCGGCGGCGTAGCATGTGCTGTTCTCGATATTCCCGGCGTCGTCAGCCTTGGTGTACCACACGTAGTTCCACAGTTCGTAGTTCTTGCCCTCGTCGTACGTCGGGTAGCCGGCACCGAACTGAGTCAGTGTGGAGTTTCCTGAGTAAGCCCATCGCTCGCCGGGGAAGGCAAACGTGCGGTAGAAACGCGGGTCGCGGTTCTCGAGCGGGAACTCCTCGTCGTATGTGGAAGAACTCTTTTCAAGAAGCGTGTAGGTGTTGGCTGTTGAGGGCACCTTGCCGTCTGCCATGGGGAAGATGTCGATGAGCATCTTCGAAGGGGTCTTGCCACCCTTGCCCGAAGTGTTTTTCGGACGAATCTGCGCCTCCCATCCGTTGTTCTTTTGTCCGTTGCCGCTCTGCACGCTGTTGTACTGAGTGGTGAACACTGCCTCTGTGCTTGCGGTCTGTGCAAACATGGCGGCGAAGTCAGAACCATTCACGTTGTTTGCGCCCTTGTAGAGAGAGTATCCGCAGGCATTGATGGAGTCAAGCCCGGCTTTCATTGTGGCGTAAGCACTCTTCCAGCGAGACTCGTCGTTGCTGCGGTTGAAGAGCGGACTGCACCACAGCTGCAGCACCCTGCCTTTAAGGGCCACACACGTTCCGGTGGTTATTCTTCCGAAGTCAGCAGAGCCCCATCCGCCGCTCATTGTCTTTTTTGCCAGCATCTTCGATGCCTTGTCAAGATCGGAGCAGATGAACTCTATGCACTTCTTGGCCGATGAACGCGGTGTGTAGACAGTTTCCACGGGATCCTGTACCTCCGTTACGAGCGGCACGCCGCCGAACCATTGCACAAGGCGGAAATAGCACCATGCACGGAAGAAATACACCTGTCCGAGCAGTTCGTCCTTCTGCTCCTGGGTAAGGGTGCTCCCTTCTATTCCCTCTATCACGTCGTTGATGTTGCGGATGCGTCCGTAGGCACTCGCCTGGATGTTGTTTAGCTGTCCGTAGAAATAGTCGGGCATGTTGTTTCTCGCCACACTCATTTCCCCCTGGGGGTCAACGAAACTTCCGAAACCGCTGTATTCCTCGGTGCTCTGTCCCTCGTCATCGTTGCTGCCGGTGCTTGGGTACTGCCATCCGGGAGTTCCTGCGGTGTTGGGCAGACACCAGCTGTAAACGTCGTTCACGCGGGCATTGGCACCCTCGTAGTAGTTATACACGTCTGTGTTCACATTGTCGTAGTTCTTCTTGTCGTCAAGGAAGCTGTCGCTACATGCAGAGAACGCCAGTACGGAAACGAGACCGATGCCCAGGCCCATGACTTTATATCTGTTATTTTTCATTTTTCTTATTTCTTTGAAATGATTGATTTGCTTCCATTAGAATGTAACGTTCACGCCGATTGTCCACTTGCGCAGCGCCGGATATTTGCTGTAGCTGCACATCGGGTCGATGAAGTTGTCGGGATACGGGTTATACAGGCTGAGCAGGTTGGTGCCGGTCACGTTGAAGCGCACGCTCTGCAGTCCGATGAGCTTGGTGTATTTCGACGGAATGGTGTAGGCGAGCGTTACCCTGTTCCATTTGATTCTCGTTCCGCTGACGCGCCAGAAATTGGAAGTAACCGAGTTCACGCTGCTGTAGGCCAGGTTAGGCAGATAGCCGTCCCTGTTCTCGTTCATCACGATGTTTCCGCTGCCGTCGTAGATGTCCTGGTAAACGAACATGTTGTCGGGATTCCAGAACGAAGGCATATTGGTGTATTCCAGTCCGTTGTCGCCCGGCTTGAGCATAGAGCCGTCGAGGAAGCTGTATCCGCCCCAGCTGGCCTGCAGCTGCGTGGAGATGGAGAGACCCTTCCACTCAGCGTGGAGGTTGAGGGTTACGGAATACGAATTAGAACGCTTGTTCAGCTGCACCTGGTCGTTGTCCTTGTCCACGATGCCGTCGGGAGCGGCGTATGTGCCGGTGGCGGGGTCGTAGGCTCCGCGCACATCCTTGTATATGAGCATACCCGGACGAATCTCGTCTGGCTTCATACCCATGTACGATGTGATGTGGTATTTGTCAACATACTCCTGAATCTCCTGAAAGCTGCGGAACATTCCGATGCACTGCATACCCCAGCCCTGAGAATAGTCAGAGCGTTGTCCGCGTGTAATCTGGCGGTACAGGTAGTCAGTCTTCCAGTCCATGTTGAGCACCTCATTGTCGCTGTAGCCGGTATTCACGCCGACGCGGTATTTGAAGTCCTTGCCGATTTTGTCCTTCCATGTGAGCGACAGCTCATATCCCCATGAGTTCATTTCGCCAAGGTTCTGGGCGGCACTCTGCGTACCCACCGTAGCCTGCAGCGACTGTGCGATGTTCATGAGCATCTCGCGGTTCCACACGCGGTAGGCGTCGAATGTCACGCCGAGACGGCTGCTGAGGAAATTCGCGTCGATACCGAAGTTGAACTTGTATGACTTGTCCCAATGCAGGTTGCGGTTTACCGCCGAGTTGCTTTTGTTGATGGTGATACGGTTGCTGGAGTTCACCGTAGTGCCGTCGCCGAACACCGGACCCTTGTCGGCATCCTGGGCATAAATCTGCATCCACTGCCACGGCTGTGTGTTGTCGCGGCCGGTGAGGCCGAACGATGCGCGCAGCTTGAGGAAATCCATAAACTTGACGTTGTCCTGGAACCATGACTCCTCGCTCATCACCCATCCGAGACTTCCTGACGGGAATGTTCCCCAGCGGTTTTCGGGGGCGAACTTGGTGGAAGCGTCAGAACGCACGAGAATCTCGGCGAGGTATTTTCCGGCGTAAGAGTAGTTCACCCTGCCGATGTAGCTCAGCGAACCGCTCTCGGAGCGCGTGAACACGGCCTCCTTGGTCTTGGCCTCGGCAGAGTTCGACTGTCCCGTGGTGAAAGGATACGGGTCGCTCACCTTGCTCATGTTGTATTCGCTCTCGGCTTCACTCCTCTCTATGGAGAACATCGCGCCTACATGGTGCTTGCCGAAGTCGCGGGCGTAGTTCACGGTGAAGTTAATCTGGTAGTTGTCGGTGCGCACCATGTTCCTCGACAAGTACGACGGGTCGCCGTTGGATATTGTCGTCGGGCTGAAGTTGGAGTCGGTGGTCAGCATCCAGTTGTCCTCGCCTGCAATAGGAGTGTAGAGGTGGTTGCCGCTGCCCGAACGCTGCTGCAGGGAATAGAGTGTGAACGAAGAACCGTATTCGTTGTTCTTGCTCGTGGACACGCTCTTGGAGTAGCTGAGCGACATGGTGAGGCCCTTCAACGGCTTTACCCATCCCCAGTCATACGACAGGCTTCCGTTCACCGTCATGTTCTGACTCATGGTGTTGCTGTAGTCGCCGTTGTTGTGCATCACGTCGTAGTTGTATCTGCTGACACCTGTCGGGCTGTTGCTGATGCCGTTAGCCATGATGGGGTAGCCGTTCACGTATTCCGGTATGTAGCGCGGACGTGTGAGCAGGTAAACGTAGTCGTTCTCCTGGTTGCTGCCGCCCACCTTGATGTTGGCCTTGTTGTTTTCGCCGTTGTCGCCGCTCACCGTGAGGTTAGCCTTGAGCCATTTGGAAATCTTCACGTCCACGCCGGCACGGTAGTTGAAGCGGTCGTAGTCAATATTTCCGAGGTTACCGTCCTGGTTGTAGTAGCTAAGTCCGGCGAAATAGCTCACCTTTTCAGTAGCGCCGCTGATGTTAAGACTGTGTTTCTGCGTGAAACCAATCTTCCAGTAGTTGTCGAGCAGGTCGTAGTTGAGGCCTTTCATTGCCTCGAGCTCGTCAGCCTGGTAGAGGTCTTTGGTAAGGTTGAGCGACGACATGTTTGTCGGGTCGGCAGCCTTCACGGCGTTCCACAGCCTTCCGTAGTTGTATGCGTTGAGCATCTTCGGCGTGGACACGGCGTTGGTGAAACCGAACTGTCCGTTGTAGCTGATGGACGGTGCTCCGAGCTTTCCTTTCTTCGTTGTCACGAGGATTACGCCGTTGGCGGCGCGCGCTCCGTAAACCGCTGCGGAAGCGTCTTTCAGCACGGAGATATTCTCGATGACCGAAGCGTCGAGGTTGTTGAAAGCCTCTTCGCCGAGGTTGTGGTTTGTGTTGCCGATTTTCACGTCGTTAGGATAGATGTATCCGTCGATGACGTAGAGAGGCGACTGCGCCTCCACGCCCACGTCGCCCAGCGAGTTGGTGTCGCGTATCTTGATGGTAGCGTTGTCTCCGGGACGGCTGTCGCCTCCGCTCACGCTCACACCGTTTACCAACCCCCCGAGCATGCTTGCCAGACCGCCGCTCGACAGGTCTTGCAGCTCGTTCATGTCCACTGTTCCCACAGAACCGGTCAGGTGGGCCTTCTTCTGTGTGCCGTAGCCCACCACAACCACTTCGTCGAGGTTTTGCGAGTCTTCCTTGAGCTGCGTCTTTCCTCCCGGTACCACGGTCTGCGGCAGATAGCCTATATAAGATATGGTTACCTTTGTTCCTTTTGGGGCGGTGATGGAGTAGTTGCCGTCGAGGTCGGTTATCACGCCCATGTTGTCGCCTTTGGCACCGACAACGCGCACCGAAGCGCCGATGATGGGGTCGCCGTTCTGGTCAACCACCGTACCCTTTATAGTCTGGTTCTGAGCGCCGGCCGGTAACGATACCATGGCCAATGCCCCGAAGCATAAACTGATAATGGTTTTTCTTTTCATATTGTTTTTCTTTTATTTATCGGTTAATGAAGGTTACTTTGCCGAGAGCCAGCGCGGGTCTCCGGTCTTGCGGCTTGTCTGTGTGGCTCCGCTCACGGTGAAATCACCGTTTGCAGGGTCTTTGAAGCCCGGGTCTTCTTCAATGGCGGTGCCGCTTACGTCGTATCCCTCCACGATGCCTGCCGTGCTTTCAAAGACTCCGTCACACATATAGGTGTTGTTGCCGAAGACGGGAGCTGTGGGGTATGACGAAGCCGAGCGTCCGCCGAGGATACGGCGTGCAATCTGGTTGGCTCCGCAGTCCACGAAGATGTTGTTCGTCACGGAGAAAACCGAGTATTTCTGGCCGTTGAAACCGGAGTAGTTTGCCCATTGCCCGGCCTTCGCTATGTTATAGAACGTGTTGTTGGCGAATGTCACATATTGGTTGGCGTATCCGGCGCGGTCGGCGCGTCCGCTGTTGTTGTATTGTACGAAATACTTTGCGTCGGCGTCGCCGGCGTTCCACAGGGTTGAGTTCTTCACCTGCAGTGTGTTGGCGTATCCGGCCTTGAAATAGATGATGGCGTTGCCGGTGATGCTTGTCGCTGCGCTGCTCGTGAGCTTTATGCAGCAGTTGTTGATGAAGAGCGTTTCAAGGCAGTATTTCTTGTTGCCGTCGTAGACAAGGTTCTGGTTCACGCCCGTGATGTTGCATCCGTTGATGGACAGAGCCCCGAGTATGTTGTAGTAGTCGCCCGTTCCTGTTGCTGCCTTGATGCTCTCGTCGGGAGTTTCCGAAAGGGAGATGACAGGGTCGTCGGATGCGGAAGCGTCGATGTCGACATACTTTATGGTAAGAAGAGTACCGGTCTTGATGCTCACATTTCCGGTGTATGTCAGTTTGGCGTGGTTGTCGGAGTTCGGTGTGCGCAGTGCCACGCGCTTGTTGCCGAAGTCGATGCTCTCTGAGAGAGTGTATTCCCCGCCCGGCTGCAGGTCATAGTAGAGCATTTCCGTTGCGGCGTTTTCCGGCACGGGGTTCTCCTGGAAATATGCGGCGAGGTCGCCTGCCGGTATTGTCTGGTATGACGATGTGAATGTGCTGAAAGCTTTTTCCACTGTCTCGGACCCCTTGTTGTTCTTGGCCTTGTTTTCCAGAACGCAGAGCGAAAGCCTGTAGTTCATGTCCTCCTCGCGGGCTGTGGCGAACGATACGCCGTCCACGAGCGTGTCCTTGATGATGGTGTTGTTGTCGGCGTTGGTTAGAATGGCGTGGTAGCCGCCTGCGCCGTAGACCACCGGCCAGCTGATTGTCTGCATGCTTCCGTCGGTGCTCGGCGTAATCGTGATTTTGTCGGCTGACGGAGCTTCAAGCTGCGTGTTGTAAACGCCCGAGTCGAAACTCTCGTCCGTGAAGCCGTCCTGCGCACAGGATGCCAGCGCCAACGCCCCGCCGGCAAGACAAAGCATGCTCCATGCCTTACCGTGTTGTGTTAATAGTCTTGTTGTCATAAATTGAACTTTAAAGTTGTTTGATTTTAGGTTTTTATTCTATTCTTTGTGATGCCCTTATCTTCTGCGTGTGTCTTGCAGAAAAGGCCTCATGCTACGTATTCCGTTTTTGCTAACAAGTCGTTAGAGGATGTGTTTTTAATACATATTTAATATATGTTTTGCAAAGTTAGCAAAATTTCCTTTACGTAAAAATGAAAACCGTAAAAATTGTAAATGTTCCCGTAGTATAGTTAGGCTTTTGGGTTTAAAGGCGGAATCTATAGATTGACTTTGACGGATTTCGGGAGTTCTTGTCCGAACCAAAGCATGTATTTTCCGACCGTATATCGTACGATAAGAGGTCGTGCATCGTACGATAAGAAATCGTGTATCGTACGATGTGAGATCGTGTATCGTACGATGTAAGGTCGGGAAATTACCCATTTCACACACATGTACGGCGACAAAACGGCGAGTGGAATTTACGGGAACACGCCTAAAACTGTCAGTTTCCCTTTTCCGCGGCGATTTTCTGGAATTCCGAGGGTGTCATGTTATAAACCCGCTTGAAGGCGCGGATGAAGCTGGAAGCGGACTTGTAGCCCACCTCCTCGTAGATTACCTGCATCGTGTAGCTGCCGTAGTGCTGGCGGTCGGTGAGCTTGTGGCACGCCTCCTGTATCCTGCGCTCGTTGAGCAGGGTCTTGAAATTCTTCTGGTATGAGTTGTTTATTATGCGCGACACGTAGTTCATGTTCGACCCCACCATTTCCGCAAGCATCTGCAGGCTGAAGTCCGGATTTGAAATCACGCTTGTGTCGTTGATGGCATCGTTGATGAGGCTCAGAAGGTGCTTGTCAAGGTTGTCGTCGGAATGTTGGGGAGCATTTTCTTCCTTCGGTTCCGTATCGTCATCGCCGTCGCTCTCCGTTGTGCCGCCGGGGCTGTTCCTGTCGAGCTGCTCCAGATATTGCTTGAGCAGTTGCCTGTTCTGCTGCTCGCGCCTTTCCATGTCCTTGTTGCGGTCGATGAGCAGACTTTGGGTTCTAATAAGGTTTCTGTTCTTTCTATATAATGCGTATGAAAAGACAAGGACGAGGAGCAGAAAGGCTATGATGCTCACCGTTACATATTTCTGCATCAGGATGCGCTGGTTGAGGAGCGATATCTGATACTGCTGCTCGCGGCTCTCATAGTCGTTGAGTTTGGAGCGTGCCTCGTAGAAGCGTTTCGTGTTATATACCGAATCATTGAGGACGAAATACATTTCGCGGTATTTCTCGGCAGAGTCAGCCTTGTTTTCCATGTGGAAAGCCTCGGCGAGCATCTTGTAGGCATTCACGAGCAGTTCGCCGCTGCCGATGCTTTTCGCGTCGCGGATACATTCCCTCCCCGTGGCAATGGCGTCCTCCGGCTTGCCCCATCTCAGGTATATGTTGCCGATTTCGCTTTTCTGGTACAGGGTGAGCAGCGGTTTCATCCTGTGGCTTTGGGCGAAGCGCATGGCGCGGCGGTGCTCGGCTATGGCTTTGTCATACTGATCCTCCACAGCGAAGACCCTCGCGCGGTTGTAGATGATGAAATATTTCTGGTAGTCGGTAAGTTCCTTTTCGGGCAGCTCCTCGCAAAGGGCGAAATATCTCTTCGCTTCCTTCGCATTGCCGAGGCGCGCATATTCGGTTACGATATTGGTAAGGCAGTTCGCCTTGAAATTTGTCAGTCCCGTCCTTTTCACCGCATCGTAGCCTTTCAGGTAATATGTCAGACTGCTCTTGTTGTCGCCGAAGGCATCGTAGATGTTGCCGATGCACACTGTGCAGAAAATGTATATGCTGTCGTTCCCCTCCTTCCGGGCAAGTTCCATGGCACGGATGTAGAGCGTCAAAGCCCCCGGGTAGTCCTCCTTTGCGTATTTCCTGTGGGCAGCCTCGATAGTCCGCTCGCTTGTGCCGGGCATGTTTTCCGCATTGGCCTGCAAGCAGGAAAGCAATGAAAAGATGACAAATGCAAAAACCTTGAACCGTGTCATATTTATGCGATACATGGTGCAAAGGTAACATATTTTATGGAAAACCGCATGTTTTGTTGTAAAATGCTTGTCATTTCATGTATTGCAAACTGCAAACGCCCTGCTTTTGCATTGTTTTTTTGCAAATGGAATACTTTTGCCCCGACATTATTTCAAACACATAACAATATCTTTTTTATGAAGAAACGTATCTCTACTCTTATCGCAGCCCTCGCCGTAGCGGCAGTGGGCGCACAGGCACAATGGACACCCGACGACAAAGCCTACACCGTGCTGGGCACTAAAGGCATTTACGGACAGGGCGGTTTGAAAACAACGCGCACCGCCGACGGCAAGACAGTGCTTACTTGGCACAACACTCCAAAGGGAGTGAGCTATACGGACCCTGCATTCGGATACTACCTGTATATGCAGACGTTCGACAAAAGCGGGAAACCGATGCTCGGCACTGACGGCAAGGTGATTTCCGCCCAGCCCACGAAATCATGGATCTCCGATTACGGATTTGGGCTTCTGCCCAACGGCAACGTGGTGGTGGCGTACACCGACACGCGCAATGACCCCGACGGACTGAGCGGCGAGAACTATATGTACTGCTATACGCCCGAAGGCAAGTCAGTATGGGCGGAGGACGGCATAAAGATGCCTGCTTTCGCCACACGCAAGACATGGGAAGACCTTGAACCGCTGCTCTGCGTGAGCGGTAACTACATATATTCGATTGTAGACCATGTGGAAAAATACAATGTCAAGGCCGATTCTACCAATTGGGAACCATCCCCGTGGTATCCCGAAGAGGAGATGCCCGACTCCGTTGAAATCGAGGACAACTGGTATCAGGTGATGGCATACGACACCGACGGAAAGGCACAATGGGAAAAGCCGGTGGAGATTTCTTCCGACAACGCATGGATTTACGCTGGCCCTGACGGCGGAGTGTATGTCGTTTACGTGAACAAAGGGTCCGGTTTCGACGCACGCCGTATCGCTTCCGACGGCAAGGACGTGTGGGAGACCCCCGTTACCGTGGAAAGCGGAACGATAACGGGAGGAACATACACTACAGAGCCTACGGTGACATCTGACGGCAAGGGCGGACTGATGCTCGCCTACAGAAAGCTCCTTACCTACAGCGGCTATATGGTGACAAACCACCTTACTGCCGACGGCACGGTGTATGAGGAAGAGTTCATCGTGAACGGCACTCAGGACGGCAACGCCGAAACCCCGAAACTCGCCGTGAACGGCGACAAGGCGTTCGTGATGTTCAGTTATGAATACACTCAGAAGGACCTGTGGGTGAACCAGCTGGCCATAGACGGCGACTACACATGGGAGGGCGACAGTCTTCTCGGTTATTCCTACGACAACAACGCAATGTGGGGTATGGTGCCCGTAAAGGTAATTGCGCAGAATGACGGATGGGTGCTCCTCTACGGCAACGCACAAAGTTGGAACGGGGCAAACTTCTTCGTTTGCAAAATCGGCTTTGACGGCAAGACCGTATGGAAGCGCCAGATTGCCGAGGACAATTTCGAATCTTCAGGATTCTCCGTTGTAAACGACGACGACAACGCCTATATCTTCTACACCTGCGACAAACAATACGACGATGACTGGAATGAAATAGAAGGCGAAGGCGGTATGCGCGTGATGTGTGTGGACATCAAGGGCAGCTCCAACAGTATCAGCTCTGCTGAAAAGGATAACGCCGAAGGTGGCAGCGTATATACAATCGGCGGCACGAAGGTGGAGAAGGCGACCGCTCCCGGTCTCTATATCGTGAAAAGCAACGGCGTTGCCAAAAAGGTGTATGTCAAGTAAACGCTTTAATTGAAGAATGCAATGAGAAGGATTTTCTCTTTTATTGCGGCGGTTGCCGTTTCCGCCGTGGCGGCGGCACACACGATAAGCGTGGGCTACGCCTTGCACGGAACGGGAACGGACTCCGGGCTGAGCGCCACGGGAAAGAACGAATGCTCGGCGGCGCTTAGGATAGACCCGGCTCTCGTGGCGCAATACACGGGCAACGGCATACGGTCAGTGCGCGTGTCGCTTCCCAACACTAAGGTGTATGTCGATTCCGTCGTGGTGTGGGTGAGAAAGCAACTCGACGGCGAGAACCTCGCTACGGGCAAGATTACCCGTTTCAAGGACGACGGTTACGGAGATATATCAAAAGGATGGAATGCGGTGGAGCTTGGGTCGTCCGTAGCGCTCGAGGCAAACACTCCGCTGTATGTGGGATACACTTATTACCAGCGTACCAAGGTATGTGCCACAAGGCTGGCGAACAAATCAGTAGGCGAGTCGTATGTCAAGCTTGGTGCTGCGGCCGAATGGACGGCGGTGCCCGACAACGGCACTCTTGCCATAGAAGCCGGCATCGACGGTGATGCCATGCCATCGTGGGACGTGTGGCTCATGTCGGCAAGGGGACTCGTCCTCGCCGACGGCACACGGCAGATAGAGGCGAGGGTGTATAACCGCGGGCAGAACCGTATGGACAGGATGCACGTGAATGTTGCAGGAAGCGGCTACAGCAGTGCGCTGGACGTGGAAACGGGGGTTGAACCGGATGCTCTCGACACCATAACCTTCACAATCCCTGCCGCGGGCGACATCGTGCCGGGCAACAGCCTGTCGGTGAATATCGACAAGATTGGCGGCAACGATGACGTTTACCCGGAGAATAACTCGGCCTCATGCGTGTTCAACTATTTGCGCATTGTGCTGCTCGAGGAGTTTACTACGGAGGATTGCCCCAACTGCCCTGCGGCGGCAGGATACATCAGTGAAATACTTGCCGACAAGAGTATGTCGCGCCACATGGCGGTGGTGTGCCATCACTCGGGTTACCACACCGATGCTTTCACGACGCAGACCGACCTTGACTATGAGTGGTTCTACGGAACAGGCGGAGCGTTCGCTCCCGGCTTGATGTTCAACAGGAATGCCTTGGGCGCGTCGTCGACGGTATTCTCGGCAGTCTATGGCAAGGACTACATCGCTGCCTTCATAAACGCAATCGCCAGCGGAGAGTCTTCACTGATAATCCGTGCCGAGGCGGATTATTCCGCCGACGGTACGAAACTCCACGTGAGGGTGTACGGGAATAAGATCGCCGAGTTTGGAAATACGGACCAGCGGATTACGCTCTTCCTCACCGAGGACAACGTGCTTGCCAATTCGCAGGCCGGCAGCGGTACCGATACCTATTACCACCAGCACGTGATGCGCGGCATCAACTCCACTTGGGGCGTGCCTGTGGAATGGAACGGCGACGGCTTTACGTATGAATACACATTCGACATTGACCCGGCTTGGAAGAAAACCGACATCAAGGCTGTGGCTTCGGTCGGCGACTACGACAGTTCCGACTACACCAACTGCGTGGTTGAGAATACTGCCGTGGCTGTGCCCGACGCGACCAATGGCATACACAGCGCTGAAAGCGAAACGGCTGCGCCAAAGGTTGCAGCGTGCTACTCGGCAGGCGGCACATTGCTGCAGTCTCCCTGCCGCGGTATAAGCGTGGTGAAATACAGCGACGGCACTTGCCGCAAGGTCGTAAGATAAAAACAAAGTCACGGAGCGGCTTTTCGTCGCGCTCCGTGACTTTGGTAAGGATATTACTAATTGCAGTTTCGTTGGCCCTGTCCGGTTCTCGTGCCGGATGGGGCTGACTTTTTTCATGTTACTGTATTCCGAAGTCAGCCTGTTGGCGGTTCACCTCTTCGAGAGTGCGCTGGCGCTCCTCGTCGCTCATTTGCTTTGTTTCGGAAACCTGAGCGGTGCGCTTGGCCTTTGCCGTCGGCACGTCGGTGAAACATTTCGGCAGCTGCGCCGCCACGCTCTCTATCTCGAGAGTCGCCTCGGCGGGGGCGTATGTTCCGCCGAAAGCACTGCGGGCGCGGACGGTTATCTTTCCGGGCTTGTCGGTGGCTTGTATCAGTACCGGCGCGCTTCCCCATTCCACGATGCGCGGGTTGGCGAGAATGGTCTCGTCGCCGATAATCCTGCCCTCGCCTTCCACGGAGAACTCTATGTTGTCCTTGGCGAGACGCTTCACGTTGCCGTTGTCGTCGGTGATTTCAGCCACCACCACAATGAAGTCGCTGCCGTCGGCAGTGAGCTGTCTGCCCATCCCGTCGGCGTAGAGGCGTATCTTGGTGGAACGGCGCGAAGGCATCTTCTTTTCGGAGCAAACCACCTTGCCGTCTTTTATTCCTTCTGCCAGCAGACTTACTCTCTGCCAGTTGCGCTGCTTGTAACTGTATTCGCGGGCTTTCCAGAAATCCCAGAAATCTTTGAACACCACGGGTGCGCAGGGCTTGTCGTTGTCGTCGTGAACCACGGGGAGCGTCAGTGTCTTGTCGCCCTCAAACTGTGTGAGGCGCACGCTGTCGCAGTTGGAGAACACCACCACGTCGTTGTCGGAGAACTGCGTCATCTCGTTTGCCACGAAAACCATCGGCTCGCCTTCGCGGTTCTGCGAACGGAACATCTCGAAGGCGTATTTCTTCTGGCGGAAAGCATCGTAGATGCCGCCGAGATAGGGGTCGGGATGATAGCCGCGCTGATGGTCGAAGGGATGCCACTGGCAACCGCCGATAAACTGCCGCTGCTTGTGGAACATCTCGCCGTAGGTGTCGCACAGCGAGAGGGCAGCCGTGAGCATAGGTTTCTCGCCCCATGACCGGGCCGCGCGGTTCAGGCAGTTGTGGGCATACCAGTCGTCTACCATTTCACCGAACTCGCGCGTGAACACGCATTTGTCGCTTGGCGTGCCTTCCTTGCCGATGTCGTCGGTCCATCCGTACACCACGTCGTAGTTCTCTTTCACTCCTGCCGAATTCATGTCTGCCACAGCCACGGGGCGGCCGGGGTAGGGGAACTCCTCCCTTGTTATATTGAGAGCCTTGACTGCGAAGTCTTCAGGATAGCGTGTCTCGTTGAGGATAGGTTCCCACATGAGTACGCTCGTGTGGTTGCGGTCGCGGCGGATAATCTGCCGTGTGTTCTCGTGTACCAGTTCGCCGAAACGAGGGTCCTTGTTCCAATACTGCCATCCCGGAGTGGGTACGATGACAAACAGTCCCAGTTCGTCGCAGGCATCCATGAATGCCGGGTCTTGCGGATAGTGTGCCGCACGGATAATGTTCATCCCTGCATCCTTGAGTCTTTTGGCGTCGCGCCACTGCTGGCTGTTCGGCAGGGCGTTGCCCACGTAGGCGAAGTCCTGGTGCCGGTTGCCTCCCACGAGCTGGCGGTAAGGCTTGCCGTTGAGCCGGAAACCGTCTTTGCCGCAGAATTCGGCACTGCGTACACCCATGCGCACTGTGCCGCCGTCCAGCGGCTTTCCGCCGTCGGCTACGCTAATCTCCACGTCGTAGAGATACGGCGACTCGGGACTCCAGAGGTGAGGCGTTTTCAGCGTGGTGTGCATCTTCGCGGTTGCGAACTTGCCCGGAGCAACAGACACTTTCGTTTTCAGCGTAGCCACCGTCTTGCCCTCTTTGTCCTTTATCCTTGCTGCCACGGTGGGTGCGGCGTTGCCGTTCCCCTTGTTGCCTATTTCCACATCTACATACACGTCGGCCTTTTTCTCCGAGATATTGTCGTAGTGCAGGAAAACTCCGCCTCCGGCAACCGCATTGCGCTCGTTGGCATCGGTGATGGCCACGCCGGACTTGCCGATAAGCCACACGTCGCGGTACATGCCGCCGTGGTAGCAGAAGTCGAGTGCCGCCTGTTTCTTTCCCGGCGGATAGCTCTTGTCGTCGCTGTTGTCGGCCTTCACCGCCACCACGCATTTCTCCCCGGCTTTCACCCCGAGGTCGCTCAGGTTGATGATGACGGGCAGATAGCCGCCGAGGTGTTCCGTGACTTTTTTGCCGTTCACGAAGATGTCCTGCTTGCCCATGATGGCCTCGAAATACAGGGTGATGTCTTTTCCCCTCATGTCGGCAGGCACGGTGAACGTCTTGCGGTACCACGTGATGCCCTGGTAGTTGCGTCCGCCGCTCGCTTCCGAAGGCTCGAGGCGTGACGTGTGCGGTGCGCATACCACTTCCCATTTGGAGTCGTCGAAAACCGTGGCTTCCGCTCCAGCGGCGTCGCCGAGGTGGAAGCGCCATCCTTGGTTGAAGTTATACACGATTCTTCCGCTGCCCTGCAGGGGGAACATTCCCGCCACCGATGTCGTGTGGCTTGCCGTTGCGGCAAACGTAGCCGCTGCTCCCATGAAGAACACGGAGAGAAGTATTGCCAATAGTCTTTTCATGTTATTCGGGTATGATTTCTATATGTTTTATTCTCTGTCTGCGCCATGTGTAGATGCAGTGAATGTGTCCGTCGGATGTCTGTATTATCGAGGGGTACGAATACTGGCTTATCGGGGAGTCCTCGAGCGTCATCCAGTGCTTCCAGTCCACTCCGTCACTGCTTGTCATCAGCGACAGCGGCGTGCGCAGTCCCTTGCCGTTCTTGATTCCGTGCGGTATGGGCTTGTCGTTGCATATAAGCACATGCTTGCCGTCTGCAAGTGTCACCGCATCCAGTCCGCTGTTGTTGTTGGGCGTGTCGATGAGCTGCAGCTTCGACCAGGTCTCGCCGTTGTCCGAGCTGTACGTTATGCCTATATGCTCGCTGCGCGTGCGAGCCACGGCAGCCAGTCTTCCGTCGTTGAGCAAGATGATGCTCGGCTGTATGGCGAGGTCTTTCAGTTTCTTCTTGCCGTCCACCATCATGCTGTCGGCCTCCACGTAGTCGGAGCGTTTCCATGTCTTGCCCATGTCGTCGGAGTATTCGAAATACAACCGCCATCCGCCTTTCTCCACGCTTGTGGGCGCAATGATTCTGCCCTTGCTCATCACGGGCTTGTTCTTCACCGGTCCGAGGTAGTCCTCCTGCAGGGGCACGCGCTTCGACCATGTCTTGCCGCCGTCCTTCGACCGCACCATCCATCCGGTCCAGTCGCTCACGCTGTTGCCGATCTTGAAGTAGATGACGAGGTCGCCGTCGGGAATCTGGTAGACTACGGGGTTCCAGCAAGCTTTTCGCAGTGTGTCGCTGAGCACTCCGTCCGCCACCATCTGCGGTGCCGTCCAAGTGTCAGAGCCTTTGAGCTTTCTGCTCACCCAGATACACACGTCGGGGTTGCGCTCCTTTGTCCCCCCGAAATATGTTGCCACGAGGTCGCCCTTTGTCGTCTCGGCGATTGTGGCGGAATGGCATTCGGGGAATGAGGCTTTGGTATATAGGAACTCATCCTTTACGATGTTCTTGTTCCTCAACGGCACGTCGGCCGTGAAGGAGTATTTGCCGGAGCCGGTTTCCCTCGTTGTCCCGTCGGGGAAATAAAGTGTGGCAGTTGTGTTTGCCGGTATTTCCACGTCCCATACGAGTTTGCCGTTTACCTTCTTCCATGCGCTCCCGATGTTTCCGTATATGCATCTGAACGAAGACTTGATGTCGTCAATCTCGTCCACGCTGAAGTCGGGTTTCAGAATAATGTGCTTGTAGCCGGGTTTCTCCGGGTCGCTGTTGATGCCTCCGAGGTCTTGGTAGATCCACGACACGAGGTCGCCGAGGAGCATCACGTGGTTGCCGCTGTTCATTTTTGGGTTGGCGGTGTTGCCGTTCCATAGCTCCCATGTTGTTGTCGCGCCGTTTTCCGCCATATATCCCCAGCTGGGATACGCCTTGTTGGTGGCGAGCAGCCATGCCACGTCGCTCCTCTTCATGTCGGTGAGCGTGTGCATGAGCCATTGCACACCGATAACACCGCATGAAATCCTGCCTTTGTTGTCGGTGATGATGTTCTTCAGAATATTTTTCTCCACTTCCGTCTTCACATACGGGTCGTCAATCATGCCGAAGGCGAGTGGCAGCAGGTTTGCCGTGCAGGTGTTGTTGCCGTAGAACGTGGAGTCGGGATAGAGCAGTCCGCCGTAAGCCTCGTGTGTGTCTTTGTTCACGGTGAGGAATTTCTTGTTGAAAGCCTCCTTCACCTCGTCGGCCTTTGAAGCGAAAGCCTTTGCGTCGTCGCTTTTGCCCAGGATGTCGGCAAAGCGCTGCATCTTCTTGTTCAGGGCATAGTAGTAGGCGGTGGCTATGAGAGTGCCGTCGGTCACGCGCTTGGGGTCGCGGCTGTGTATCATCTTTATGTCCTCCGGCGGCACGCACCAGTCGCCGTACTTGTCGCGCGGCATCAGTCCGTTTTTCTCGTACTGGTAGCTCATGTGGTCCATCCATTTCTTCACGGCGGGGTAGAACTTGCTTATTGCGTAGATGTCGCCGAACTGGTCATACTGCATTTCCATTGAGAAGGGCAGTGCCGCCGGCCACGTGATATTGTCGGAGTAGTAGTTCCAGTATGCCGGTGCCACGTCGGGTATGCACCCGTCCTCCCGTTGCGCCTCAACGATGTCTCGGTCCCATTTGCGGTACAGCAGGTTGTTGTCGAAGATGAACGACTCTCCCAGGTTCCCTCTTGTCCTGTCGCCGAGCCACGGTTGCCGTTCGTCGCGCTGCGGACAGTCCACGGGCATTCCCTTGTAGTTGGCGAGGATGCCCCATTGCGCATTGTGGTACACCTTGTTCAGTATAGTGTCGGAACAGCTGAACGAGCCAGTCTCTTCCATCTCGTCGCTCACCATCTCGCCGATGAAGTCCTCCTTCTTGGGGTGTTTCAGTCCGGTAACCTGTGCGTACCTGAAGCCGTGGTACACGAAAGTGGGTTTCCACCACTTTGCCTGCTCCGTGCCGTCGGCCACATAGCAGTCGGTGGTCAGTGCGTTGCGCAGGTTCTCGCGGTACAGCCTGCCGTCCTTTGTCAGCGTTTCGGCGAAACTGATTTTTATGGAGTCTCCGTTCGAGGCGTTGCTCACCCTCATCCTGAGCCAGCCGGCGATGTTCTGTCCCAGGTCGATAATGGCGGTGTCGCCGTGCATGGTTATGCTTTGCGCCGGTATTTGCCCAAGCACCTTCATTCCAGGCAGCATGGCTCCGCGCAGAGTGCCCTGCGGTATCGCCACGCGCTCGGCGTTTTCCCATTGCTTGTCGTTGAAACCGCTGACAGTCCATGCCTTGAATTCCTTCCGCGCGTCGTAAATCTCGCCGTCGTATTCGTTGTTAGAGCGTATTGCCCCGTCAGCGTTGAGCTTCCATTTTGTGTCCGTGGAAATAGTCTTGCGTGTGCCGTCTGTAAATTCCACTATGATGTTGGCGCGCAGTTTGGGATAACCGAAGTTCGTTATCTTGTAAGGCTTCTTCTTCTGCTGCATGGTGTAGTACCTGCCGTTGCCGAGAGCCACTCCTATGGCGTTGTCTTTTTGCAGCATTGTGGTGATGTCGTAGGCGTTGTATAATACCGTCTTGCGGTAGTCCGTCGGGGCTGGTGCGAGCACTTGGTCGCCCACTTTCTGGCCGTTGATATACGCCTCGTAAAGTCCCAGTCCGCTGATGTAGAGCGTGGCGCGCTTCACAGGTTTGTCGAGTGAGAACTCCCTGCGCAGGTATCTTGACGACAGCTGGCTGTGTATCTCTTCCTTGTCCCACGGTTTCGCCGCGTCGAAGCCGATCCACTGTCCGCTCCAGTCGGATTCCGTGAGCAGTCCCACGTTCCACATCGCCACGTCGCTCCATTCCGACGCGCCCTGTGTCGTTTCCACCTTCACCCGCCAGTAGCATGGCGTGTTGCTGCGCACCGTTTTGCCGGAGTATTCAATCCATTGCGACTGGTCGGAATCCACTGTCGTGTCCCACAGGTCGCCCTCCAGATTCTGTGCCTTTTCCATTGTGGATGAAACGATGATGCGGTAGGACTTCTGCACCACGTCGTTTTTTGTCGCCGTGATGCGCCAGCCTAGTCGTGGGGTAGGGGTGTCAATGCTCATCGGAGCTGTCATCCGCTCTGTGGTAAGACCGACAACCTGTATGTCCGCCGTCTTTTTCTTCTTGACTTTAGTTTTTGTGGCGGCGTGTCCGTTCACCAACAGAGCTGTTGCCGCCACGGTAAAGAATATCTTTTTCATAAATCAGGATTAACTTGTGTATATACCTTAATATTATAACGCATACGTCGCCTTGTTGTACCCTGTTTGACCATCCCCCAAGGAAAGGACTTTTCCCGTCCGACGGCTACGAAGCCACCGCCTGTACCGCCTGTGTAGCGCACCCTCTTTCTGCGAGTGGTTACTGTGGGTGTTTCAATATGTTAAAGATGGACATCCTTAAATGCGTCTCGCTATAAATCGGTATATTTGCATTGAAAGCAAAATGTTGGTTTTGAGAAAGGCCGTGTCAAAGCACAGTACGCCTTGGCGTCGAGTAGCCAACCTGTTTTTTCTAAAATTATATCTATGAACAACGAGATACAATTTCTTCTATATACCATGCCCGATGATGAGGGCAAGGTACAAGTCGCAGTCAAAGACGAAACTCTTTGGTGTACGCAAAAGGCTATGTCGCAACTCTTTGGGGTCGGTGTTCCTGCCATAAGTAAGCATTTGAAGAATATCTTTGCAGAAGGAGAACTTAACCCAGACACGACTATTTCCAAAATGGAAACAGTCGTAAATCGTGGCATTCGTGGTGAGGTTAAGGAGTTTATTGATTTCTACTCTCTGGATGCTGTCATAGCCGTAGGTTATGTGCGAGTGCCACTTGCACAAATTATAAATTTAGTTATAGGCGTTTAGAGCATACTTGCAAAATGTTTTACAAATAAGACATTTGGAACACTTTGTTTTTTGTCTGATTTTAAGGAGCAGTGCTTTTCGGGGAGGAAACGATAGCTTTGCCCGGAGGAAACGATAGCTTTGCTCCCCGAAAAGCTATCGTTTTCGCCGAGGTTTTGGGGTATCGGTTTTTAGAATGTGTCTATTGTATTGGTTATCAGTATTTTGCATTTACCCTAAAAGAATAGTGCAATCCTGTTAAAATCAGACAAAAACAAAGTGTTCCAAATGTCTTATTTGTAAAACATTTTGCAAGTATGCTCTAAACGCCTATACCTATTCTTTTCAGCTCGATTACTACGATTTCGCCGGGACACCAGAAACGGAACGGGGCGAGGCCTCCGAGACCGCTGCTTACGTTTATCGCCCGCTTGCCCTCATAGTACATGCCTCCCCATTGCTTGTAGAGAAGTTCCGCCGGCGACCATCCGAAGATCTTCATCTGTGCCGCATGAGTGTGTCCGCTGAGCGTCAGTTGGGCACTGGAGTGGGGCAGGATGTCGGTATCCCACGAAGTGGGGTCGTGCTGGAGCATCAGTATGAAAGGGTTACTGCCCTTTATGCCGCGCAGTGTCTTGTATATGTCCCCGGTGCTGGGGCATTTCTTGCTGCCGCCCTTGTATTCCATTCCCGCCACGAAGATGGAGTCCTTTCCGCGCCTTACGGTGCGGTTTTCGTTGAGCAGCAGCGTCCATCCCATTTGCCGCTGCAGGGCTTCGGTCTTTTTGAGCAACCTGTTGCGCGTGGACTCGTCCTCATCGGTGTAGCAGGCATAGTCGTGGTTTCCGAGAATAGAGAAAACGCCGTCAGGCGCATGCAGCTTTGACAGTGTTGCTTTCTTCGCCTCAATCTCTTCGGGCCTTAGGTTCTGCAGGTCGCCGGTGAAAGCTATCATGTCGGGACGCTGGGCATTGATGGAGTCGATGGCGGCGGAGAGGATTTTGCTTCTCCACCCCTGGTAAGTCCCCACGTGGGCGTCGCTGAACTGCACTATGCGATAACCGTCGAAACCTTCGGGAATGTCGTGCGATGCGAATGTCACGTGTCTTACCTGTAGTTCGCCGAACCCCCATGTGTAGCCGTAAACGGTGGTTGCCGCCACCGCTGCGCCGATGAACGCCCCGACGGCGTTGCCCCAGTTGGTCTTTGTCTTGTGATACACGCAGTGCCCCCATCCCATCAGCGAGCAAATTGTGAAGGCGAACTTGGGCAGAATCCATACGCCGATGAGCAGCATGAACCACTCTGTCGCCCTCATGTCAGCAGGTGCGAAGCCTTTGCCCAGTGAGAGCGACACGGCGAATATGAAGACGGCGGCACTCTGGATTATCCATACGGCGCGCCATGCCTTGCGGCGCGCCGCTGATTGTATGCGCCCGATTAGCCGGCCGGCGATATACCAGTCGGCGAACACGGTCAAAAGTATCAGCGGAATTACTATTCTTGCTATCATGCTATCTGTTGAATGTTATTTTCTCTCCCTTGCAGGAGTTGTCGAATACACCTTTATTATATATGTGCCTTCCGTTGCAGAAGGTATGCTCCACCCTCCAGTTGAAGCACCTCCCCTCCAGCGGACTCCATTTGCATTTGCTCTGTATTTTGTCGGCAGTGAGCTTCCAGGGCTGTCCGCGCCTTACAATTGCGATGTCAGCCTTGTAACCCTTGCGGATGAAGCCGCGCCCCTCAACGGAGAACAGAGTTGCCGGGTTGTGGCACATCAGTTCCGTAAGGCGTTCGATGGTGACAATCCCCTCGTCCACCAGTCCCAGCATCGACACGAGGGAGAACTGTATCATCGGCATGCCCGACATCGCCTTGGCGCATCCGCCCTGCTTCTCCTCTATGCAGTGCGGTGCGTGGTCGGTGCCGACGGTAAATATGCGCCCGTTGCTCAGAGCCTGCCGCAGGGCGTCGCGGTCGGCAGCCGTCTTTATGGCAGGGTTGCATTTTATCCTTGCCCCCAGCGAGGCATAGTCCTCGTCGCAGAAGAGGAGATGGGCCACCGTAGCCTCGGCGGTGACGGCAGGTGTGTTGCCGTCGGTGGCAGGCTCAAAAAGTCCCAGTTCCCGTTTTGTCGTGAGGTGCGCCACGTGGAGGCGTGCCCCGTTGTTCCTCGCCAGTTCCACCGCCAGGCTCGACGACAGCCAGCAAGCGTCCTCGCTGCGTATCTCCGGGTGGTGTGCCGCGTCGGGGTCGTCCCCGTAGCGCTCCTTGGCTCTCTGCATATTGCGGTTTATCATCTCCGTGTTCTCGCAGTGCGCCATTATCGGCAGCTTCACCTCGCTGAATATCCGTTGCAGCGCGTCGCGCTTGTCCACGAGCATGTTTCCGGTGGACGACCCCATGAAAAGTTTCACTCCCGGCACGGCCTTGGGGTCCACATTCGTTATCTCGCGGATGTTGTCGTTGGTTGCGCCGATGAAAAAGGCATAGTTCACGTGGCTTTTCTCCCCGGCGAGTCTTATTTTGTCGCCAAGGTCTTTCAGTGTCGTTGTCTGCGGCTTGGTATTGGGCATGTCGAAATACGACGTCACTCCGCCGTATGCCGCCGCCCTGCTCTCGCTCTCGATGTCGGCTTTCGCCGTGAGACCAGGCTCGCGGAAATGCACGTGGCTGTCGATGACACCCGGTAACACGAAGCACCCCGCGGCGTCGACTGTTTCGTCGAAATCTCCGCGGGGTGTGTTGCCGTTCTCAATGATGTCCGCGATTCTGTCGTCTTCTATTATTATGGAGGCGTTGGTCTTCTTGCCTTCATTGACCACAACCGCATCTTTTATAAGGATTCTCATTGCTGTAGGTTTCTGTCTTATTCGTTGTGCGCCGGCGAGGCGGGCTGCGCCAGTTCGTTGGGCGTGGGGGCATCCTGCTGCGGCGCGCTTTCGTGTACCGGCGGTTCCGGCATGTCCGGCGTCGCCATGCCGTTCATTATGTTCTGGTTCTCCTGAGCCTTCTGGTAGTAGTCCTTCACGTAGGCGTCGTTCTTGAAATTGTCCGTGGCCTTGCTCATGATATATTCTATCCATGGTGCCAGCTCCGGGTACTTGTTACCCGCGGTCATCATGAAGAAGACCCCGGGGCCGAGCACGTTGTCGAAGTTCTCCGTTATGAACGACGTGATGAGCTTGTCCTCGTTTTCGGCAATCTTCTGCGCCTCCTGCGACAGGCGCGCGTTTGTCACCGCCTCGTCCTCGCCGTTCATGATGGCCTGGCTCTGCTTGTGTCCCAGCTCTTCGATCTGCGTTTCGAGCTGGCTGTATTTCTCGATGAATTTCGAGAGCTTGTCGTTGAGCGGCGTTCCGCTCACCTTCTGCTGTCCGTTGTCTATCTTTATGGATATGTTGCCTTTCTCGAGCACCACGGGCATGAGGCTTTCGCTGCCGATGAAGAGCGTGGCCAGCTTGGTGGAGTCGAGCGACCCGTTGAAACTGAACTGCCCGTGTACCACGTCGCAAGAGTCGATGTTCTTCATGTCGCTGTTGCTGTACACTTTCAGATACAGCATCTTGCCGTCGAGCAGCGACAGGTCTGACGTTCCCTTGATGTCGTATGACCCGCTGCACGACGCGAGCGCCAATGCGGAGGCTGGTATGATGTGTAGAAGTTTTATGTTCATATAATGCTTTCGTATTACCATACAAATGTAATGGGTATTGCCGACGTGGGAAAATCCGTTCATTTAATTTAAAACATCTGCAATGCTTTTTAGCTTTTTTTAGAGCCGCAGCTTTCCTCCTGCCGCCGTGTCACGCGTTTGTTCCGGGCTTCCGCTTTTCCAGTTCGGCGGAAATCCTCATTGTGGAATACAGCTGCAGCACGGCGGCCACGAGCAGCGACACCACCCAGTTGTTGTGGATATACCTCAGGTATGCGTTGTATCCGTCGATGCCGGCCTTGAGGAAATACGGGAAAACCACGTGGTAGGCATTCTCGGCCATGAGAACGGCGGATATTATGAAGAACGCTCCCCCGGTGAGCATTATGCGGCGCAGTCGGCGCAGCGTAATGTCGCTGCCGTCGTATCTCTGCGCGGCCTGCATCGCCACGAACATCAGTGTTCCGGGCGTGAATACGCAAGGGGCAGCCTTGTGTCCTGCTTCCGCCCCCAGCACGTAGAGTCCTGCGCCTGCCACCATCAGTATGGCACCGACGAGCATTATTATGCTCTGTGTCCTATTCAGTTGTCTCATTGTCCTTCTTGTTGTTTGTCTCGTCGTCGCTGAGCACGAAGATGTCCTCGTCGTCGGCTTTCATCATATAGTTCTCCCTCGCGATTTTCGTTATCGCCTTCGGGTTGCGCCGTATCTCGTTGAGCTTCTGCTCGTCGCGCTCGTACTGGCTCTCGTATTTGGCTATCTGTTCCCGCAGGTCTTTTATCTGCAGGGCATACTGCGCCCTGGTGAGGAAACTGTTCTCGTCGAGCACGCCGACGAGCAGTCCGCCGATGATTATCACGAACCAGTAGCGGTTGTGTGATATAAAACTTAAAACTGGGTTCATTCCGTTTCCGTTTTGGGTGGATTGTAAAAAAAGCTTTGCCTGATTGCCCGGCCTGTTTTTTTGCCTGCAAAGGTAATGTAAATCTTTCCAAAAGCGTTACCTTTGCACTTGAAAAAGCGAAATCTAACAATTGTTTATGGAAGAATATATCGTATCGGCGAGAAAATACCGCCCGATGTCTTTCGACTCGGTGGTGGGGCAGACGGCGCTGACCACGACGCTGAAGAATGCCGTGAAGAGCGGCAAGCTGGCGCATGCCTACCTGTTCTGCGGACCCCGCGGAGTGGGCAAGACTACCTGCGCGCGCATCTTCGCCAAGGCTATAAATTGCCAGAACCCCACGTCGGACGGCGAGGCGTGCAACGAGTGCGAGAGCTGCCGCGCCTTCAACGAGCAGCGGTCTTACAACATCTTTGAACTCGACGGCGCGAGCAACAACTCCGTGGAAAGCATAAAGACGCTTATGGAGCAGACGCGCATCCCGCCGCAGGTGGGCAAGTACAAGGTGTTTATCATCGACGAGGTACATATGCTCACCACGGCGGCATTCAACGCCTTCCTCAAGACGCTTGAGGAGCCGCCAGCCCACATGGTGTTCATCCTCGCCACTACGGAGAAGCATAAGATCCTGCCCACGATTCTCTCGCGCTGCCAGATTTACGACTTCGAGCGCATGACCGTTTCCGGCATCATAAACCATCTGAAGATGGTGGCTCAGAAAGAAGGGATAAGCTACGAGGACGAGGCTCTCAGCGTGATTGCCGAGAAGGCGGACGGCGGAATGCGCGACGCACTGTCGGTGTTCGACCAGGCGGCAAGCTTCTGCCAGGGCGACATCACGTACCAGAAGGTGATAGAAGACCTCAACGTCCTTGATTCCGACAATTATTTCCGTCTCGTGGACCTGTGCATGGACAACAAGGTGCCGGAGGTGATGGTGCTGCTCAACGGCATCATATCCAAGGGCTTCGACGGGGGGAATGTGGTGAACGGCCTTGCCGCCCACGTGCGCAACGTGCTGATGGCGAAAGACAACAATACGCTGCCGCTGCTGCAGGTGAGCCAGTCGCAGGCGGAGAAATTCAAGGCCCAGGCGGCGAAATGTCCTGCCACATTCCTGTATAAGGCTCTGAAGATAATGAACGAGTGTGACGTGAACTACCGCCAGAGCAGCAACAAGCGTCTTCTCGTGGAGCTTACCCTCATCCGTGTGGCGCAGATTACCCAGCCCGACGATGACGACAGCGTCGCGGGGCGCAGCCCCAAGAGATTGAAAAGCCTGTTTAAGAAACTTATAGCTTCGGCGCGGCAGACGGCAGTCCCGCAGGTGGCAGCCGCCGCGCCCGCATCCCGTGTGGAAGAGCAACCGCACGGGGCGGAAAACGCTATGCCCTCAAATGCTCGCAATGCCAATGCCGGCAGTCCTGCCGGCAACACCAATTCGCCGCAGCGTCCGCGCACGGCACCGGTCAAGCTCGGCAGTATCGGCAAGTCGTTTGCCAATCTGCGCCGCGGGCCGGAGAAGCCTTCGTATGAAACGGAGCCGGAAGACAAGCGAACGGGACTTCACGAAGCCTTCGACGACGACATGCTCCAGCTGCAGTGGATGCTGATGTGCAACCGTATGCCCGACGCCATGTCGAGCACCGCCACGCGCATGAAGAATATCGTGCCCGTCATTACGGTGTTCCCGGAGATAGAGGTGGTCGTGGAGAACAAGATGCTGCTCGAGGATATCCAGAAGATACAGAAGCGCGTGCGCAACACCCTCGTGCAGAAACTGCGCAACGACGACATAACGCTGAAATTGCGCGTGGCCCGTCCCGAGGAGATAAAGCGTATCCTTTCGCCGCGCGAACTCTTCGAGAAGCTGTGCAAGGAAAACCCCGCCGTGCAGAAGCTCGGCGAGGTGCTTAAACTGGAGTTCTCCTGAGTCTCCAAGTGTGTACTATATGAGCGTCATGCCCAGCTGTGCGCATTCCTTCCGCATGTCGTCCGGCCAGATGCTCGCCTGTATTTCCCCCAAATGCGCCTTGTGGAGCAGCACCATGCACAGTCGGCTTTGTCCGATGCCGCCGCCGATGCTCTGCGGGAGTTCGCCGGCAAGCAGCCGCTTGTGGAAATACAGTCCCTTCCTTTCTTCCTTCCCCGATATGGCGAGCTGTCGCAGCAGAGCCTCGGGATTTACCCTGATGCCCATTGACGACAGTTCCACGGCGCGGTTGAGCACCGGATACCAGATGAGAATGTCGCCGTTGAGGCCCTTGTGTCCGGGCGTGCTTTCCGTTGTCCAGTCGTCGTAGTCCGGCGACCTTCCGTCGTGCGGCTCCCCGTTGGCGAGTTTTCCGCCTATACCTATTATAAATACCGCCCCGTATTTGCGGCATACGATGTCCTCGCGCTCCTTCGCCGTCTTGTCGGGGTACATTTCCAGAAGGTCTTCGCTGTGTATGAAATGTATCTCTTTCGGCAGGAAAGGCTTTATCTCCCTGTAGCTCTCGCACACAAGGAATTCCGTGCGGAGTATGGCGGAGTAGATTCTCCTCACTATATCCTTCAGGAAATCAAGATTCCGCTCTTCGTCGCCGATTGCCATCTCCCAGTCCCACTGGTCCACGTAGAGCGAGTGTAGATTGTCGAGCTCCTCGTCGGCGCGGATGGCGTTCATGTCGGCATACACGCCGTAGCCCGTTTCCACTTTATATTCGGCAAGTGTCAGCCTTTTCCATTTTGCCAGCGAGTGTACCACCTCGGCGGTGGCGTCGTTGAGGTCTTTCACCGGAAAGCTCACGGGTCGCTCCACGCCGTTGAGGTCGTCGTTGATGCCCAGTCCCTTCATCACGAAGAGAGGGGCGGTGACGCGTCTCAGCTTGAGTTCGGTGGACAGATTCATCTGGAAGAATTCCTTGATGGTCTTGATGCCCTGTTCCGTCTGTTTCATATCGAGGAGAGCCGTGTAGCTTGCGGGTTTTATCAATTTGCTCATATATTTCTTTGTTTGGTTATTAAATTGTTTTGCAAAGGTATTGAAAAATATTGGATTGTAAATGTTGTGCGTTGAAATATTTTCAAAATGTTATCAATAAACGGCCGGAGGCTTCGGGATGGAGTATGCGGCAAGGAATTTTTTGTTACCTTTGCAGAGGTATAAAGTAACGGAAAGAACATGGCAACAATATTATATCTCACTCGCCACGGCGAGACGGTGGACAACGCCAACAAGATAATGCAGGGACAGGTGCAGGGACAGCTCAACGCCAAAGGTATAGAGCAGGCGCGCCGTCTGGCGGAGGAAATGTCGGGGAAGCATATCGACGCTTTCGTGTCGAGCGACCTGAAACGCTCTATTGACACTTGCCGCATAGTGGCCGCGCCCCACCATGCCGCGGTGGTGACAACGCCGCTGCTGAGGGAGCGTGACTGGGGCAGTTTCACGGGCAGGTATATCCCCGACCTGGAGCACGCCGTGTGGCCCGACGACATAGAGCCGCTCGACAAGCTGAAGGAACGCGCAAGGCTTTTCCTCGAATTCCTGCGCCGTGAATATCCGGGCAAGACGGTGCTTGCCGTGGGCCACGGCATAGTGAACAAGGCAATACAGGCCGTGTATTACAACAAGGAGATGAAGGACATACAGCGCATGACCAACGCTGAGGTGAGGGTTCTCGAACTCTGAACCGTTTCCGTGTAACGCCGCTTCGCCAGTCTGCGAAGCGGCGTTTTGCTGACCGTGCATCGTACGATGTGAGGTCTCCTATCGTACGATGCACGGTCTCTTATCGTACGATGTACGGTGGGCAAATTGCTGCCCTGAGGGTACATGACACCCCGTATTTCGTCTAATAAACAGGGGAATACGGACATCCGTCCGCATGACACCTGACAATGAAAAAGCAAACAAAGAGAATAAATGAAGAAATCCATCTTATCAGCCGTAGCCGCCCTCGCCCTGCAGTCGGGAGCGGCGTGGGCAGGCGACATCTATGTGTCCACCTCTTTCCATGAGCCGGCAAACGAGGGACTGCGCTTTATCTACAGCCGCGACGGCATCCACTGGGACAGTATCCCCGGCACCTTCCTAAAGCCCGAGGTGGGCACGCAGAAGGTGATGCGCGACCCGTCGATAGTGAAAGGACCCGACGGCACATACCATCTGGTCTGGACCTGCAGCTGGAAGGGCGACCGCGGCTTCGGGTACTCGTCGTCGAAAGACCTCATACACTGGACACCCGAGCGGTTTATAGAAGTGATGAAAGACACCACCACCGTGAATGTGTGGGCGCCGGAACTGTTCTACGACGACGTGAAGAAGCAGTACATGATAATATGGGCATCGTGCATCCCCGGCAAGTTCCCCGACGTGCTGGAGGAACATAAGAACAACCACCGCCTGTATTACACCACGACGAAAGACTTCAAGACATTCACCGAGTCGAAACTCCTCATCGACCCCGGCTTCAGCTGCATCGACGCCACGATGGTGAAGCGAGGCAAGGACGACTACGTGATGGTGCTCAAGGACAACACGCGCAAGCAGCGCAACATCAAGGTGGCATTCTCCAATACGCCCTACGGCCCGTGGAGCAAAGCCTCGGAGACGTTCACGCCGATGTACACCGAAGGACCATCCACGGCCTACGTCAATGGGTGGTGGTACATCTTCTACGACTGGTACCGCCAGTTCACCTTCGGCGCACAGCGCACCAAGGACTTCGTTCACTTCCAGGACCAGACCGGCACGGTGTCCTTCCCGCAGGGGCACAAGCATGGCACGGTGTTCATGGCGCCGGAAGAACTGGTGGACAACCTTATCAAATACAACTCCCGGGCGGTACACTACACCGGAAAGGACATCGCCCTCCCGGCACGCCACGACGGAGGGCTGTCGCCGGTAGTCGGCGTTCACTCCATACAGACCATGCGCGCCGAGCTGGGGGCAACATACAACCACCAGCCCATGATGGCCTATTGGAAAGGCAAGTTCTATATGCACTATCTCACCGACCCGCGCCACGAACACGAAGCGCCCGGCAAGACGATGCTGCAGATGTCGGTGGACGGATACACATGGACAGACCCCGTGGTGCTCTTCCCCGAATATAACGTGCCCGACGGTTTTGAGAAACCCGACAAATACCCCGGGCTGAAAGCCAAGAACCTCAAGGCCATAATGCACCAGAGGGTAGGGTGGTACGTGTCAAAGAAAACGGGCAAGCTCCTTGCCATGGGCAACTACGTGGTGTCGATGACTCCCAAGGACAACCCCACCGACGGCAACGGCATCGGCAGGGTGATACGCGAGATAAAGGCGGACGGAAGCTTCGGCCCCGTGTATTTCATCTACTACAACCATGGGTTCAGCGAGAAGAACACCGATTTCCCTTACTACAAGAAGGCGAAGGACAAGAACCTCGTCAAGGCTGTGGACGAACTGCTCCAGGACCCCATGGCACGTATGCAGTGGGCTGAGGAGGCCGACCGCGGCGACGACATTCTGCCGCTGAAGACTCCCTACAAGGCTTTCTCCGGCTATACTCTGCCCGACGGATGGAAGGTGGGACTGTGGAAACACGGACTCACCACGATAAGCAACGACGGCGGAAACACGTGGCGCACGCCGGCGAAACGTGCCCACGGCTTTGTCACCTCCACGGCAAAGATATGGGGACAACGCCTCTCCGACGGTACGTATGCCACTGTGTATAACCCGGCGGAATACCGTTGGCCGCTCGCCATATCGCTCAGCGGCGACGGACTGGAATACACCACGCTCAACCTGCTCAACGGCGAGGTGACGCCGGAGCGTCACGGCGGTAACTACAAGAACTACGGCATGCAGTACACGCGCGGCATCCAGGAGGGCAACGGCACTCCCGCCGACGGCAACCTGTGGGTGACCTACAGCAACAACAAGGAGGATATGTGGGTGTCGAGAGTTACCGTGCCCGTACAGACGAAAGCCACGTCGCACGCCGACACTGATTTCTCAAGCTATTCCAAGCTCGCCGACATGACTGACTGGAACATCTATTCCCCCAAGTGGGCGCCGGTGGAACTCGACGGCGCATGGATCAAACTCTCCGACAAAGACCCCTACGACTATGCCAAGGTGGAACGCGTGATACCTGCCACGAAAGAACTTACAGTGGAATTTGACGTGAAAGCCGCCCAGGCCGGCAATGGTGAGCTCGACATAGAGTTCGTGGACGACAAGGGACAGGCTTGCTCGCGCATCGTGATGGACTCCACGGGAGTGATGAAGGTGAAGGGCGGACCGCGCTACGGCACGCTCCTCAAGGCGTATGAACCGGGTGTGACGTACCGCGTGAAGGCGGTGCTCTCTGCCGATATGCACGCCGGAACTTATTACGTGAACGGCAAAAAGGTATGCCAGAGGCAGTTTGATACCCCTGTCGAGGCCGTCACGCGCATCGTGTTCCGCACAGGACCGCTCTTTGCGGAACCCAACAACGAAACTCCTGCCGACCAGGACTTCGACATGCCGCGCGCCGACGAGAGCGACCCGGTGGCGACTTTCTTCATCGCCAACGTGAAGACAACGCCGGCGGATGCCGACGGACAGGCTGCGGTGCTCAAGTTCGACGACTACAGGCACTACGTGGACTATTTCAACAATATGGAGGACGAGAATATCGCAAACGCCATACCAAACAGTCAGGCGGCGGAGTGGATGAGCCGCAACGTGCCGCTCTTCGACTGTCCGCAGGACAATTTCCGCGAGATGTACTACTACCGCTGGTGGACGCTCCGCAAGCACATCAAGCGCACTCCCGTGGGCTACGGCATGACGGAATTCCTAGTGCAGCGGTCATACGCCGACCGCTACAACCTCATTGCCTGCGCCATCGGCCACCACGTGATGGAAACTCGTTGGCTGAGAGATTCCACATACCTTAACCAGATACTCAACACGTGGTATCACGGCAACAACGGCAAGGCGATGCAGAAGATGGAGAAATTCAGTTCCTGGAACCCTGCCGCCGTGTATGAGGCTTACAAGGTGAACGGCAACAGGGATTTCCTGCTCGCCCTCAAACCCTCGCTTGAGGAGGAATATGCACGCTGGCAGAACACTCACCGCCTCGACAACGGACTGTACTGGCAGGAAGACGTGCGCGACGGCATGGAGGAGAGCGCAAGCGGTGGACGGAAAAAGAAATTCGCACGTCCCACCATCAACAGCTACATGTACGGCAACGCAATGGCTCTCGCCGAAATGAACAAGATGACGGGCGATGCCGGCAATGCTGAGAAGTACTCTAAGGAGGCTGGCGAACTGAAGAAGCTCATCGAGACGAAACTGTGGAACGCCAAAGACAGTTTCTTCGAGACGCTAAAGAACGACACGGCAGCCGGCGTGCGCGAGGCTATCGGCTACATACCGTGGTATTTCAATATGCCCGACAATGCCAAATACGACGTGGCATGGAAACAAATCACCGACGAGAAGGGGTTCTCCGCCCCATACGGCCTCACCACCTGCGAGCGGCGGTCGCCGCTCTTCCGCACTCACGGCGTGGGCACGTGCGAATGGGACGGGGCGGTGTGGCCTTTCGCCACAAGCCAGACTCTCACCGCAATGGGCAACTACATCAACAACTATCCGTCGCCCGTCGTCGGCAGCAAGGAGTTCTTTCATGACATGGAGGCATACGTGGAGAGCCAGCACCACCGCGGCCGTCCGTATATCGGCGAATATCTCGACGAGACAAACGGGGCGTGGCTGATGGGCGACAAGGAGCGCAGCCGCTACTACAACCACTCCACTTTCAACGACCTGATGATTACCGGCATCTGTGGACTGCGTCCGCAAGCCGACGGTTCGATAGTGGTAAATCCGCTCGTGCCGGAGGATAAATGGGAATGGTTCTGCCTCGACAACGTGATGTATCACGGACACAACATTACGGTGGTCTACGACAAGACGGGCACGCACTATAACCACGGCAAGGGGCTCACGCTGCTCGTCGATGGCAAGAAAGTGGCTCAGCGCGACACTCTCGGAAAGCTGAACTATAAATTATGATGTCTGTAATGGTGACGGTGAAAAAACAATCCGGAGATTGTACCCGGGTTGTTCTTTCACCGTCACTGAATGTTGGTTCTATAAAAGTCACCTGTAAGAAAATGGAATTGAAGATGAAAAAGAAATCACTGCTGGCTGCTGCCCTGCTAGCCGCCGCGACGTGCGGGGCACAGACATACGAAACACAATACGCGCGTCCGCTGGGTGATGTGCTCAACGATGTGGCGAAACGCTTCGGCGTGAAATTGAAATTCAACGTGGACACGGCAGGTCTGAAACTCAAATATGCGGATTTCAGAATCCGTCCGTATTCGCTCGAGGAGACGTTTGACAATATCCTCAAACCCTTCGACTTCTATGCCCTCAAGCAGAACGGCAACCTGTATAAGATAAAGCCGTACGAATATCCACGCCGGCAGGCCCCTGACGGAATGAAACTCATTCCGTATCTTGCGTCTAAGTACAACGACAGGGCGCAGTGGGAGGCCAGGCGCGACACCCTGCGCCGCGAAGTGAGGGCGTTGCTCGGCATCGACCCGATGCTGGCAAAGTGTTCCAACGAGAAGCCGCTTCTCTCGAAGATTAGGAAATACGACGGATATACGGTGCAGAATTTCTGCATGAAGACCCTCGACGGGCATACGGTGAAAGGATCTGTCTACACCCCTGCCACCAAAGGAAAGCATCCGCTCATTATCTGTCCGAACGGGCATTTTGCCAACGGACGATATGGCGAGGTGCAGCAGAAGAGGCTTGGCACGCTGACGCGTATGGGGGCTATCTGCGTGGACTACGACCTGTGGGGATGGGGCGAGTCTGAGGACGAGGTGGGTGCCGAGGCACACCACACTTCCGAGGCGCACCGTATGCAGGCTCTCAACGGCATAAGGATACTCGACTGGATGATTGGCCGCAAGGACGTGGACAAGACGCGTGTTGGTGTAAACGGCGGTTCCGGTGGCGGCACGCAGACAGTGCTCCTCACCGCTCTTGATGACCGTTATACGGCAGCCAACCCGGTGGTCAGTCTCTCGTCGTGGTTCGACGGCGGCTGCCCCTGCGAGAGCGGCATGCCGATACAACTCGCCGGCGGCGGTACGTGCAACGCCGAGATTGCCGCGATGTTCGCCCCTAAGCCTATGCTGCTCGTCAGCGACGGCGGTGACTGGACTTCCACAACGCCGGAACTAGAATATCCTTATTTGCAGCGTATATATGGTTTCTACGACAAACAGGAAAATATATCAAATGTTCATTTGCCGAAGGAACGTCATGATTTCGGCCCCAACAAGCGCAACGCCGTCTACGATTTCTTTATAAAGACTTTCCGTCTCGACGCATCGAAGCTCGACGAAAGTAAGGTGACGATAGAAAGCGAAGACTTGCTGAGGTTTTATCCTAGGAAGTGATTATTTCTTGGACAACTCGGACAACTCGGACAACTCGGACCTCTCGGACTTCTCAGAGTTGTCCGAGAGGTCTGAGTAGTCCGAGAGGTCCGAGCCGTCCGAGTAGTCCTATCCCGCAATTCTCTTCCCCACCTTGCTTGCCATGAATGCTATGAACAGGCCGAAGCAAGCCGGTATTGTAAATGCCAGACGCAGGCTGGTGGCTTCTGAAATCCATCCTATAAGCGGCGGACCAATAAGGAAACCGAAAAAGCTGATGCTCGATACTATCGTTATGGCGATGCTCGCCTTTGCGGTGCCGAGCTTGCCGGCAAGGCTGTAGCAGATGGGCACCGACGACGATATGCCGAAGCCCACCAAAAGAAAGCCTAATGTCGCGGTAAGCAGATGTGGTAGGGCAACGGCAAGCAACAGACCGCAGAGAATCAGCACGCCGCAGGTTTCAAGCACCTTCGACGTGCCGTATTTCGTGACAAATCTGTCGGCAAGAAAACGCCCGACCGTCATCGCTCCCATACCGGCCACATAGCCGGCGCGCACGAAAGCTTCGTCGGGGTTCACTACGGTGGAGAAATAAACGCTGCTCCAGTCGTAGACAGTGCCCTCGCAGAACATTCCGCCGAAGCCCATAATTCCCAGCAGTATCAGCGTGGGGTCGATGGAACGGAACGAGAACTTTGGCACTTCCTTTTCTTCTGCCTTGGCGAGAGACTCGCTCACGAGACTTCTCACGCATACCAGTACGGTGCCCATGCAGAACGCCACGACAAAGGCGAAATGCCAAGCTACCGACAGGGTGGTGGCGGCGAACATGGTGCCTATGATGCCTCCTGTGAAGCCGCCGAGACTCCACATACCATGGAACGACGACATGATGCTCCTGCCGTAGAGCTTTTCCAGATAGCACGCCTGGGTGTTGGTTGCGATGTTCATCAGGTTGGACATCATCCCCAGACCCACCAGTGCAGCGATGAGGTGTGTCGCGGTGTGGGAGAGTCCTATTGCAAGCAACACCATGGCGTAGAGTAGTTCCGCAGTGACGAGTATCTTCTTGCTGCCCAGTTTGCTCACTAGTATTCCCGAGAAACTCATCATCAACAACTGTCCGATGGGCACTGCGAACAGGATGCTGCCCAGTTCGCCGTCGTTGAGGCTGAGCATGTCCTTCACGTCCGGTATGCGGCTTGCCCAACTGCCGAAAACCAGTCCCGGCACAAAATAGCAAGCCCCCACGGCACACCGCTTTATGCGCAGTTTGCCTGCAGTTATCTTGGTGTCTTTAGCCATAATCCTATAAAAACTTATTGGTCGGGGTTTTCCACATAGCCCTGATACTCCGGGACAAGTCCCGACATTATTGCGTTGTAACATTCGTCCATGCGGCGGTTGATATCCTCAGCTCCCTTGCCTTCGGGATAGATAGGCTTGTGGATGGTGAGCTTCAGCGGATGCCACACGGCGAATTTGCAGTCCCTTGTCCTCGGCATGATATCGAACGACCCGTTGATGGTCAGCGGCAGGACGGGCAGCTGCAGCTCGTCGGCGAGCATGAAGGCTCCGCGGCGGAATTTGCCCATGTGCCCGGTGAATGTCCTTGCCCCTTCGGGGAACACCACCACGCTCATGCCGCCGCGCAGCGTGGCGCGGGCTTTGTCGTAGGTCTCCTTCACCTTGCGCGGTCCGCGCTTGTCCACGAATATCTGGTGTGACTTCTCGCAGGCGAAGCCCACGAAAGGAATCTTGCGCAGCTGGTATTTCATCATCCATTTGAACTGCCTGCCGAGGAAGCCGAACACAAGGAATATGTCGAACGCCCCCTGGTGGTTGGCAGCGATGACATACGACTGGTTCTTCTCCATGTTCTCCCTGCCCTCCACCGTCACCGGCAGCAACAGCAGGCGTATGATGGCGCGTCCCCACCACCTGCCGGGGTAGTAGCCCCAGAAATGGCCTCCGCCTAAAGAGCAGCCCACAATGACCATCACGGAGATGGCTACCGTCCAGATTAGAATCAGGGGCAGGGCTAT
Source organism: Oscillibacter sp. MSJ-31 (assembly GCA_963629785.1). Classification (GTDB taxonomy): domain Bacteria; phylum Bacteroidota; class Bacteroidia; order Bacteroidales; family Bacteroidaceae; genus Prevotella. The sequence continues at coordinate 113,678 of CAVGJZ010000002.1, read as the reverse complement.
GCAGAGCTGGTATATGCGGTAAACGTATTTCATGCTATTTCATTTTGGGGTATTTCCTGGTCCAGCCGTCCAGGCGCAGGCGCATCACGCCGAAGAACGCTTCGCCGAAGATACCGCCGCTCATTTTCGACACGCCCTCGCGGCGGTTCACGAATATCACCGGCACTTCCTTGATTTTGAAGCCAATCTTGTAGGCCGTGTATTTCATCTCAATCTGGAAGGCGTAGCCCTTGAAGCGGATCTTGTCTAGCTCGATGGTCTCGAGTACGCGGCGCTTGTAGCACTTGAAGCCGGCGGTGGTGTCGTGAACTTTGAAGCCTGTGACAATCCTCACGTATTTCGATGCGAAATAGCTCATCAGCACTCTGCCCATGGGCCAGTTCACCACATTCACTCCGCTCACGTATCTGGAACCCACCGCCACGTCGTATCCCTCGTCGTGGCATGCGGCATAGAGGCGCGGCAAGTCTTTCGGGTCGTGGCTGAAATCGGCGTCCATTTCAAAGATGTACTCGTAGTCACGCTGCAACGCCCATTTGAACCCCGTGATGTAGGCGGTGCCCAGTCCGAGTTTGCCGCTGCGCTCTATAAGGTGCAGCCGGTCTTTGAACTCGCCGTCCATCAGCCGTTTCACGGCATTGGCGGTGCCGTCGGGCGACCCGTCGTCGATGATAAGGATATCGAAAGGCTTGCCGAGCGCAAAAACCGCCCGTATGATTTTGTCAATATTCTCTATTTCGTTGTATGTCGGGATAATAACGATGCTGTCACTCATAATCTTGTTCGTTTCGCATATTCATAGCGCAAAGTTAGCAATAAAAATGTAAGTGGCGCAAAAAGAAACGCAAAATGCAAGGCGTATATACATTTTTTTTGATTAACTTCGCAGCCTGTTTATTTTATATATGGTGGAAATGACGTTTCCTCCGTTTAAGAGAATGGTAAAAAGATGGAAATACAGTCGATAGTCGGCTTGTACGCCTCGTCGCCGCAGACGGAGGCTTTGCTTAAAGTTATTGATGACGGGAATACCATGACAATATCGCTGAGGGGACTTCATGCCTCGGCGGTTCCTGTCGTGTTCGCTTCCTTGGCGGACAGGCTTCCGCGCGTGTGCCTCATTGTGCTGAACGACAGTGAGGAGGCCGGATATTTCTACCATGACCTCACGCAGATGCTGGGCACGGACAACGTGCTTTTCTTTCCCTCGCCATACCGCAGGCAAGTGAAATACGGTCAGCGCGACGCCGCCAACGACATTCTGCGCACCGAGGTGCTGGGCAGGGTGAAAGACATTGCCGCCGGCACGGGGAAAGCCGCGGACAGCCCGGCCCTGTTCGTTGTGGCGTGTCCTGAGGCACTGTCGGAACTCGTCGTCTCCAACAAACACCTCGACGACCGCACGATAACGATGCGCGTGGGCGAGGAGAAAGACATCGTGGAGGTGGAACGGAAAATGCGCGGGTTTGGTTTCAAGGAGGTGGACTACGTCTACGAACCCGGGCAGTTTGCCGTCAGGGGTAGTATCCTCGACGTATATTCGTTCAGCAACGAGAATCCATACCGCATAGACTTCTTCGGCGACGAGATTGACACGATACGCACGTTTGACGTGCAGTCGCAGTTGTCGAGCGCAAAAGTGGAAAAGATGGACATCGTGCCGGAACTTGCGGCGATGGTTTCCGAGAAAGTGCCGTTCCTTGAATTTCTGCCCCAAGACACCCTCGTAGCGGCGAAAGACCTCGCCTTTGTCCGCGACGTGATAGAAAACACATACCGTGAAGGCTTCTCCCAGCAGGCAATTACCGAAAGGCTCGAGGGAGCTACGGAGATGCAGCAGCACGAGATAATGCGGCAGATGCAGGCGGAGAGCAACCTCATGCCGGGCAGTGCGTTTGATGAACGTATCGCTGATTTCAAGCGCATCGAGTTCGGTGGCACGCCGACATTCACGCCGCAGGTGACGGTCACGTTCAATACCGTTGCCCAGCCGCTATTCCACAAGAACTTCGAACTGTTGCAGCGCACCCTCGAAGACTACACGCTGCAAGGCTACAAACTGTATATCCTTGCCGACAGCCAGAAGCAGAACCAGCGTCTGCGCGACATCTTCGACGAGATGGCGCGACACAAGAAACTCGCCGACGGCACGGAGGTGGCAGGCGAACCCATAGCATTCGTGCCGGTGGAGAAAACACTCCACGGGGGATTTGCCGACAGCAAACTGCGTGTCTGCGTCTTCACCGACCACCAGATATTCGACCGCTTCCATAAATACAGTCTGCGTTCTGATGCCGCGCGCGGCGGAAAGATGGCGCTCACGATGAAAGAGCTGCAGGAACTGCATCCCGGCGACTTCATCGTACACGTGGATTTCGGAATCGGAAAGTTTGCCGGACTGGTGCGCGTTCCCTCCGGCGATTCCTACCAGGAGATGATACGCATCGTTTACCAGAACAACGACAAGGTGGACGTGAGCATCCATTCCCTGTATAAAATCTCAAAATACAAGCGGCGCGACAGTGAGACACCGCCCCGCCTCAGTGCCATCGGCACGGGGGCGTGGGAGCGGCTCAAGGAGAAGACGAAGAAGAAGATCAAGGACATTGCCCGCGACCTTATAAAGCTCTATGCCGCACGGCGGCACGAAAAGGGTTTCAGATACAGCGCCGACTCCTATATGCAGCACGAGCTGGAGGCTAGTTTCCTTTACGAGGATACCCCCGACCAGCTGAAGGCCACCAATGATGTCAAGGCCGACATGGAGAGCGACCGCCCGATGGACCGCCTTGTATGCGGCGATGTGGGCTTCGGAAAGACGGAGGTGGCGATACGCGCCGCCTTCAAGGCTGCCTGCGACTCGAAGCAAGTGGCGGTGATGGTGCCTACCACGGTGCTTGCCTACCAGCATTACCAGACCTTCGTGAACCGCCTCAAGGACATGCCCGTCAGGGTGGATTATCTGTCGAGGGCGCGGTCGGCGAAACAAACGAAACAGGTGCTCGCCGATCTGGAGGCAGGGAAGACGGACATCATCATCGGCACGCACAAGCTGATAGGGAAGTCGGTGAAATTCCACGACCTCGGCTTGCTCATCATCGACGAGGAACAGAAATTCGGCGTCTCTACAAAGGAGAAGCTCCGCAAGATGAAGACCAACGTGGACACGCTCACCATGTCCGCCACGCCGATACCGCGCACACTGCAGTTCTCGCTGATGGGCGCCCGCGACATGAGCGTGATACAGACACCGCCGCCCAATCGCTATCCTGTATGCACGGAGGTTCACACTTTCGACGCCGAGGTGATAAAAGACGCGATAAACTTTGAAATGAGCCGCAACGGACAGGTGTTTTTCGTGAACGACCGCATAAGCAACCTGCCCGACATCGCCGCCATGATACAGCGCAACGTGCCCGATGCGCGCATCGCCGTGGGGCACGGACAGATGAAGCCCGAGGAACTGGAGAAGATAGTGATGGGCTTTATGAACTACGACTACGATGTGCTCCTCTCCACCACAATCATCAGCAACGGCGTGGATATCAGCAACGCCAACACCATCATCGTGAACGACGCCCACCGCTTCGGGCTCTCCGACCTTCACCAGATGCGCGGCAGGGTGGGGCGCAGCAACAAAAAGGCCTTCTGCTATCTGCTCGCGCCGCCGCTGTCGGTCATATCGCAGGACGCACGCCGCCGGCTCGAGGCTCTGGAGACATTCTCCGAACTGGGTTGCGGCTTCAATCTCTCCATGCAGGACCTCGATATGCGCGGGGCGGGAAACCTGCTCGGGGCGGAGCAGAGCGGCTTCATGGAAGACCTCGGCTTCGAGACATACCAGAAAATCTTGACGCAGGCCGTGACGGAACTCAAGAACGACGAGTTCAGCGAGATGTACGGCGAGGAAATCGAACAGGGCGCAAGGCTCACCGGCGACGAGTTCGTTGACGATTGCGCCGTGGAGAGCGACCTCGAGATGTTTTTCCCCGACCAGTATGTGCCAAGCAGCAGCGAGAGAATGCTCCTGTACCGTGAGCTTGACAATATCCGCGACGACGACGGGCTGGAACGCTACAAGGCGAATCTTGTGGACCGCTTCGGCGAGATACCGCGCGAGGGACTCGAACTCCTGCAGGTCGTTCCGCTTCGCAGGATAGGCAAACGGATGGGCTTCGAGAAGATTATGCTCAAGAACGGGGCGATGCAGATGCAGTTCGTGTCGAACCCGATGAGCGCCTACTACAAGAGCGAAGCCTTTGAGAAAGCCCTCAACTACATCGGGCGCAATCCGCGCCGCTGCAACATAAAGGAGAGCCGCGGCAAACGCTTCATGACCGTGGCCGACGTTGATACCGTGGAGCGCGCCGCAGAGATTCTCAGGGAGATTGACGGGACTGCGGCAAACGCAGACTGACGGGACGGCAGTTGCACGGAGAATGAAATTTAGACAACCATTAATTATATTACCATTACAGACAAACAATTTATGCTGATACTTGCAACACTTATTGTTTACTTCATCGTGCTCATGCTCGTGGGCAAGATAACAAGCCGGAAGTCCAACAACGATATTTTCTACCGCGGGGAACGCAAGTCGCCGTGGTATCTCCTCGCCTTCGGACTCGTGGGCACCTCGATATCGGGCATCACGTTCATTTCCGTTCCGGGAATGGTGATGCGCCAGGACATGACCTATATACAAACGTGCATCGGCTTTATATTCGGATATTTCGTCGTGGCTTTCGTGCTGCTGCCCGTTTACTACAAACTGAACCTTACCACGATTTACTCCTTCCTCAAGATTCGTCTCGGGCAACGGTCTTACAAGACTGGCGCATTGTTCTTCCTCCTCTCCGAGATGACAGGCACGGCACTCCGTTTCTACGTGGTGTGCAGCGTGTTGCAGCGGTTCGTCTTCGGACAGTTCGGCTTGCCTTTCGCCGCCACTGCGCTGATTCTCGTCATGCTGATATGGCTGTATACCCGAAACGGCGGCATAAAGACCATCGTGTGGACCGACACCTTCCAGACTCTCTGCATGATGGTGGTTCTGCTGATAATAATATTCCAGACTATCGGCAGGCTCGACATGTCGGTAGGCGAGGCGGTGTCGGCGGTTGCAGCCAATCCCCATAGCCGCATCTTCGTGTTCGACGATTTCTTCTCCACGCAGAATTTCTTCAAGCAGTTCCTCAGCGGAATATTTATCGTGGTGGTGATGACGGGGCTCGACCAGCACATGATGCAGAAGAACCTCACGTGCAAGTCTTTGCGCGATGCGCAGAAAGACCTTTGTGTGGGCGGTTTCTTCTTCTTGCCCGTGAACTTGCTCTTCCTTGCCCTCGGTGTCCTCTTCCTGCTTCTTGCCGCCAAGGAGGGTATTCCTCTTCCTGCCGACAGCGACGAGCTGATGCCAATGTTTACGGCGTCGGGATGGATGGGCAATCTGGTGCTGGTACTCTTCTCCATCGGCATTGTGGCGGCATCGTTCAGCGGCACCGACTCCGCCCTTACCGCCGTGACCACCAGCTTCTGCGTTGATATAAAGGAGCGTCCCGACGACGAGACGCTGCGCCGCAGGGTTCATCTTGGTATATGCCTGTTGTTCGCCGTGTTCATCCTGTTGTTCGATGCACTCAACCACACGAGCGTCATTGATGCCATATACATCATCTTGTCTTATACCTCCGGCCCCTTGCTCGGTCTCTTCGCCTATGGCATACTCACACGTTGCAGGGTAAACGACCGCATCGTGCCGTATATATGCGTGGCCTCGCCGTTGGTATGCTTCGCCATAGACCAGACAACGGAATGTCTTACAGGGTATAAGTTCGGCTACGAACTGCTTATGCTCAACGGGATGCTTGTGTTTGCCGGACTTTTCCTCACTAGGAACAATGGGGCAAAGGCGGTTGAAACTCTTTAGGCGATGGCGGACACATTCTATAAAACCTTTGGATAAACAAATGCGATTATGAAGAGAATATATATCGCCGCCTTGATGATGGCGGCATCTTGTAGTGTCTCGGCCCAGGAAGCAAAGCCGCAGACACCGTGGTTCAGTAACGTGAAATTGTCGGGTTACGGTCTTGTGGAATACCAGGCATCCGGCCAGGAAGGGAGCAAGGCAAACACCTTTGACTTGCGTCTTGCGAGGGTGGCTCTCGACGGAAGGCTGAAGGGCGACTTCTACTGGAAAGTGCAGGTGCAGATCAACGGCAACACGTCAACGAGGGGTTCTTCGCCGCGGCTTGTCGATCTCTTCGCCGAATGGCAGAAATATCCCTTCCTGAGAATCAAGGCTGGACAGTTCAAGCTGCCCTTTACCTTTGAAAACCCCTTGCATCCCATAACGCAGGGCTTCATGAGCTACAGCCAGAATGTGAGCAGTCTGTCCGGGTTCTCCGACCGCAGCGGGCAGCACTCGAGCAACGGCCGCGACATCGGTGTGCAGGTACAGGGCGACTTGTTCAGGACACCCGGCGGACGGGCACTGCTGCATTATCAGGCGGGAGTGTTCAACGGGCAGGGTATCAACGTGAAGGACGTGGACCAGCGGAAAACCGTCGCTGGAGGCGTGTGGGTGATGCCGGTGGAGGGCCTGCGCATCGGAGTGTTCGGACTTGAGGGGTCGTATGCCCGCAAGTGGAGCTATACTGACGCGGACAACGTGAAGCGCACCGAAACGAGAAGCCTTCCGCAGCACCGCTATGCCATAAGCGGCGAGTATGTGACCAAGAGCGACTGGACCTTCCGTTCGGAGTATATCCACAGCACGGGTTATGGTTTCAAGACATCCGATAACGAGAGCAACGCCGACCTCACCCTCAATGGCTACGGTGACAAGGCGGACGGCGTGTATGCCCTCGTCATAGCCCCGGTGGTGAAGAAAAAAGCCCATGTCAAGGCGCGCTACAATATGTACCGCCGTAGCGGCGAATGGGACACGATGAAGTCGATGTATGAAATCGGCGCTGACTACAAGTTCTCTAAGAACATTGGAGTCACCGCCGAATATGTATTTGTGAACGACCGCACGCTGAGCCGCCATAATTACAATATGGCAGACGTGCAGCTGCAGTTCATGTTCTGATTATTTCCCGAAGATTTTGTCCTGCGCCGTAACCTGCGTGGGAACGCCAGCCTTGCCGCCCAGGTGGCAGTCGGAAAAAGTCACGCCCTCGGTATTGTCGATGCTGAGGGCGTTTTTCACTTCGCCTATCTCCACTCCACGGAACGTGACGCCGCTGACGGGCTTCGCCTTGGTGCCCTGCAGCACTATGCCGGCCTTGCGTGCCTTGTTGCATTGCAGGTTCTCCACATGGATGTTGCGTATAGTGGTGAAATGGTTGTCGTCGAGTCCCTCGCCGGCATACATGCTCGTGATGTAGAACAGGTCTTCCACCTCGTCAAACTTGCAATTCTTCACGAACAGGTTTTCCACGAAACCGCCGCGGTTGGGGTTTGTCTTCACGAAGATGCCGCGCTTGCAGTAGCCGGCGTAGGTGCAGTCCTCCACGAAAACGTTTCTCACGCCCGCCGACATCTCGCTTCCCAGCACCACGGCGTGCAGTCCCTTGAAGCGGCAGCGGCGTATCACGATGTTTTCCGACGGCGAACCGATGTTCCACCCGTCGTTGTCCCTGCCGCTCTTTATTGCGATGTTGTCGTCGCCGTTGTTGAAGTCAATGTCTTCGATGAGGATATTCCTGGAACATTCCGGGTCTATGCCGTCGTTGTTCACCAGCTTCGCGTCGTATCTTATGCCGCGGCAGATGATGTTCCGGCTTTTCAGCAGATGCACGCACCAGAACGGGGAGTTGGTGATGAACACGTCAGCCACGGTGACGTTGCTGCATCCGAAAAACTGTATCAGGTGCGGGCGCAGTTTGTAGTCGCCGCCGAAATTGCGTTTCTCCACGGGTGTGTTCTCGTGGTTCATCTTCCTCGACAGGTCGCGCGCCGCGCGCTGGTCCTTGCGCCATGTGGCGAAGGTGGTCTGCGCGTTGCCGTCGATAGTGCCTTTCCCGGTTATCGCCACGTCGTGAAGGTTGTATCCGTAGATGAATGGCGAGTGGTTCTGCAGGAATGTCCCCTCCCAGCTCGTCTTCACCATGGGCAGGTAATATTCCGGCTCCGGGGCAAATTTCAGCGTTGCCCCTTCCTGCAGGTCGATGCAGGTGTTGCTCTCAAAGTGGATGGGGCCTTTGATGTAGTACACGCCGGCGGGCACCACAATGCGCAGTCCGCCGTTTTTCTTCGACTGCGCCATGGCTTTTTTGAATGCCGGCAGGCAGTCTTTCCTGCCGTCGCCCTTGGCCCCGAATTTGAGGATGCTCTTTGCCGTGGCCGGAATCTTTGCTCCGGAAACGCTTTTCAGTATCTCGTCGCGCTTCGCAGAGTCGTAGTCCGTTGCGCCGCAGCCGAGACACCAGATAATCAGGGACAGTAGTAGAAGAGTCTTTTTCATTTGTTTCTTGTCCTTTTGTCTTTGTTCCATATTTATTGTTTGACCGTAGGCTTCTCCGCCTTTTCCCCCACGACATTGTAGCTGAGGCTGCCCGTCGGGACGAAGAACGTGACGTTGTCGAATACCAGCCCCCTGCTGTTGTCTATCTTTACGGTATTGTCGGTGGCTTGTATTGTCATGTTGCGCAGGGTGAGGCCAGCCACGTCGTTAAGGTCCTTGAATATGCGGTTGGTGCGCACAGCCCCGTTTTCCACCACAATTCCCGCGGTGGGTATTTCGGGTATGGTGTTCATGCCCATCATGCGGTTGGCCGACTCTATCACGAAATTGCTTATCCTGATATCCTTCACCGTGGGCGTGAGCGGCGTTATCTTGAGCGGCGGGTTGCGCTGCGCAAGTTCGCCCATATAGGTCTTGCTGCCGAGCAAGTCCCAGGTGAACGCCTCGTTCACGTCGATGAGCCTCACGTTGTCGTAGGTGATGTCCCATATTCCGCCGCCGCGGTTGCGCCGTGTCTTGAAGCGGAAGCCGGTGCGCGTGCCGTTGAACACGCATTTCGTGAGATACACGTCTTTTATCCCTGCCGCCGTCTCGCTCCCGCATGTGATGCCGCCGTGGCCCTTCTCCGCAAGGCAGTGGCGTATCACCACCTTTTCCGTGGGTTTGCCCACACGTATTCCGTCTTCTGCCCGTCCGCTCTTCAGCGTGAAGCAGTCGTCGCCGCAGTTGAGCGTGGAGTATTCTATCAGCACGTTTTTGCACGAGGAGATGTCGATGCCGTCGCCGCTGGGCACTCCCACCGAGTTCACCGTCACTCCGCGGATTATCACGTTTTCGCAGTATATGGGATTGATGTTCCACAACACGCTGCGCTCAAAGGTCACTCCTTCCACGAGCACGTTGCGGCAGTTTATCGGCGCGAACGACTTGGGCCGGTAGAATGTCCTGCCGTCATGCCCGTCGCAGAGGCGTTCTGCCACGGGCGTGCGGTAGTCGATGTCTTTCTCCACCACGCTGTTGCCGTTTTTCAGCCGCCGCATCTCCACGTCCATTGCCGGACCCAAGACCTTTCCCTTGCCGGTAAGGGCTATGTTCTTGGCGTTGTTGGCATAGACAAACGCTCCGGCTCCCATCACTTCGATACCCTCGTGGCGGGTGAACACGGCAGGCTGGTAGTCCTCTATGTCGGCGGAGAACTCCAGCGTGCATCCCTCTTCAAGGTGCAGGTCGATGTTGCTTTTCAGTTCCACCCTGCCCGTGAGCCAGTGTCCGGCAGGCACTACGACGTGTCCGCCGCCGCTTTTCGAGAGCCGTGCGATTTTTGTGTTCAGCGCGTCGGTTATCTTTCCGGCGGCGTCGATGTCGCCTGTGGCTATGGTGACGGTAGCGTCTTTGAACGAGGGACGCTTCATGTCTTTCATCTTGAAAGGCAGTTTGCCGATAGGGGCGATGTCGGCGGGCATTGCCCCGGCACCCACTTCGCCGAGACCCACTATGGAACTGTTCTCCACAAGGGCGTTCATGTTGTTCTCCAGCGGCTGGTTGGCTGGACTGCATTTGCCTTTGTCCATGCCGCCGGCGGTGGCACGGACAGCAGGCAGCACTGTTGCTGCGGCTATGGCGGCAGCGACCATTGTCGTGATATGTCTTTCCATTTTCTCTGTATGCTTTTGCTTTTATGGCGGGTTCCATGAATGGCCCTTGCCGAATTGTCAGGCTGTTTGTTTGCGGCGGGAATTTGCAGAACCCGCCATATATCAGACGGATAGCCAGAAGATTTGTAACGGACGCGAAATAAATTTGCCGCTGGATACAATAAAAAAAGTTATTTCTTGTTATAAACTTAGCGCGGAGGCGTTAAGACGGCTTTACAATAGCCTTTCGCCTTGACAGGTTTTATATACAGGCCATTATTTAGACAGTAACATGGAAATCATAAATATACTATTGATAGGAACGTTCGTTATCAGCATGCTCTCCGGTGTGTGCATTATCCCGGCGATACTTAATTTTTGCAGGAAAAACAAACTTTATGATGTTCCCGACGAGCGCAAGGTACACCACGACGCCATTCCGCGTCTTGGCGGCATTTCTTTCCTGCCGAGCATGCTGCTTGCTGCGGTGGTGATGCTTCTCGCCTTCGAGAATCTTTCGGGCGAGCGCAAGATAACGGTGAACTTGTGGACGGCGAGCTTTATGATAAGCCTGTTCATCATCTACGGCATCGGTATTATCGACGATGTGGTGGGGTTGAAGGCAAAGACGAAGTTCGTGTTCCAGATTGTGGCGGCAAGCCTTTTGCCATTGTCAGGTTTGTATATAAACAACCTCTACGGCTTTTGCGGCATATACGAAGTGCCTTTCTGCGTCGGCTTCCCCCTCACGGTGCTGTGTGTGGCGTTTGTCGATAATGCCATGAACCTTATCGACGGTATCGACGGCTTGTCGGCAGGACTGGCCTTCATTGCCCTTGGCGGATTTTTCTATGGCTTCTACAGTATTCAAGCTTTTGTGTATTGCGTGATGATCAGCGGACTGATGGGGGTTCTTTTTGCCTATATATATTATAATGTATTCGGCAAGGTGGAGAAGGGGACAAAGATTTTCATGGGAGACTCCGGCAGTCTCACGCTTGGTTTCATGCTGAGCTTCCTCATGATAAAATACGCCATGGAGCGCACTGACCTTATTCCTCCCGGAAAATTCACGCTTGACATTTTCGGGGTGGCCCTGCCATACGAGAAGGCGTGCCTAGCATACGCATATACGCTGCTCATTGTTCCCACGTTCGACGTGTTCCGCGTCATCTTCGTGAGGATATACCACCATTCTCCTATCTTCAATCCCGACAAGCGGCATATCCACCACAAGCTGCTCGCCATGGGAATGACGCAGCACCAGGCTCTGGTGACGATATTGTGCGCCCAGTTACTGTTTATGGTTGTCAACGGACTGCTGATGCCTCATGTCTGCATCACGCTCATCGTTGTCATTGACATCTTGATTTTCGTCGCGATGAACATGTGCATAACATGGTTTATCAGGCGGCGCGAGCGTGGGGCGCAGCTTTCCGCCTAGAATTTCTTGAAGCTTAGTTTCAGCGTTTTCGACTGCAGCTGCATTTTGCTGCCGTTAATGCTGTTCACCTGGAATTCCTCTTCCGTTTCGTTTATGCCGAAAGGTTTCAGCAGGGCGGGGGAGGAGAGAGGCTCGTCGCCGTTGTCGCGGTCGTAGGCGTATGGCGAACTGAGCGTGAGTGTTCCGTCGCCCTTGCTGTAGCGCATGAGCACGGTGCGTTCCACGCCGTTTTTGTCTTCCGCCTGCATCAGCTTGAATTGGAACGACCAGAATATCCTTTGTTCCGAGAGGTCGAGCACCCCTCCCGTGGCTATGGTGTCCACTCGGGTGAGATGCCACATTCCGTCGAATTTTCCTGCCGACGATGTTTCCAGGGTACACGAGTTCAGGGAAACGGCGGCAAGCGTGGCGGCCGTTGTCATCGCCGCCAAGTATTTCGTAGCTTTCATTCTTTTGGTCTTTTTGGGTGGGTTGAAAATGCCTTAGTCTGATAAAGATGTTATTTCAGGGGACTCTTGTTGTGCTTTTTCTTCAGGATGCCCGTCTTTGCCACGGTAATCTGAAATCCCTGGTTGTTGCCGAGTATCGCCCCGAAGTCCATGGCATAGGCTCCGCGCACCGTCCATCCGCGCAGGGCGCGGCCGCTGAACTTGTATTCGCCCTCCACGAGGAAGCTCACGTTGTGGTGTTCCTTTGTGTAGGGGTCGGGATATGTGCCCAGCCCGTCCTGGTAGGTGGCGAGTATGCGGTAGCCCAGATTGTCCGTCGGGTTGCCGTCGATGCCAAGGTGGAACGCCATGAAGCGGTTGTTCTTGATCTGTATCGTGCCGTCGTCGTTGTATATCGGTGATCGGTAGAGCGGGTTTCCAATCACCTGTCCCCAGTGTTGCCATCCGGGATAGATGTTGTGGTTGTAGTAGTTGTCCTGTCCGCCGATATGGTCGGGTATCGTCGTGGTGTGGTCGTGGTAGATGGGTCCGCTCTGGTATTTCGTGTAGAGATATTCCACGGCAATGTTCTTAAGCCACGAGCCGTATTTCAGGTTCAGGTCGAAGCCGAGCATCCAGTCCTTGAAGGCATACATCACGTATTTGCTTTTTTTCTTCTGCTGCCATTCGTCGCCGCTGCCGTAGCCGTCGTAGTCCACCTGGAACATGGCGGAATGGTCTTCGAAGAACTTGTCGGCGTAGAGACCGGCCTTCCACGTGTCCGTCTCGTAGTTTATGCGTATCATCCAGCTGCCGAGCTGGTCGCCCTCCGCATTCTGGTAGTTCTTGCCGTCGGTGGCGTCCTTTCCGCCCGGCACGAGGGCGTTCCAGAAGGCGTGGAACCCCTTGTTGCCCTTCAGCTCCGTCATTGTGCCGTCGCCGTTGGGCAGGTAGGCGTTGCCGCCGAACAGAGCGGCCATCTCCAGTCCCACCTCCAGTGAGAGGGGATACATGAACGGGTCTTTGCCGATGCGCAGGAAGCCTGCCTTTGAATGGTAGAGCACGTGGTCGGCGTACCGTGTCTTGCGCTGCGTCACGTCGTGCTGCCACGAGTCGTCGGTCTGTATGCCGTAGGCGATATGCCCGCGCAGCTGCAGCCACCCGTTGGTGAGCGGCACCGTCCAGTAGTCTTCGAGCGCCAGCCTCACCTGCGGCACGGGTCTGGCGTTGATGCCCAGCGTCTGGCTGCCGCTGCTCAGCCGGTTGTTCTTCAGGTTCATCTCGCGCTCCTTGCTGCCCACCGACAGTGTGCCGTGAAGCCAGCGTCCCTCAAGATATGCCTGCTGGACAATGAAGTTGCTGGTGTAGTTCACCGGCACTGCCACGTCGGCGCAAAAGCTCCAGTCCAGCTTTTTCTCTTCAAAGCCCGACATTTCCTTGCCTACGGCGGCGCGCACATAGCCGTTGCCCTCTTTCAGCGAACTGAGTCCGTATTTGTTGGCATTGAGCCACAACGGTGTCTTGCCGTGGGAAGCCGACGCTTGCGCCTCCACCTTATATAATATGTCGCTGCTTGTGCCGTCTTTTTCTTTGGTTTCGGCGTTTTCCTGTGCCGAAGCGGCTGTAGGGAGAAAAAGCAGAAGACCGGCGATTGTAGATTTCCTCATTATATCTAAAAGGTATTATGCGTTATGCCATGTCGGCAGTGTGTTGTTGTCATTGCGCCGATAAGCCCTGCGAAGTTATGAAATTTTATTTGAAAATCACGATAAAAACCTTTCGAATAGCTTAAAAATGAGTTAATCCCCTGTTTTTGCCGTCATTTGATTTGTCGCAAAGCATAGCTTTGCCGGCCTTATGCCCCTTGCCATACGACCTTATGCCTCTTGACGTACGACCTTATGCCTCTTGGCAAACGACCTTATGCCCCTTGGCATACGGTTGATGAAGCATTGCTCTGCCGGAGGGGGACGCCCGTTCCTGCCACCAAGTGACGGTTAAAAAAATAAGCTGGCATGATTTTTAACTCCGCCACCGAAGAAATAGGGAAATTCCCTCGGCATTTAGGGAAAAACCTTTCTTGGTACAGTTATTTATTCGTTCCTTTGCACCAGAAACATTAATCCACAATAAAACAATTCGATTATGAAACGGTTTATAATATCAATGGCAATGATGCTCGCCGTGGTTTTCTCGGCATCGGCGATGAGCTACGAACAGGCAAGAGACAGGGCACTGTTCCTTACCGACAAGATGGCGTATGAGCTGAACCTCAACGATGAACAGTATGAGGCGGCCTACGAGGTGAATCTCGACTATCTGATGAGCATCAATACATACGACGACCTCTACGGCGCATATTGGACGCGGCGCAACCTCGACCTGAGCTATATCCTCTTCGACTGGCAGTATTCCACGTTCTGCGCTGCCGCCTATTTCTACCGTCCGCTGGCGTGGGCCGACGGCGTGTGGAGATTCCCGGTTTACGCGCGTTATCCCCAACGCACGTACTTTTATTTCGGTTGCCCAGGCTTCTACGCCACCTACCGCGGCGGCCACAGCTGGCACATGAACGGCGGTCGCAGCTGGTATCACGGGCGTTCCTTCGGTCCGCGTCCCGGCGCCACCCGTCTGGGGATGAAAGACCGTTTTGACCGCGGCGAGTTCTCGGGAACGCGCAACCACGGAGGCACGGGCGGCTTCGGCGGCAACCGCGGGCGCAATGACAATGGAATGCGCAACGGGCGCAACGACGGCTACAACGGCCGGAACCATGGCGGCGGCCGCTTTACGCAAGGTAACGGCAGGACGGACAATAATGGCGCAGGGCGTACCGGCTCAGCCACCTACCGTGGCGGTACTGACAACAATCGTGGCGGCAGTACCAACAGTCGCGGCGGTTTCAATCCGGGCAACATTTCCACTAAGTCGGGTTTTGCGCAGCAGCGTATCGACAGGCAGCAGTTAGGCGGGGCAAGCCGTAACGATGCAGTGCAGATGTCAAGTCAGAAACGGAACACCGAGGTACGCGAGAGCAGCACACGCACAACTGTGACGCGCAATACCCAGTCTCCCGGCACTTCATTTAGCCGCAGCACCGTGTCCCGTCCGTCAACCACATTCTCGCCCAGCCGCAGCAGTTCAAGTTCCAGCTTCAACAGCCCGTCGCCAGTCCGTAGCGGCGGCAGCAGTTTCAGCGGCGGCTCGTCCAGTCGTGGCGGCAGTTTCAGCGGCGGCTCGTCCAGTCGTGGCGGCGGTTTCAGTGGCGGTTCGTCAAACGGCGGTGGGCGTTCCGGTGGCGGCGGTCATTTCGGCGGCAGAAGATAACGGAAACGGGTCAATGCCCGAAACGGCAAAAAGCGACAAATGGAACACTTTTGATTTTAAGGCTCTGGGAGGAGCGCCCGTTTTCGGGGAGCAAAGCTATCGTTTTCGAGGAGCAAAGCAGTGCTTTTCGGACGGCAAACGATAGCTTTGCTTCGGGCAAACGACCCGTCGGAAAAATAAAGAAAATTAAGTTGTTGATATATAGGTAGTTGTATTTGTTTTAGAACATTCTTCTTGGAAATCTGTATTCCCTGTGTTGTGGGCTTGGCAAAAAACGACATTTTGACCACTTTTGCCCGTGGCTCAAGAGGCAGGGGAAAAACCGAAAGTCCGTATCGGCGCATGATGCCGGTGCGGACTTTACGGTTGTCCCAATTGGCGGTTTACACCTCTTCGCAAACCACCATCTCCGTACCCTTGTATATCACGACAATCTTGTGCAGCTTGGTTGTCTTGACGGCAGATGTCACCACCTCGCTCTCGGCATAGCGGTGTACTTGTGCAATGGCATCCTGATAGAGTTGCTGCACATGGGCATCGGTATCCTTCGACTTGGCATACTTCAGTTCCACGATGTAGGAGTCTTGCATGTCCGGGAAACTCTCCACCAGCGGGCAGAGGAAGATGTCGGCATATCCCTCTTGGGTGTCTTTCTCTGAGACGGGACGGTAGAACTTGTTGTCGCAGGTCATGGCGAGTGTGAAGCCGTGTACGAAATACTCGCCCTTCTGGTGGTCGCGCTGTGAGGAATATTGGTGCAGGCGGTCGGCAATGTACTGGAAGTAGGGCTTCCATTTTCCTTCGTATGCCATCTCGCTCTCCAGATTTCCCTTCTCGTAGGCATCATACTTCAGGTCGTTTTCCTTATAGGTGTCGAGGAGATACCGGAATATCTGCTCGCGCACCACTTGGTTGGGAATCACGAACTTGGTCTTTCCCTTGTAAGTGCCGGCGATGGTTACCATGCCGAAATAGTAGAGCAGGCTGACGAAATTGTCGGGGTCTGCAATCTGCTCGGCAGGGAAGCCTGTCTTCAGCTCACCGGTCACAAAACCGTTTTCCACCAACTGTTGGATGACCGAGGCATCGTGGGCAAACTCCTTGTCCTTGCGGATGAGCATACGGAGCTTGTTGTAGTCGAGGCGGATGTTCTCCTCTATCATATTCTCCGGTATATGGCCACGGTTTCTGATATAGTGGTCGATGAAATAGAGCACCATGTTGGAGTTATACATCGTTGTCTCTCCGTATGCAGCCTTGGCAAAGCAATAGTTGTCGTACCATGGCTTCATGATTTCTATCAGTTCGTCGATGGTGTAATTGTGCAGCCCGAGCGTGTCTGTATAATATGTGAGCAGGTCGCGCACCTCTTCCTCCGTGAACCCAGTCATTTCGTTGAACTCGTATTCCAGGGAATAGTTGGTCCCGATGTTGAAACCACTGGTAAGGTCGTCCATTGTCACCGGGCTGACTCCCGTAACGAAAACGCGCTCCAAGGTGTTGTCCGTAGCCGACTTGATGGTGTCGAAGAACTTGCGCAGATAGCCTGTGCCGTGAGTCTCCGCCTTGTAGCTGTCCGGACATTTTGGTTCGGCGAGGATGGTGTTGGTAAAATGGTCGTACTCGTCGATGAAGAGATATACCTTCTGCCCCGTCTTCTTGCACTCCTTGCAGAGGTAGTCGAGTTGTTCGGCAGCCCCGTCCTTTTTGTTCATCTCCTCCTTGATGCCGGCCGGCAAGTATTGGGCATAGACATCGCAGAAGAAATTGAATTCGGTGTTGCAGTGTGCGTCGAGTCCCTTCTTGTAATTCTCCAAGTTGGTGTCCACCACGGCGAAGTTGAGCGAGATGATGAGGTAGGTGTTGTGTTCCGGGGTCGGGTTCTCGCCGATGTACAGTCCTCCGAACAGCTCCTCAAACCGGTCTGCCATGTTCACGTCGTAGTACTGCTTGAGCATGGAGAGGGTGAGGCTCTTGCCGAAGCGTCGGGGGCGGATGAAGAAAAAGAACTTGTTGGCCTCTTCTATTTCTTCGACAAACCCGGTCTTGTCAACATAGTAACAGTCATCCCTTCTTACGGTAACGAAGTTCATCATTCCATAAGGGATGCGCTTGCGGTAGATACGCTTGCGCTTCTCAAATTTCTTCTTTATAGGATTATTCTCCATGAGCAGTCCTCCTTAATATTGCAATTTGGTGGCAAAGGTAGCATAAATATCTGTATTATCTTAGTCCAAAGATGGCAGATAGCCGATATAATTCGTAAATTTGCATCAGACTCGGGGAAATCAGCTTTCCAATGCGGCACTGAGGCAGATTTCTCCCCGTAGCTCTGAAACCCGTGGGCGAAATGTTTTTTCGTTCGGGTGGACTGTGATGAATGTTTGCAGTGCTGCGGAATTTAGGTTAAAATACAATCATGATGAAACATCTGTTCATTACCGCCTTGACGGCTACGGCATGCACACTTGGAGCTTCTGCGCAGAGTATTGAGGTGACCGACACCGAGGGAGTTTCCTACAAGTTCCCGGCAGACAAGGTAGAGAGCATCACCTTTGCGCAGGTGAGCGACCCTTCCGTGCAGGTCTTCAGTTCAGTGGAAGCGCGCGTCTATTCGTCGGGCTCAGTGGAAGCCACATTCTCTAATCCGGAAACGTCAAAGGCCGTGACACTTTGGATGGTAGGCCCTTCGATGGGGAAATACCTTTATGAGGGCGTTTACACGGTGTCGGGCCAGTCGGGAGAAATGACTGTCGATTCCGACAAGAACTACTCATTCGTGACGGAAAACGGCGCGAACACAGCGTTGCAGTCGGGAACGGTCACTGTATCCGTGTCCGACAAGACGTACACCGTCTCTTTCGACCTCACGCTCAGTGACGGCAATGAACTCAAGGGACTCTACCAGGGCAAGATGCCGGGGCTTGTGGGCAAGAATGCGACACTCAATACCTGTGTGGCGCCGACTGTTAAGACAACCGACATCAACGGTTATGTGCCGGGAGAGTATTATTTCAAGATGAACGACTCTTCGTGGAGCTACGAAATGGCGATTGACTTCTATGCCGGTGCGGATACCAAAACACTGCCGGCCGGAACCTACACGCTTTCCGACGACAAGGCAGCGGGAACTTTCAACACGCGCAGCTATCTCTCGCTCTACAGTCCGAGCGTGGACTACAAGTTTGCCGAAGGCAGTACGGCGGTTGTGGGCTATGAGGGCAGCAACATCAAACTGACCCTCAACCTCGTCACCGATGACGGCAGAAAGATTGACATGGAGTATTGCGGTGAGATTACTTTCCCCTGACGTTGTATAATTAATCCTAAAAGCACGATTATGAAAAAGTATATAGTATCACTTCTTGCTGTCTTCGCCACGTCGTTGGCAGCATCGGCGCAGCATACAAACATGCTCTACACCATGCACGTGAATAGCGTTGACGGATCGACGGTAGACTTTGACTTCGACGACGAGCCGGTAATGACTTTCGACGGCGGAGAGATTACTGTCGGCAGCCTTGGCGCATCCGACATGAAATTCCAGATGGACAATGTGGTTAGCGTTACCTTCAGCGGCGAGGCATCGGGCATCGCCACCGTAAAAGGTAGCGGTTCGCAGATAAAGGTGTCGGCCGCCGACGGAAAAATCACCGTCAGCGGCATGAAGGCCAATGCCAAGGTGGCTGTCTATGATGCCGGCGGTACTCTTATAGCCAACGTCAATGCCGACGCCAACGGACAGGCCGTTGTAAATACCGGCAACTTGGGTGGCGGGGTGTTTGTAGTGAACACTCCTGGAAACTCTTTCAAATTCACTAAATAACATCAGGCCAATATGAAACGATTTATATCTACAGCATGCGCAGTGGCAGTGGCAGCGTCGCTGTTCGCGCAGAAATACCAAGTGGTCGTGACAACAACTGACGGGGAGCGCAAAGTGTTCGCCACCGACAACGTGGCGAGCGTAAAGTTCAAGAACGCCCCATATTACATGGCCGCCAACACATTCCTCGAAGGCGTGTACAGTCCGGTTTCCGACAACGCCCTCTACACCTTCACCATAGCTACCGCTGAAGCCGACGATGCAGGGCAACCCTCTGACCTGGGCGGCATACAGCTGTCGCTCGCCTTGTACGCTCCCCTCAGCGACGAGGCGCAAAACGCCATTCTCCCGGAGGGATATTACAGAGTGGGCAGCACTACTGCAAACTATAACATCAACGCGTCCAACTCCGCCTTGTGGACAAGAGTGGACGAGGGAGAGAACGGTGTTACGGTCAGTATGGTAGTGGGCGGTACGGTGGACGTGCGCCATGACGGCGACAACTACGACGTGCGAGCCGAACTCGACCTGCTCGACGGTACGCATGTTGATGTGTCATACTACGGCGGGATGAAATTCAGCGTCGGCGCATCGGGCACTACCGACTTCGACACCGACCAGAACGTGCAGTTCACCGTCGGGCAGGGCAGGGTATGGGCCAACTGGTTCAACCCCTTCTGCGATGATGCCTCACTGCAGTTCTTCACCGGGAAATTCTCCGGCACGGGGGCGCAGACCGAGGGCTATTACCTCTATGTGCCGGTGTATATGAACAAGGACGAGAGCCGCACGGCGCAGTGGTCGCCCGTCATCCCCGACGGAGTGTATAAGATTGACCCGCGCGACAAGATTACCGGACAGACCTACCTGCCCAACACCCTGCTGAAGGGCGCCATGATGGACCTCTTCGGTTCGGCAACGGCATACGGCACGTATCTTACGTATCTTGAGGCTGACGGAAGAGTTTCGCTGGCTACCGTCAGCGACGGAACGATGACGGTGTCGGAGAACGGAACAAAGTTCGACTTTGACTTCACCTCAAGCAACAACCTGAAGATAACCGGGTCGTACTCCGGCAAGCCGAACGTTGTGAACATGATTGACAACAGCAGCAAGCCGGAATTCCCCGACGGACTGACCGCTGACTACGAAATCAACAAGTTCCCGAGCGACGGCGTAGTGCTCGACTACAACATGGGCGACTATATCGTGAGCGGACTCAATGCGCACATCCTGATGTTTACCGACCCCGAACAGAAAGAGGGCGACTATCTGGAGATTGACGTGTTCTCCGATTCCGAACAAGTGAAAGACGGCGTTTACGCTATCGACAACTCCTTCAAAGACGGTTCTGGATTGAAGGGCACGGTGAGCTATCAGGGCATTATGACCTATTCGTGGTATGGCGACCTTGACTCTACCGACGAAGAGGGATACCAGAGCATTCTCGCCCCCGTAAACGGCGGTACACTGACAATATCCACCCTTGCCGACGGCAAGCGCAAGTTTGATTTCGACCTCGTGGACCTCAAGGGCAACAAGATAACGGGTAGCATCACGCGCGATGTTCACTACGCTTCTGAGTCTGACACCAACGAGGCTAAGGTGGAGCGCGCCCGCACCCGGGTAGGGAAGAGGATGCAGCGCAGCTGGGGCAAGTTCAATGCCGGGACACCTGCGCCAGTTCTTCTGCAGAACAAGTAAAAAGGCAGCTGACCTGTTGTAAATGAAGAAGCCCATAACCTGATTTTCGTCGGTTATGGGCTTTATTAATGCCTTGTAATTAGTCGCCCCTCAAAAGTAGATGCAGTCCCACATAGGTATTGGCAGAGACCCCACAGGGTAAATTTGAATGACAAACTTTTGTGTATTTTCAGACAAAAACATTTGGCGGTTGCAAATAAAAATCTTACTTTTGTCAAAAATGCGAGTATGGCAATAAATAAGGTGGCATATTGGAGAGAACTTGCTGATTACGACATTGATACTGCTGAAGTGATGTACAATGGCGGGCGGTGGCTGTATGTCGGTTTTATGTGTCATCAAGTGATAGAGAAAACCATAAAGTCTTATTGGAGTGCTGTCAAGCCTGATGAAATTCCATTTATTCATAATCTCTTGAAATTGGCGCAAAGTTGTGGGCTGACATCCAAGATGTCGCCAGACCAATTGAAGTTTCTTGCCGAGTTGATGCCAATGAACATTGAGGCAAGATACCCGTCCTATAAAGATGAGTTGTTTAGGAAACTTGCGCCGGAATATTGTAGGACATTGATTGATAGGACTAAAGAGCTTAAATTATGGATAGAGAACAAGCTTTGCTGATTGTGCGTAGCTACAAGGAGGCGATACGTCCGTTGGTTTCAGATGCTAAGGTTTACCTATATGGCTCTTGCAGCAGAAATGAAGCCCACAAGGATAGTGACATTGATGTCGCAGTCATTGTGCCGAAGCTTCAGGGTGATTGGCTGGACACCAACGCTTCCCTTTGGCTTGCCACTCTCAAAGTAAACACATCTATCGAACCGGTTTTGATAGAGGAATGTAACCCCTCACCTCTATATGAAAATGTTTTGCGTGATGGCATTGCTGTGTGATTTTCAGAGTCCGCCTATAAGATGTCATCCCCAAGGATACCTGTTGTAAATGAAGAAGCCCATAACCTGACTTTCCGTCGGTTATGGGCTTTATTAATGCCTTGTGGTTACAAGCTTTTGTTCGTGACTGTCCTTCTGCTTTCCTTTCGGCTTGCTTGCTGTCTTACTTTCGGCTTGCTTGATTTCCTTACTTGTTCATCAAGTATCGCTCAGCTTCGAGGGCTGCCTTGCATCCGCTTGCCGCGGCGGTGATGGCCTGACGGTAGACGGGGTCGGCAACGTCGCCGGCAACGAATACTCCCGGTATCTTGGTGCGCGGCGTGCCGTCGATGGTCTTGATATATCCCACCTCGTCGGTTTCCAGCCACTCCTTGAATACGTCGGAGTTGGGCTTGTGGCCGATGGCGAGGAAGAAACCGTCGATTTGTATGTCCACGTTCTCTTCGTCCTGCTCGCCCTTGCGCTTCACCAGATGCGCTCCCTCAATGCCGTTTTCGCCGAAAAGACCCGTGGTGTTGTGCTCGAAGAGCACCTCGATGTTTTCGGTGTTGAGTACACGTTCCTGCATCACCTTGGATGCGCGCAGGAACGGTTTTCTCACGATGAGGTACACCTTCTTGGCAAGCCCGGCAAGATACAGTGCGTCTTCGCACGCCGTGTCGCCGCCGCCTACCACGGCAACGGTCTTCTTGCGGTAGAAGAACCCGTCGCAGGTGGCGCATGCCGACACACCCATGCCGTTGTATTTCTTCTCGTCGTCGAGCCCCAGATATTTTGCCGATGCTCCGGTGGCGATAATCACCGTGTCGGCCTCAATCTCCGTGCCGTCGTCGGTGGTGAGGCGGTAGGGCTGCTTGCCGAAGTCCACTTTCGTTATCTCGCCGTCGCGGATGTCTGCGCCGAAACGCTCCGCCTGTTCGCGGATGTCGTTCATCATCTGTCCGCCCATCACCCCCTCGGGGTAGCCGGGGAAATTCTCCACCATTGTGGTCTGCGTGAGCTGCCCGCCGGTGAGCACTCCGCAGTATTCCACGGGGTTAAGGTTTGCCCGCGAGGCATATATGGCGGCGGTGTATCCAGCAGGGCCGCTGCCTATAATAACACACTTTACGTGTTCCATAATCTTGTTGTCGTTATTTGCGGTGGTAATTCACAGACCCCACCTTTATTGATTGTCGCCCATCCCTTTCACCCTTTAGGGGAAAAGGCGTGGTTACAGCAATTCTTCTATCTTTTTCTCAATATTCTCTATACTCTCGGTCGGTTCGAAACGATCCACCACCATGCCGTATTTGTTTACGAGGAACTTGGTGAAATTCCACTTCACGTCGGCTTTCTCCTTGTAGTCGGGGTCATCCTTCGACAGCATCTCGTCGAGAACCTTGGTCAGAGGATGCTCCTCGTTCCATCCGGCGAAGCCTTTCTGCGAGGTGAGGAACTTGTATAGCGGGTCAGCGTCGGGACCGTTCACCTTCACTTTCTTGAAGCGCGGGAACTCCGTGCCGTAGTTCAGTTTGCAGAACTCGTGTATTGACTCGTCCGTGCCCGGAGCCTGCTGTCCGAACTGGTTGCAGGGGAAATCGAGAATCTCGAAGCCCTGGCTGTGGTATTTCTCGTAGAGCTTCTCCAACTCTTCATACTGCGGTGTGAAGCCGCACTTCGTGGCTGTGTTTACAATCAGCAATACCTCGTTGGCATACTCCTTGAGGGCTACTGCCTTCCCTTTTCTGTCCTTAACCGAAAAGTCGAATACTGTATTCATTTTTTAGTCGTTCGTTTATTTTAAATTTGATATATGTTTGTCCTTTTGCTCTCGCCCGCAGTTCTTTCGTCGGGAAAAACGCCGCGGTACTTATTTCCTGCAAAATTAATTATTTAAATCGAAAACATCCAAAACGTCTGCCGTTATTTGCGTTTTTTTACAAACCGAAGTCCATTGTCGCCGCTGTCTTCTCCACGGCATTTTCCGTTTCGTCCGGGAGGTTGCAGAAGAAGTCTATTTTCCCTCCGAGTTTCTTTTCCAGTTCGTCGATGGATATGGCGTAGCCCTTCAGATTGTCGTCGCCGTGGTATTCGTTGGTATGCTCAAACCAGAAGGCAATGCCGGAATATACGTTGAGGCTCGTTCGTTTCCACACCACGGCGGCATAGTAATACTTGGGGACAATCAGCTTGTTGTCAATGCGTTTCAGTATCTGGTCCTCGCTGTCTATCGTGCCGCCCTTGCATACGAACAGTGTGTCGTTGGCGCCGAATTTGCTGCCCTTTGCCACGAAATTGTGTACGAAATTCTCCATCGTGAGCCACAGCCCCTTGTACTGGTGTTCTCTGGAACTGCCGTTGAACACGCTGTACTGCGGCTGCATGTTGGTGAGGTAGAACGTCTGCTTGTTTATCTCGCCGACGGCAGTCTTCGACGCACTGTTGTAGGTGCGGTCGTTGGAGTTGCAGAGATGGCCGTGGTCGAAGCCCGAGCGATACAGGTAGTCGCTGTAGCTGCCGTTTTCGGTGCGGTAACAGTAGTCGTCGAGGCTTAGGTTTTTCGTGTCGAAAAAGTACGCCGCCGCAGTGCTTGTCTGCGAAACATACCTGTCGCCGCTCCATCTCTGGCCATTGCCGTTGATATTGCTTTTTGTGAGGATGTAGCACGCCCAGCGGTTGGCTTTCAGGTCTTTGTCCCATTCCACGCAGTAGTTCACCCCGTCTTTGTCGAAGCCGGTGTCCGTTGTGCGGTAGGCGATGAACTGGCTGTTGCCGCCCTGCAGGTGTGGCACTTCCATGCGTGTTGCCGCTTTGTCGGAGAATGACGTGTTCTTGTTTGTGTTGACGGAGCTTGAACTGCCGTTGCCTCCGTCGTTGCCACCGTCGCTGCTGCAGGCAGCCAGTGCTGTTGCCGAGAGGGCGATGAATAGAAAGTTCTTGATAGTTGTCTTTTTCATAATGATCAATGTCGTGTTGTTTTCCCTTTTTCTTTTGCCATGCGGAAAACAAATCAGTGTTTGTCTGTATATCCAAAAAAAAGTGTGTTCATGCGCATATGCAACTACGCCTGAACACACTTTCAGTTTCTTCCTTAATAATTATATATTCTATATATATTATTTGCGGGCTTTTCCATAGCGGCTCATGAACTTGTCCACACGACCTGCGGAGTCAACGAGCTTGCTCTTACCGGTATAGAACGGGTGAGAGGTGCTTGAGATTTCGACCTTTACCACTGGGTAAGTTTCGCCTTCAAATTCTACTGTATCGTTAGTCTTGCATGTAGAACGTGTAAGGAACATATCGCCGTTGGACATATCCTTGAATACGACGGGGCGATAGTTTTCTGGATGGATACCTTTTTTCATTTTAATCTAAATTGTTTATTTATTGTTTCTTGTAAGCATGCTTTTCAGCATTTGGCTGCAAAGGTAAGAATTTTTTTTCAGTCGAACGAGGGCTGCGAGGTTTTTTTGCAAAAAAAATCTCCCGTCATGCATTGGCGGGAGATTTGCTAAGTTATTTTTTTTATCGTCACTAAAGTATGCAGGATGGATTAGTCTGCGTAGTAGATGACAATCGAAGTGATGCGCACCTGGCTTGCCGTTCCTGTTGTAGTGGACGTGTTGCTGAATACCGTTTCAGTAGCGTTGATGTTGCTGATGGTCAGCACATCCCCAGAAACCGCTACCGAACCGGGATTTGCCGAAACGTCGCCGCTGGCGTTGCAGATAACGCCCTGGTATGTGTCGCAGTTGATTGTGATTGACTTTATCTTCTTTGAAGACTTCACTGTCATCGTGTTTCCCGGATACATACGGATATTGTTACCGGTGGTATAGAACTTCGGGTCGTTCTTGGAGTTCGTGCCGATGTTGAACGACAGCTGTGTGCCGTCAGACAAAGTAACTGTTCCTACGGATGAGCCGCTGCTGATACCAAGGTCTGCCGGTGCCACCGTAATCTTGTTGCCGGTAACGTCTTCGTCGGGATTTGTCTTGTCGTCGGAGCTGCCGTTGCTTGTAAGGGAAACGAGATATGCCTTGCCGGATACAGTTTCAGGAGTGTTGCCCTTGTAGTTGGTAACCTTGCCGCAAACAACCACGTCATCGCCCACGTTGATATCTGTGCCGGACGTGTATTTCTCGTTGTTCAGATACAGTGCGCGGTACACACAGAACTGGTTGTCAGCCTTGCCGTCGTCAGAGATATAGAATGTAGCCGTTCCGTATGTCGTGGCGCTGTATTTCTGTGTTATGGAAACCACCTTGCCCTTGACATACACGTCATTCTCAGACTCAGCGTCTGCGGCCAGAGACGAAGCAAATTTGTTTGCTGCGACACTGTTGTAAGGACTGTCTTTTGTTCCCTCACCGGTTGCCGTGCCTTCTGTTGGCGTGTCGGAGCCTGAACCGTTTCCGTTAAGCGAAACGATATAGTTGCCGGTCGTGAATTCCTTTGTTCCGTTGTATGTCACCAGCTTGCCGCAGATTACCACCTCGTCGCCTGCCTTCAGGGCATCCTCGCCGGAGAACTTCGTCCTGTTCGGACCAGCGTAGCCGTTATACACGTAGAACTTGTTGGTTTCCGTGCCGTCGTCGGAAATGTAGTATTTGAGACTTCCGTATGAAGAGTCGTAGCTGCCGGCAACTACCGAAACAACCTTGCCCTTCACATAAACCTCTGTGCTCTCGTCGCCGCCGTCGGAGATATACTTCAACGCTCCTGCCACATTGTACGGGTCGTCTTTTGAACCGGTTCCCGTGGGGTCCACTGTCGTGTCGCCACCGTCGTCCTTGCCGCTGTCGTCGCCGTCTGTAGGAATCTCGTATGGTGCCGGAACGTCCTCGCAACTTGTAATCGAGGTGAATGAGAATGTGAGGGCAGCCATTGCCATCACGGAATACAATATCTTTTTCATAATTTGTTCTTTTAACGTTTTTGTCTTTTGATAGTAATTATTGTTTTGCCGTTATTTCACTTCCTCCACGTCGTCGATGCTGCGCAGCAGGATTTGCCATGTGTAGCCGTAGCGCGAGGGGTTTGTAGCGTAGACGGTGAACACGCCGGTGATGTTTATCTTTCCGGTGGGCATTGCCTTGGCGGCGAAATCAGCGTAGGAACTGCTGCGCACCACCATCAGCGACTGTGCCTTGCCGTTGATTTTCACCGTGCGGCTCACTCCGTTGCCGTTGTCCTTGTCAGCCTCCGGAGCCCATGCCGTCTTGCCGTCGGCACCGTCCATCTCCACGTTTTTCAGTGTCATCAGCTTGCCGCGGTGAGACTTGATGTATTGCTCGTCCTTCAGTTTCGTCACGTCGAACTCCTCTGCCACGACCTTGGAAGCGTCGGCTGTGCCCAAAATCTTGAAGTGCTCGTTCCATGTGTTGAAGCTCATGCGGCTGGGGAATGTCCTGCCGCTGGTGTTGGTGTACGGCGTGCCAATCTGCACGTTGTTGCCGTAGATGCCGATATAGAGTCCCTTCAGGTTTACGAGAATCTCCTGTCCCACGGGCAGGATGCCGAAGAGGCCGCCCTTGGAGATGCAGATGATAAGGCCCTCGCCGCTCTCGTCTTCCACAGCCACTTCGTTGTAGATGTTGCTCTGGATGTCGTTGCCGGTCACGCGCACTTTCAGCTGCCAGTCGTCGTTGATTCTTATCGTGTCGTTCGCCACCGAAGAGCTCAGTTTGTCCACGGTTCTGGCCTTCAGGTCCTTGATGGTGATAATCTTTTCCTGGACTTCCACGATATTGTTGTTGCCGAACGGGACGTTGGTGCCGTTGGGGTCTTTCCAGTCATCGTCCATGCACGATGTGGCGACACCGCCGAGGAGCAGTGCGGCAAGGAGGAATTTTATATATTTGGTCTTTTTCATGTTTCAGTGAGTTTTTAGAATTTGTATGCGATGTTCAACATTCCGTTGGTGCCGTAGGCGAAGAACTTCATCGGGTTCTTTGAGAACTTGTAGGCGCGTGAAGTTGCCGTGCCGTCAGCTTTCGGTGTGCTGTAGTCGCTTCGGCTCTGCTCGTATCCTCCGGTCACGATGTTGGTGTTGTTGAGGATGTTGGTCACGGAGAGGTTGATGGACAACGAGCCGTGCTTCAGGTAGATGCTTCTGCCGATTGAGCCGTCGAGCATAAAGCCGCCGTGTCCCTTGGCCTGTGCGAGTTCGCTGCGTATCGGCTCGTTGTTGAGGATGTCGCCGCGCACCTTGCATGAACTTTGGTAACGGTAGTTGGGAGAATACGACAGGTAGATGCGGTCGTAGTAGTTGGCGTTGAGGTCAACGAACCATCCGCCGCTGTGGTAGCTCAGTCCGAGACTTGCCGATGTGAGCGGAGTGCCGCTCTCGCGCATACCTTTATTATATATATGGTCTTCGGTGAGGCCCTCGCCCACGTCGCCGTAGACGGTAGCGTCCTGCGACTTCATGTATTCCAGCTTGCCGTCGTTCATAATCTTTGCGTCGCTGATCTGTCCGATGAGCTTGATGTCGAACGCACTTGTCACCTTGAATTTCAGTCCTGCCTCCACGCCGTAGTACGACTTGTTCATGTCGGTGATGGATACATAGGTGAACGAGTTGATGTCGTCGTTGTAGAAATTCTGCCAGTCGGAGGCGTTGGTCACGCGGCTGTAGTAGGCGTTGATGTTGGCGTGCAGCCATGAGTTCTGCAGCTGGTAGCCGATTTCGGAGCTGAACACGCGCTCGTTCTTCAGGTTGCGCACGAAATCGTTGTTTATCTCAGGCGCGATGAAAGCCGCCTTTGCCTGCGGGGCCTTGTGCTCGTAGCCGAGACCGAAAGTGATGACGCTGCCTCGCCCGAGGTTCAGGTTGGCGCCGAATTTCACGCCGCCGTCGAGGAACTTCGCCGTCTTGCTCTTGCCGTAGGAATTGTTGCGGGCGAGTCCGTTGCGCATCTTTCCGTCGCGCTGCATGGTGGTGAAGCCCACCTTTGCCGCGACGACATAGTGCAGGATGCCGAAGTTCTCGGCATAGCTGGTCCACAGCTTGCCGTTGTTCACGAGAAGGTTGTAGTCGTAGCCGAACCTGTCGCCGTTCTTCACGATGCCGTTGGGGTTGTTGAGGTCATACTGCACCTCGTCTGCATCCGCCGCGTAAGTGCCGATGGCGTATGAGTTCACGTTGTGCAGCTGCGTTGCGCCGAGCAAGTCCTCCATTGTCTGGTAGTGCATGCCCTTGTTGGTAGCCCCTATGATACCGATGTTCCAAGTCTGGTCTGTGCCGATTTGCTTGGTAAAGGTAGACGACAGGGCGATGTTGAGGGCGTTGTTGTGTTTTGCCTGTATGTAGTACATGGCGTCCTGTCCCTGTGCGGCAGCCTGTTTGTTGCAGTAGTACAGGCGGTCCCAGTCAATCTGCCTGTTTGCCTTTGCCCCCGACCAGTAGTTGTAGGCGTCGTGCCAGCTCTGCAGGGCTTCAGAGGAACGGTAGGAAGTGTTCGTCTCGTCCCAGATGTCATAGTAGCTGCTCGGCATGTTTTTCCAGTAGTTGGGGTGCGGGTTGTCGGCATTGTTGTAGTTCAGCTTTGTGCTCTTGTATATGCTGTATCTGCCGAGCACCGATGTGGTCAGCTTGGCGTTGTCGGAAATCTTCCAGTCCCATGTCAGCAAGGCTGTGGGGGCGAAGTCCGTCACGATGCGCGAGTTGCGCTTCTTGCCGTTCTGGTATCCCCAGTAAGGGTTGTAGAACCTGTCGTTTGCCATCCAGTACATCTCGTCCGTGCCGGCACCCTGTGAGGCGCGTTCCGTGGGGTTGCCCCATGTGGTAAGCGAGAGCGAGTGCGCTCCGTCGCCGAACACCTTCTGCACGCCGAGGAAATAAGACAGGGCGTTGTAGAACGTACCCTCCACGTAGCCACGGTTGGCCCAGCGGTAGGTCACGTTCCCCGAGAATGCCCATCCCTTGTTGCTCAGTCCGGTGTTGAACGTGTACATTCCGCGCAGGGTGTAGTTGCGGTTGGCGCCCGTCAGGGTTATCCTGTGGCCGGCGGGCATGCTTGCCGGACGGAAATTGTAGTTGTTGGAGCCTGCCATGCCCGGCATGGCGAAATTGTTCGCCTCAAACGGCAGGGCGAACTCCTGGTTCTTTGTCTGTTGGTTGAGGCCGCCCACGTTTGAGAAGCGGAACTGTCCCGACTCCATGTCGTTCATCGGCACACCGTTGATGTAAACGTCGTTGTATTTCTGGTCGAAGGCGCGGTAGCGGAAGCGCACCGGCGAGAAAAGGTATCCGACCTCACTTGCGTAAATGTTGTTGTTGGAGTTGACGATTGTCACG
Organism: Oscillibacter sp. MSJ-31; assembly: GCA_963629785.1. Lineage (GTDB taxonomy): Bacteria > Bacteroidota > Bacteroidia > Bacteroidales > Bacteroidaceae > Prevotella. Next base: position 83,662 of record CAVGJZ010000002.1, on the reverse strand, counting down.
TTCTGCGACATGTCGTCGTCCTCTCCGAGCTGGGCTTCAGTAAACGTGAACGCGGCCTCGCTTAGCGCCGCGCCCCGCTGTCCGATAGAATCAGCGGCGTTCTGAGCCTGAGCCATAGAAACGGAGCATAACGCCATCACGGCTAATTTCAGGTTCTTTTGCTTCATAAATCAGTGTTATAATTAGTCCGACAAAGATAAGGCTTTTATGAATATCTAACAAACGTTAGAACTAAATAATTGTTGTCTCCGGGGCGGCTCTTTCAAATTTTAATCCATTTGTAACCCAAATGCGGCTATTTATGCGTTGCGGCATAACGCCGGAATGAAATTTAATTCTTACCTTTGCCCCGAAGGAAAAACAATAATTTAAAGATACAATGAAAAAGCTTAACGTTATTTTTGTTTCTCTTCTGTGTCTGTTTGCGCTCGGCGCCAGCGCCCAGAAGAAATTCGCGTGCTACGCGGTGGGCTTCTACAATCAGGAGAACCTCTTCGACACCTGCCACGACGAGGGAAAGCGCGACTACGATTTCCTGCCCGGCGGCTCTTACCGCTGGAACGGACTGAAGTACACCCACAAGCTGCGCAACATGGCGCGGGCCCTCGCCGACATGGGGACGGACAAGCTGCCCAATGTGGGCTGCGCTGTCATTGGTCTCAGCGAGGTGGAGAACCATAAGGTGCTCGACGACCTCACGGCGCAGAAGCCGCTGAAGGACCGCGGATACAAATACGTGCATATCGAGGGACCCGACCGCCGCGGCATCGACTGCGCCCTGCTTTACAACCCGTCGCTGTTCACGGTGAAGAACACCAAGCTCGTGCCGTATGTGCAGGAGCTGGCCAAGGACAGCAATTTCCTCACCCGCGGCTTCCTTACGGTAAGCGGGGAGCTGGCCGGCGAGCACGTGGCGTTTGTCGTGTGCCACTGGCCGAGCCGTGCGTCGTCTTCGTTCTACCGCGAGTCGGGCGGCCGCCAGGTCAAGGTTCTCAAGGACTCCCTGCTGAGGGATGACCCCAAGGTGAAGGTGTTTGTGATGGGCGACATGAACGACGACCCCACCAACAGCAGCATGACAGAGGCTTTGGGATGCAAGGCTGAGATTGACGAGGTGGGCGAAGGCAATATGTACAACCCGTTCTACAACATCCTCGCCAAGGAGGGGCAGGGCACACTGTTCTACAACGGGTCGTGGAACCTCTTCGACCAGATTGTCATGACGCCCAACCTGCTCAACAAGGAAGGCAGGAAGGATTACTCCACGCTGAAATTCTTCAAGAACCAGATAGTCCGCCGCGACTATCTCCTGCAGACGGAGGGCAAATACAAGGGAGCGCCCAAGCGCACCCATGCCGGCGGCTCGTGGCTCGACGGCTTCAGCGACCACCTGCCCGTTGTCGTTTATCTCGTGAAAGAGTCAAAGTGATACACAATACACAAACATATCGCCGTTAAGTTATGACTATAATAGGTATAGCAGGTGGCACCGGTTCCGGCAAGACCACCGTGGTAAGGAAAATCGTCGAGGCCCTGCCGCCGCATTTCGTGTCGGTGGTGCCGCTCGACTCTTATTATAACGACACGTCGCACATGACGGAGGAGGAACGCCACGCTATAAACTTCGACCATCCCGACGCCTTCGACTGGAAACTGCTGATAAAGCAGGTGAACGAACTGCGCAGGGGCGAGTCCATAGAGCAGCCCACGTATTCGTACATCCTCTGCAACCGCCTGCCGGAGACGATACACGTGGAGCCGAAGCCGGTAATCATTATCGAGGGCATCATGACGCTGCTCAACAAGAAGCTGCGCGAGATGATGGACTTGAAGATTTTTGTGGACGCCGACTCCGACGAGCGTCTTATCCGCAATATCCAGCGCGACATCGTGGAGAGGGGTAGGGACGTGCAGATGGTGCTCGACCGCTATCTCGACGTGCTCAAGCCGATGCACGACCAGTTTATAGAACCCACCAAACGCTACGCTGACATCATTATCCCGCAGGGCGGCGACAATGAGAAGGGCATCGGCATGGTGTGCAAGTACATCGAAAGGCTGATGCTTTAGCGGCTTTTTTGTCCGACAACTTGCGTTTTTCAAGAAATATAAGGCGAGTTCTGAAAATCCGTCAGTGGTGATTTTCAGAACCCGCCTTTAATAATTATGCGATGTTTGAAAAGTGTTCCAAATGTCGCATTTTACCGATGCAAGACTTGCGGAAATCTTAACCGAATTTTGCTGTTCTTTTAGGGTAAATGCAAAATGTTGATAATCAACACAATAGGTATATCCTAAAAATCGATGCCCCAAAACCTCGGAGGAAACGATAGCTTTTCGGGGAGCAAAGCTATCGTTTCCTCCGGGCAAAGCTATCGTTTCCTCCCCGAAAAGCACTGCTCCTTAAAATCAGGAGTAAAAACAAAGTGTTCCAAATGTCTTATTTGTAAAACATTTTGCAGGTGTGCCCTAAACGCCTATACCCATAATAAAATTTGTGGAAAGAATAAATTTCTAAAAAATATACGTCCCTTTTTGTTGTCGCGTATTTGATTAATGCGTATATTTGTAAAAATAATAACTGTCAGACATACTAAATCTAACATCTTTACTGAAGCAATATACTGAATTACAGTAAGATACATTTTACTTTTAATTATTAAACTAACATCTATGAACAAAAAACTTTTGCTAATTTGGACGTTCCTGTTATGCTTCGTGATGGGAATGTCGGCGGACAAAGTGATTGTCTTTAATGAAAACAGCGAGAATAAGGAAGGTTCATCTGTTACGACAATGAAAGCCATTGTGAAATCCGGAAGTGACTACCTTTCAGACGTGTCGGACGTGTCGAATGTTTTTCTCGGAAAAGCAGGCCGTGGATTAAAACTAGGGACTGGTTCGAAGGTGGGTAAATTTACCCTTAACCTTGCCGAAGCATGCAAGCCAACGGCAATTAAATTTAAGGCTTCGTGGTATAAGGATACTGAGAAGACCCTGATTGTAGCCGGGCAACAATTTGATAACTTGGTAAAGGACGTTGCCGAATATACAGTGCCCTTTGACGGTAACACAGAGGTAACGTCCATAGCCATTGCCACTGGAGGAAAGCGTGCATACATCTCTGAAGTCACTATTGTAGAGGGGGAAGCCGCAAAGGTTGCCACTCCGACTGTCACAGGCACAACTCCATTCTTCGGCACGACAACCGTGACATTGGATTGCGCGACGGAAGGCGCAAGTCTGTACTACACGCTTGACGGCACCGAACCTACAGGCGAGAGCACAAAGTACACAGAGCCTTTCACCATCGACAAGACCACAACAGTGAAGGCTGTCGCATCCGACGGCGAGAATTTGAGCGGCGTGGCGACAAAGGAATTTGTTCTTGCCCCCACAGTGGCAAATATAGCGGCTCTTGCCCAGCTGGAAGACAAAACAGAGTTCCTGTTCTCCGGCGAGGCTACTGTCGTGGCTCTGCCCACGGCAAAGAATCTCTTCCTGAAAGACGAGACGGGCTATACACTCGTCTTTGACGCAACAGGCACGAAGTTCAATTTCGAGGTAGGCCAGCATATCGCCGGCGGATGGAAGGGCACGGTGTCGATGTATAACAGTCTCTTCGAGGTAGTTCCTACGACAGACCTGACAGCCGTGGCCGACGTGAAAGACGAAATCACTTACGACACAAAGACGGCGGCTGACGTGACCGTTGAAAACGCCAATACCGTGGCTTACCTGAAGGGCGTGACCTACACAGCTCCTGCATCGGGCAAAAAAAACTTCGACATAAAGGAAGGCGAGACAACCATTGCCGGCTATAACCAGTTCGGTATCGACATCGCCGCTCCCGTAGAGGGCAGGACATACGACATACTCGGTGTTATCAGCCGCTACAATGACAAAGCACAGTTCCAGCCCATTTCCATTACTGCGGTTCCGCAGGTGGTAAACATAGAGATTACTGCAGAGAGCGGCGCCGACCTCGCCACGCTCGTGGAAAACAAGGTTGCTGAAATTGCCGCAGCCGGCGACAAGGCTGGCAACGTGAGCATCATACTCGACAAGGACGGTGCATACACGGTAAGCAAGACCATCGAGACAGGCGGAAACCTTTCTGTTACAGGTGACGCCGAGGGACTGGCGACTATCGACGCAAGCGCATTGGAAACTCCCGTGTTCCAGCTTTCAGCTCCCGTGGTGGAGGCAAACGAGAAAGGATTCTCCCCAATCGGTGACGTGACGTTCAAGAACGTGAAGGTGACAGGCGTTGCAGCCCAGCTCTTCTACGCAAACAAGCAGAAGGCGGTTATCGACAACCTGGTGTTCAACAACAGTATCGTTCAGGTGGCCGGCGGCAAAAATACCGTATTTGATACCAACGGCGGCGGCGTCATTGGCAAGCTCGACATCCAGAACTCCACGATATACGCCAATCCGCAGAACACCGGCGCCCTTTACAGTTCGCAGTCAGGAAACAAGGCAACGGAGGCCGGTCTTGAAACCCAGACCATCTCTATCCAGAACTCTACCCTCTACAACATCGCATACAACAAGAATGTGAACACCCACCGCTCGGCCAACCAAACATGGCTCACATACGTTGTGAAGAACAATATCGTGCTCGACTGCGGTAAGGAAGGACAGTTTGTCAAGGGACTCAACGGCGGACAGAGCGGCGCTAACCCCGTATGGGACATCGACACCAACTCATTCCTGCGCACGGTGGACGGCACTGTCGTAGACCAGAGCGCAATGGAGACAACAGGCGATGCCGACGAACCTGTGAAGAACAATGTGGCTGACTACACTACATTCGCAGACCTCGCAAACGGTGTGTTCACCGTTGAGGCTGGTTCATTGCAGGCAAAGATGAAGGTGGGCGACCCGCGCTGGCTGGTAGAGTACGACGCTGCTCAGGCTCATCCGATAGACATCGTTCTCAACCCGGAGACGGAGACAGACCTTTCCGCTGCTCTCAATGCGGCAAAGGAAAATGTGGACAAGATAGGTTCCATTACAATCAACCTTGCTGCCGATGCAAAATATACGGTGAGCTCTCCTCTCGAGACTGCCGGCGAATTCTCTATCACAGGCATCAAGGAGAATCCCGCAACTATTGATGCAAGTGCCAACACAGGAGCTTTCCTGCAGTTTGCAGCCACCCCGGATGAGACAACATTGGGCACAGGCGAATACTATCATGTCAAGGGATATGTGAACATCAGCAATGTGAACTTGGACAATGTAAAGGGCCAGCTCGTTTACGACAACAATGTGAAGTATTGCGTGGAGAACCTCACAATCGACAACTGTAAGGTCGGCCTTGCAAGTGACGAGGCTACGGGCATCAACACAAATGCCGTGGTTTATTTCAAGGGAGGTTTCGCAAACACAATCTCTGTAAGCAATTCCACATTCTGGAACACGGGAGCTTCCGACGCCAAGTATTTCGTGCAGTACAACAACAACGGACGTTCCACCCGTGCCGGATACGATAATAACTTTGTCATATTCCAGAACAACACCTTCCACAATGTTGCAGCGAAAGGACAATGGGCGAACTATGGCGGATTTGCAGGGCAGGGTTGCTCGTCGTTCGTCGTGACAGACAACATTTTCTCAAACTGCGGCAGCGGACAGGTTGCACGCAGAATCCTTGGCGGACGCGGCGTAAGCTCTTATGCGGAAGGTATGGTTACATTCAACAACAATACCTACATGACAAAGGCCGTTTCTGAAGACAACGTGGAAACTGTGTCATTCGAGAACGACGCACAGTATGATGCTAGCGGCACGGTGATAGAGATGGACCCGATGTTCAAGGACGTTGCAAATGCAGATTTCACTCTTGGACAGAGCACAAAGCAGGCTAAGCTGAAGACCGGCGACCCGCGCTGGCTGGTAGAGTTCGTTGCCGAAGACGTTACCGACGCCAAGGCTGCTCTCCTCGCAGAAATAGAGAAGGCTACCAAGTTGCTCGGCGATGCTGACACAGAGACCAACGAGGCGGCAAAGGCTTTGAAGGAGGCTATCGACAAGGCTCAGAACACTTACGACAATTCAGAGTTTAACTCAGAGCTGGAGAAGGCCCTTGAAGAGTTGAAGGCTGCTGAAGATGCTTATATTCCGACTGCCATCAGCACTGTGGACAGCGAAAAGGCAGGCGACGGTGCATGGTACACGCTCCAGGGCGTGAAGGTGGAGAAGGCCCGGAAGGGTATCTTCATCCACAACGGAAAGAAAGTGGTGCTGAAATAAATATTATGTGGGCATAGAATTGCACTCCCCTTTATAGGGAGGCAAAAAAAACAAAAAGAGAACCGTACGGCTTGGCTGTACGGTTCTCTTTTCTCTCAGTATGCTTGGCCTGTTCGGGCCGTTTGCCTCTTGTGTGCTCGGAAAGTCAGGCGGTTTCGTTTCCAGTCTCGTCTTCTGCCTGCCTGTCGTTTCCTGCCTGCCTGTCGCTTTCTTCCTTCTGTGCGTTTGCCGCCGCTATGCTCCGCTTGCGGCACTGGTGAATCTTGAAGGCGTTGATACATTCCGTGACACCGTAGAACAACAGGCACCATCCGATGATGAGCAACGGCAGTCCTGCCGTCTCCATCGGCTTTATCATCACGAAGAGTCCGGTGAGCAGTATCAGCGTGGGGCACACCCAGTACCAGATGGGCAGGACGGCGAACTTGCGTGCCTGGATAAGCACGAGAAACTGGTTCAGCGCACCGAGCAGGATGATAGCCCCGAGCACGTACATCAGTGATGTGACAAAAGCTCCCGGCATGAGAGCCAGCACGAAACCGAGTATCGTGCTGCCCAGGCCGACGATGGGAAACGCGGGCTTTCCGCCGGCGATGATATTTCCGTCGGCGTCATACACCTCGTTTTCTGCCGAGTGCATGCGGGCGTTGAAATACGCCACGCATGAGATGATGCCCGAAACGAGGAACAGCACGCCGATGGCGATCGTTATCCCCTTGACGGTGCTGTCGGGGTTCTTGATGAGCATAGAGCCGACGGCGATGGCGCAGACGGCGCGGAATACGGAACTTTGCAGTATCTTCATGTCTTTTCTCTTGTTCTTAGTCTTTACACTTTCCCTCACTCAGTCCTTTTCTTCAAGCTCGGTCTGGGCTTTCTTCAGATAGTCCTTCGACGCGTCCACGGCAATGAGCACCCTGTCGCTGCCCCTGAGGTATGCCCCGTCAAGGGTGAACTCAGTCACCTTGCTGTCCATTTCGCCAACGTAGGAGAGTTTGCCGTCGCTGGGGTTCATCCACCACACGTTCTTCTTTGCGCCGCTAATCTTCGCGAGGTCTATCTTCATCGGTTTGCCGCTGTAGTTGTAGACGAGCATGAAGTCATTGCCTCGCATGGCGATGACCCTGTCGTACCGCTCGCCGTTCTCTCCGGCGATGATGCTCTGGTCGCCCTCGCCCTCGGTGAAGGGGAACGACAGCATGAGCCACTTGAGGTATTTCATCTGGTTGTAGCCGGGGTCGTTCATGGCGTCCCACCACGGTTTCTCCGCACCGAAAGAAGCCAACACGCCGGGCCTGATGAACTGCATCACGGAGTTGTGCCCGTAAGTGTGGCCGAAGCATCCGGCGAACACTGCCCAATATGCGTAGCGGCGCACGTCGTAGTCCATCCACCTCGGCGCGGAGAAGTCGTGCAGCCCCTGCGGTATGTCCTCATACGACGGTTCGCCGTCGATGACCGGTTTCAGCGGTTTCTTCTCGAAGCTCATGTCCACGTAGCGCCAGTTGTCCTCTTCGGTGTTGTCCTTGATGGTGTAGTCACCGTCGCCGTTGCGCTGTCCGTAGCGGCGGTGTCCGCTCTGGAACATGTTGAAATCCATCCACTCGCGGTCGTTGAACCATCTTGCCGACGTGGTTCTTCCCCTGGGGTGGAACGTCATGATGTGGTTCTTGTCGCATTTCCTTATGGCCCGTGCCAGCGCATCCCACACCTCGGGCGACTTGTCGCCGAGGATGTCGCCGCCGATGAGCCAGATGATGTTCGGCTTGTCCTTGTAGCGTTCGCCGAGGAACTTGCCGTAGGCAGCGGCCTTCTTCACGTCCATGTCGCCTATCATCGACCCCCAGATGCAGTCCATGGCGATGTATATGCCGTTGGCGGCAGCCTGGTCCACGATGTAGTCGAGGTGCTCCCAGTAGCCGTAGACACCCGGTTTCGACACTTTGGAGAAATCAAACTCCTTGTTGTTGGCCTGCTGGCCGTAAACGTTGAACGTGGGTATGGCGTTGAGCACCTGTATCTGTTCCACGTTATATCCGCACTGCCTTTCCTTGTTGAGGAAATACTCCACTTCGTCGCGGTTCAGGCGTTCCGGCATAAGCCACGACGTGTTGCCGAGCCAGAAGAATGCCCTGCCGTTTTCGTGTACGAGGTATTTCTGGTTCTGTGACACTTTCAGTTTGCCGTTGTCCCACGGCTTGTATATGGCCTTCTTCGCCGCGCTTGCCGCGGCGGAGAAGAGCAGCGCAAGGGCTGCGATGAATAGGGATTTTTTCATTTTTGGGATTTTTTTTTATGGGGGGACGGCTCGGACTACTCGGACGGCTCGGACTAATCGGACAGCTCGGACGGCTCGGACGGCCCCTTACACTAATTCTTAATTCTTTGGCCTTTGGTCTTGGTTCTTGGCTTTTAGTTCTACGATCTCTCCCTTCTTGGTGTTGATGTCGTAGAGATAAGTCTTTTTGAGCTCTGGCATCTTTTCTATTTTGTCCGGGAAGTTGATGCGCTGCTTCACGTCGCCGGGCGTGGCGAAGAGCTGATTCTTGTTCTCGCCCTTGGCCGGTTTCAGTCCCTTGCCGGTGAGAGGCACGGCGGAACGTATGCGCAGGTTGCCGCCACATTCCGATTTCACGGTGGCATTGACGATTTTGTTGTCTTTCCATGTCATGCTCACCTCGAAGCCGCCGCGCGCCTTCAGTCCGCTCACGTTGCCCTCCTTCCAAGCGTCGGGCAGGGCGGGAAGCAGATACACGAAGCCGTCGTGGCTCTGCAGCAGCATCTCGGCGATACCGGCGGCACATCCGAAGTTGCCGTCGATTTGGAATGGCGGATGCGCATCGAAGAGGTTAGGGTAGGTGCCGCCCTTCTTCTTTTCGTTGCGCACGAGAGTCAGCTGGTCGCCGATGAGCTTGAGGGCGTGGTTGCCGTCGAGCAGGCGCGACCACAGGCACACCTTCCATCCCATGCTCCATCCTGTAGACGGGTCGCCGCGGTGTATCAGTGAGGTGCGTGCGGCTGCGGTAAGCTCGGGCGTGCGGAACGGTGAAATCTGGTTGCTTGGATATAAGGCGTAGAGATGCGACACGTGGCGGTGGGTGTCGTCAGGGTTGTCCCAGTCGTCTTTCCATTCCTGCAGCTGTCCCCAGCGTCCCGTCTGCAGCGGCAGCAGTCCGTCGAGCTTGTCCTGCAGACTGTCGGTGAACGCCTTGTCCTGTTTCGCGCCAAGGATGGCAGAGGCGCTGATGACGTGGGAGAACAGGTCGTGTATCAGTTCATTGTCCATTGTCACTCCGGCTGCCGTCGTGGCGTGGTGGGGGTGCTGGTTCTCGGGCGAGAGGCTGGGGCAAATCATCCAGTATGTGTTGCTTGGGTTGCGCACCATTATCTGGTTGAGGAAGCGCGCCGCCTCTTTCATCGTGGGGTAAGCGTCGGCGAGGAATTTCTTGTCGCCTGTATATAGGTAATGCTCCCACAGATGCTGGCAGAGCCACGCCCCTCCGGTGGGCCACAAGCCGGAAGGGGCTTTGTCGATAGCCCCAGTCACACGCCATAGGTCGGTGTTGTGGTGGAGCACCCATCCGTCGGCGCCGTACATCACCTGTGCCGACTCCCTGCCCGTCCGGCTCACGTCCTTCGTTAGTGAAAAGAGCGGGGCGGTGAGGTCGCTGAGGTTGGCCACTTCTGCAGGCCAGTAGTTCATTTCAAGGTTTATGTTGCATGTGTACTTGCTGTCCCACGACGGCAGCATCTTGTCGTTCCACAGTCCCTGCAGCGTAGGCGGCTGCGTGCCCGGCTGCGACGTGCAGATGAGCAGGTAGCGCCCGAACTGGAAGTAGGTCTCCACGAGGTGCTCGTCGTTGTGCTCTTTGAAATGCTCCACGCGCCAGTCCGTGGGGCGGTTGGCGTAAGCGTCGGCGCCGAGGTTGAGGCTCACCCTGCCGTACTGCTTGCTGTAGATGTCGTAGTGCTTCCGCTTAATCTGCGCGAAGGAATTCTTCAGAGCCTCGTCAAGGGTTTTCTCGGATATTACGGTGTCGTTGCCCGAGATGTCGTTGTAGTTCTTGAAATTGGTGGCAATGGTGAGGTAGATGGTCGCCTCGTCTGCATTTTTTATCTGCAGCACACCGTCGCTGCTTGTCACCGTGCCGCCTTCGGTCCTTGCCGTGGCGCGCCCGGTGAACTGCACCTTGCCCTTGAGGCCCTCGTGCCATCCGCTGATGCCGCTGAGCACAATCTCCTTGCCCTCCGACCTTATCGTCACGTCCTGCTGCGGCGATGTCATGTTGGCGTTGCAGGTTATCATACCCTTGCGGCTGGCGGTGAGGTGTACCATTATCACGTTTCCGCTGAGCGACGAGATGTATTCGCGCTTGTAATTCACTCCGTCGGCGGTGTATGTCGTCACCACTCTCGCCGAGTCGAGACTCAGTTCGCGGCGGTAGTTGGTGTAGCTGCCCGCGCCGGGGAAGCTCACGTAGAGGTCGCCGAACGGCTGGTAAGGCATGCCGAGGTTTGTCTTCGCCATCACGTGTGCCGTGGCGAGGTCTTGCGCCTCCTTGTATTTCCCCTGCCAAACCAGTTCCCTCACCTTGGGCAGGTATTCCTTCGCTTCGGGGTTGGGGTTGTTGTTGGGACGTCCGGCCCAGATTGTCTCTTCGTTGAGCTGCAGCCGCTCTGTGGCGGGCGTGCCGTAGACCATCGCTCCGAGGCGGCTGTTGCCTATGGGCAGTGCCTCGGTCCATGTGGCGGCAGGCTTGTCGTACCACAGCACGTGGCTGTTCGTCCGGGCGTTGCCGGCGGTGTTTGCCGCAAATGTTGTCGCCGAAAGCGTCAATGCCGCGGCAGACAATAGTGTGATTTTTTTCATTCCTTGTGATTTGTTGTATTTTTCCTAACGTAAGGACGTTGCATGGGGCTTGTTGTACCTAATATATATAGATGGCTTGAGGGGGTCTGCAAATTCCAGCCTTAAAATAAACGCGCCGCCGTGTTTGTGAATTGTAATAAAAACTGTAACTTTGTCGGCGATGTGAAAACGGACAAATTATTGAACAACACTTATTACAAATTGAAATTATGAAAAAGTATTTGGCAGAAATGGTCGGTACGTTTGTATTGACATTCTTGGGATGCGGCGCAGCCGTGAGTTTAGCCTGCGGTAGCGACACCGCTTCGGTATTGGGCACAGCCCTCGCCTTTGGCCTCTCCGTGGTGGCTATGGCGTACACAATTGGCGGAATATCAGGCTGCCACATCAATCCTGCGATAACGCTCGGCGTGTATCTCAGCGGAAGAATGAGCGGTAAGGACTGTGGTATGTACATGGTGTTTCAGGTTGTCGGCGCAGTAATTGCCGCCGCAGTGCTCGCCGCCCTTGTCGGCACGGACCCGGAACTCGCGAAGGGCACTTTGACGGGTGCCAACGTCTGTGCCTCGGACAACGTGGTGAACGGACTACTTGCCGAGGTGCTGCTCACTTTTATCTTTGTGCTTGTGGTTCTCGGGGCGACGAGCAAGACAAACGGGGCGACAAACAATTTTGCCGGTCTTGCCATTGGTCTTGCCCTTGTTCTCATACACCTTGTTGGCATTCACTATACGGGAACTTCCGTGAACCCCGCGCGTTCCATAGGTCCCGCCCTCTTTGAGGGAGGCAAGGCTTTGTCGCAGCTTTGGGTGTTCATCGTTGGCCCGTTTGTCGGCGGTGCGCTCGCTGCCGGATGCTGGAAAGTAATCGCTCCGGAGGAGAAATAAAAAGCGGTAGCTTAATCTTTTACCGTCAATAGAACTCGTTTCCGCCGCTTTGCCCATGACAAACTTTTATGTGGGCAGGGCGGCGGATTTTTCTTTGGACTTTATGAAATTCTCTTTGGATTTTATAAAAATCCCTTTGAACTTTGGAAAATTCCCTTTGGGCTTGGCGGTGGCGGAAAACCATGTGTCTGATTTGGTGAAACGTGTATAGAGAGCAAAAGGAAAAAGGATTACTTTAGTATGACATAAAAAAAAGAGCAAGCCGCTGAGATACAGCGGCTTGCTAAGTGATGGAGTGGAGCTGGAGGGATTCGAACCCTCGTCCAAACAGGGAAACCATACGCTTTCTACATGCTTATTCCAGCCTTCGGTTTTCGAGCTGCGGCAAGACCTGGACCACCAACCGCAGCCTTATCCCCTAAAATTTCACCGTGGCGGCGGGGCACACCATGGCTATTCCCGAATTAACCGCACCGCTTTGCCAAAGAACTTCGGAAAAAGAGCCTTTGAGCGATGTCTCGTTCCATCACCTGGTGACGGAATAAAGCCGATAACCTACTGTGCTTCGGTTAGGCAGCGAGAGCGTAAGATTTTTCGCCAGATAAATTGTTGACCGTCGGGATTATGGAGCCGGCAGACTGCGCTCCGCATGCTTACGTACCATTCCAACCCGCTGTCAAATCCAGTCAACCCCGTCTCTGCAGCATATTGAAATGCTCATGCTATGGTATTTCAAAGTGCAAAGGTAGCGGTTTTATTTTAACGGAAGAAATTTTGGAGCGGTATTTTTGCGGTGCCTTTCATTTTGTTTGCAACCGTGTAAATATTATAATAAAATATGTTACCTTTGCACGGATTTTCGGATGCCTTGCAATAAATCTGGAAAAATGCAGTTTATAAGGAAAAATTAGGAACATAATCGTGAACGGACAAAATATTAACGAGGCTGGCGGTCTCGCTGGAAAACATGACGCAATGGGGAAATGGCAGAAGGTCGTGAAGCGGCTTTTCGACGTGGTGTTCTCCCTGTTGGGTATGGTGGCCTCGTCACCTGTGTGCTTGGTTATAGCCATAATGCTCAAAAGACAGAAAAACGGACCTGTGATATTCTCACAGGAACGCATCGGCTACAGGGGAGAACCCTTTGTCATATACAAGTTCCGCACCATGAGCGAACCCGAGAACGAACCGCGTCTCGTGGCGAACTGTGTCGAGGGACAGTCCACCAAGACGGAACGCTTCCTGAGGGAACACCACCTCGACGAACTGCCGCAGCTGTGGAACGTGCTCAAGGGCGACATGTCGTTCGTCGGCCCCAGGCCGGAGCGGAAATTCTACATCGACAAGATAATGCAGCACGACCCCAGCTATGTGCTTATATACGAGATGAAGCCCGGACTGACGTCTGAGGCTACGCTCTACAATGGCTACACCGACACGATGGAGAAGATGCTCGTGAGGCTGCACATGGACACCGACTACCTGAAGCGGCGGTCGCTGAAACTTGATGCGGCGATAGTGCTGAAGACATTTTTCAGCATCGTGAGTGGAAAGAAATTCTGAATTGTAAAAACGAAAAATACCTTCAAGATGAAAAGATATATCATTGCACTGTTATTCTCGGTCCTCATGCCGGCTGGAATCATGGCACAGTCGTCGATGACAGACGACCAGGTGATGAAATTCGTGGTGAAAGAACACAACGCCGGAACGTCGCAGTCACAGATTGTGACCAAGCTGATGCAGAAAGGCGTGAATATAGAGCAGATACGCCGCGTTAGGAAAAAGTACGAGCGCGCCTCGAAGGGAGACGGACTCGGACAGGTGTCTGCCGCAACGGGCAGCAAGAACGGCACCCGCTTGAGGAACGGCAACGGCAAGAAGAAATTGCAGAATGGAGAAAACGGTGATGAAGCGTACTACGAAGATGACAAGTCGCAGTATGAGTCGCAGTACAGACTGAAAGACGGCAGACTGGGTACGACGAAGAAGAAAGGTATTTACGGCGAAGACGACGAGGAGTTCATGGACATGCGCGATGAGCTTGACGAGTTCGTGCCCGACACGGCGGCCTTGCTCAACAAGTTGATGACGGAGAAGACAAAGAAGAAAGTCTTCGGCCGCAACATCTTCAACAACAAGAACCTGTCGTTTGAACCCAACATGAATATCGCCACGCCGCAGAACTACCGGTTGGGTCCGGGCGACGCTGTGTATATCGACGTTTACGGAGCGTCGCAAAAGACGATAGAAACTTCGGTTTCGCCTGACGGCTATGTGACGATAGACGGCTACGGACCCGTGCAGGTGAGCGGTCTCACCGTGAACGAAGCCAACGCCCGTCTGCGCTCCACGCTCGGTGCGCGCTACAGCAGTTCGAAGGTGAAGCTGACTGTGGGGGAAACACGATCCATCATGGTGAACGTGATGGGCGAGGTGAAGACACCGGGAACATACACCCTGTCGGCGTTCGCTACCGTGTTCCACGCCCTGTATATGGCGGGCGGGACCAACGAACTCGGAACACTGCGAAATATCAAGGTTTACAGGAACAACCGCCTTGTGTCGGTGGTGGACATCTACGACTATATGCTCAACGGCAAGCTCACAGGCAACGTGCGTCTTGCCGACAATGACGTTATCGTGGTGGGGCCTTACGACTGCCTCGTGAACATCACGGGAAAGGTGAAGCGCCCGATGTGGTATGAGATGAAGAAAAACGAGAGCGTGGGCACCATCCTGAAATATGCCGGAGGCTTCGCCGGCGACGCCTATACCAAGTCGGTGCGCCTCGTGAGGAAGACGGGAAAGGAATACTCCGTGTACAACGTGGACGAGTTTGACATGAACTCATTCCATCTTGCCGACGAGGATTCTATCAGCGTGGATTCAATCCTTTCCAGATTCTCCAATATGGTGGAGATAAAGGGAGCCGTGTTCCGCCCGGGAATGTATCAGGTGGGCGGCGAGATAAACAGCGTGCGCACGCTGCTCGAACATGCCGAGGGTCTCAAGGAGGAAGCGTTCACGGCGCGCGCCGTGATGCACAGGATGAAGGCAGACCGCACACTTCAGGTGATACCCGTTGATGTGGAGGGCATCCTCTCGGGCAAGGTGGCTGATATGCCGATACAGCCCAACGACGTGCTCTTTATCCCCACGAAGCAGGAGCTGATGGAGGAGCAGACGATAGCGATTCACGGCGAGGTGAACTACCCCGGCATCTACAAATATGCGTCGAATGAGACAATCGAGGACTTCGTGCTCCAGGCGGGCGGTCTGAAGAGTTCCGCCTCGGTGGTGAAGGTCGATGTGGCGCGCCGGGTGAACAATCCCAAGGCGTGGACCACGGACTCCATAAAGGCACAGACCTTCACGTTCTCGCTGAAAGACGGTTTCGTGATTGACGGCAAGCCCGGTTTCGAACTTATGCCGTTCGACGAGGTTTACGTGCGCAAGAGCCCCGGCTTCACCAAGCAGCAGAACGTGACGGTGGACGGCGAGGTGATGTTCAGCGGCACCTATACGCTGGCGAAGAACAATATGCGCCTTAGCGACGTTATCAATGCCGCAGGAGGAGTGACCGACCGCGGTTATGCCGCCGGAGCAATGCTTGTGAGACAGATAAACGAGAGCGAGCGCAAGCGTCTGGAGGCCGCGCGCAACATGGCTCTCGAACAGTATGAGCAGGTGGCAATGGAAGAGGCCGCAAAGACAGGCGGACAGAAGATTGACGTAAGCAATAGCGAAAGACTGAGAAAGTTCCAGATTGAGGACTCCTACACCGTGGGTATAGAGCTGGACAAGGCTCTCGCCAATCCCGGCGGCGATGAGGATATCGTGTTGCGCGAGGGTGACCGCATCGTGGTGCCGCAGTATACGGGAACGGTGAAGATCAACGGCGAGGTGATGTATCCCAATACCGTGGGCTTCGTGAAAGGAAAGAAGGCCAGCTACTATATAGATCAGGCAGGCGGCTTCAGCAACAAGGCGAAGAGGCGGCAGGCATATATCATATACATGAACGGAACGGTGGCAAAGGTGTCGCATAACGCCAAGCCGATGCCGGGATGCGAAATCGTGGTTCCCGCAAAGGCCACGACGAAGCTGAGTATTGCCGAGACCATGACGATAGGTACGTCGGTTGCGTCTATCGCCACAATGATCGCCACGCTTGCCAATATACTGAAATGACAAGGTGAAAAGGAGGGCTGAGAATGAAATATCCCATAGGAATACAGAATTTCCATAAGGTCAGAGAAGATGGCTTCGTGTATGTGGACAAGACGAAAATGATTTATCGTCTTGTTGATGAGGGGCATTATTATTTCCTCAGTCGTCTGCGGCGTTTCGGGAAGAGCTTTCTCATTTCCACGATAGAGGCTTATTTCAGCGGAAGGAAAGATCTTTTCAAGGGACTCGCCATCTATGATTTAGATACGTGCGACATATTCAGAAGAGACTAAAAGCATTATGACTGACATTGGCATAACAGACACGGAACAGCAAAAGCTTACCTCACTTTTGGCTCGGCAGCCGAAAGTAGAGAAGGCTATCGTCTATGGTTCGAGGGCAAGGGCAAGGGACTACAGCAAAGCATACAAGAAACTGTGCGTTGCCGCTGAGAAACTACAGAATGTCATTATCGAGGACGAGGATACTGTAGAACTGATGCGTGAGGGGCTGATACAACGGTTTGAGTACACCCACGAGTTAGCATGGAACGTGATGAAGGACTACGAGACTTACCAAGGCTACACCGACATCCGCGGTTCGCGTGACGCCATAAGGAAAGCTCTCGCCATCGGAATCATAGACGACCCGAAGTGGATGGATACCATAGCAGACCGTAACCTCACGTCGCACAACTACGACGAGAGTACCGCCGCAGAAATCCAACAGACCATACTCCTTGACTACATCCCTCTCTTCCGGCAACTGCTGGAGAAGATGACGGAGTTGGCAAGATAATAGACAAATTCAACAACAACCCCCAAAAGAATAGGAGAAAACAATATGGGATGCTATTTGGCAATAGGTTTAAAATTGACTCTAGCGATTAGAAAAAAAGATTTGGCAGACATTGTCAATGACGAAGTATCTTCCGTAGACATATTAAAACAATTAGAAGAAAAGTTCCACTTGAAAGGCATCTACACTTTCCACGAGGAAGAAGATTATTACATCTATAAAATCAAAGATTCGGTTTTAGAAAAAGAGGCCAAAGATTTCCTGCGGAATTTCTACAAATTGCGGTATGTTGACGAAGATAGCCTAGATGGTGCAGAGAAAGTTTTAGAAGATGTTAAAGACTTCTCCTCTCTGGATGCTATAGCGTCGGTATTAAAAGAAAAAAGATACCAAACATTTCAAGAAGGCGATTATGCGGACTACATTCGCATACTTAATCCATTTCGTAATAATCTACGTGTCTTTTGCAACTGTGCCATACTGAGTCTTGATGGAAAAATAATAATGGAGTGTTATGGAGATCTATTCAAATTTCTACGCCGATGCATTGTCGCGCAATTGTCTGAATACGAGTTGTCACAAGCATTGGACATTTGGATAGACGGATAACAGGTAAAGAACTAAAGAATTGAACAACACCGAACGAGATGAGCCGTCCGAATATGGCTATCGCATCTCTGTAGAAATATTTAAGAAAGGGAAGCCTAAATTCTGACACTCGCAGAGTAAAACAAGTTATCAAGCAGTGGGGCAACATACCTTGTACCTGTGACCCTAAGATTTGTATTGCATTGGAATATGGAAAATGAAATAAACATACAGAATTTGCTCACTGAAGGCGAACACATATCCCTTGAGTGCAAAACTGCAACCAAGAGTGTCCCCAACTCTGTTTGGGATACATATTCTGCATTTGCCAATACAAATGGAGGTGTTATACTTTTAGGTGTCAGCGAGCATATGGCTGAAACAGACCATTCTAAAAGGTTCGAGATTGTCGGTGTTGAAGATGCTGACAAGATTTGCAAGGACATTTGGAATATTGCAAACAGCAAAGAGAAAGTAAGCATCAACCTTCTCAACCATAATGATGTACTCATACAGACCATAGCGGGGAAGGAGGTGGTTATTGTAAACGTGCCACGAGCAGAGTACACACAACGTCCAGTCTATATCAACGACAATTTTATGCGTGGCAGTTTCAAACGTAAGCACGAAGGCGATTACCACTGCACGGAACAGGAAGTGAAAATGATGCTTCGCGATGCCAATGAGGCCGGAAACGACGGCCTCTTGCTTGAGTACTATACAATGGACGACATAGACCTTCCGACATTGAAAGCCTACCGAATGATGTTCAGCACCATCAACTCCGAACATGTATGGAACGGTCTGGACAACAAAGAATTCCTACAACAATTGGGAGGTTACACTATAAACCGCAAAGAAGGCATGGAAGGGCTGACGCTAGCCGGACTGCTGATGTTTGGCAAGGGATTGCCTGTCCGTGAACGGTTTGACAATCTACGCATGGATTACATCGACAAGTCACACCTCATTGGCGACCAACGTTACAGCGACAGACTGACTTATGATGGAACCTGGGAAAACAATATATTCAACTTCATGCGCCTTGTCCTTCCTAAACTAACGCGCGAGCTACCTCGCCCATTTCAGATGGAAGGCATGATACGCAACGACGACACCTTGCAGCACAAGGCTGTTCGAGAAGCCGTAACAAATATGATCATACATTCTGACTTCATGCTGAATGGTCTGCTTAGAATAGAAAAATACGATGACCGAATCGTGCTGACCAATCCTGGGCTCTTAAAATTACCTTTGGCTCAAATCTACTCAGGCGGAGAGTCGAAAGCTCGTAATCAACGTATGCAAAACATGTTTCGCATGATTGGATTCGGCGAGAACCTCGGTTCTGGTTTCCCACTGATTCTGCATGCCTGGGATGAGAAACATTGGACAAAGCCAGAGCTAATAGAGCAGGCAGGGCTAATGCAAGTAAAACTTGTTCTGCAGCTTGATAAGGGGGCTGTCCCTATTTCGTGCCAAGTACCGACAAGTACCCGACAAGTACCCGACAAGTACCCGACAAGTAAAGAATACTTCATATTGCTTCTAAAAGCATTAGACGAAAGAACTCTATCCATAAAAGAGTTGATGAAGGATATTGGACTTAAAGATAGAGAAAATTTCATGGAGAAGTACCTTGCCCCTTCGGTCAAAGACGGATATGTGCAGCCTCTCTATCCAAGCTCCCCTCACCATCCAAAGCAAAAATACTTGCTCACGGAGAAGGGGAAACAAATTTTGCACTGTAAATAAAAAGCATATGGAAAATAAAAATACAAGAATAGAAGAAATGTTGTTATTGGTGAATGCAAGATAAAAGTTTATGACGTGTTATAATATCCGACTGACAGAGGTTGGAATGCAGGAACTCATTTTGTTATCTCTTCACGATAGGAGATGCGGAGTAAAGATAGTGTGAAACTAATGAATTTGCAAGGAGTTTTCTAAGTAATGGCACTGACAATCATTAAGAAAGACATGAGGGACAAGCGTTCTGCATTGATAGGAAAGAATATAGCTTTTTCTTTTCTCATCAAGGTGTGGAGCGCAGCCGTAATATTTCTGCTGGTGCCATATACGCTGAAATGCCTAGGGGAATATAGAAACGGTGTCTGGCTTACGTTGAGCGGCCTGTTGCTGTGGATAGACCAACTGGACATAGGGCTCGGGAACGGGCTGAGAAACAAATTGGCTACGTATATCGCTGAAGGTGATATGGAAAAGGCCCGGCAAGCAGTGTCCTCCACATTCTGCATGCTGGTTGTCGTTGTTGTGCCTGTAGCTGTATTGTTGTGTTTGCTGATAAATGTCATTGACCTTTATTCGCTGTTGAATATCAACCCCGAGTATGTTGGCGACCTTTCCGTGGTCTTCACGGTAGCGACAGTCTTGGTGTGTGCCACCTTCGTACTAAAGTTCATCGGCAATTTCTATTTGGGGCTTCAGCTGCCGGCCGTAAACAATCTGCTCGTCGTATCCGGGCAGACGTTGGCTCTGTTTGTTACCATGGCTCTTTATTACTGCGGTATCTCGTCGCTTGTGGGAATTGCCGTGGCGAATACTTTCCCGCCGCTGATTGTGTACGTCGTTGCTTATATATACAGCTTCTGCTATAAATATAAGGCTCTGCGGCCTACGATGGCAAGCGTTAGAAAAACGATGATACGGCAGCTGTTCAGTTACGGTGTGCAGTTCTTTATATTGCAGATGGCCGGGTGCATATTGTTTATGACAAGCAATGTACTCATATCGCGTATGTTCTCTCCGGATGTCGTAACGCCGTACCAGATAACTTACAGGTATTTCTCCATAGTGCTTATGGTGTTCACCGTGATATGCACGCCATACTGGAGTGCCACGACCGACGCATACAAGAGAAAGGACATGGCGTGGATTGTGAAGAGTAACCGGTTGCTCAACAAGATACTTCTTGCGATATTCGTTTTGGAAATCATTATGGTGGCAGTATCGCCTGTGTTCTATGGCATTTGGATTGGCGATGACGTGGATGTGCCGGTTAGCATGACAATAATGATGGGGGTGTATATGTTCGTGACCATAAGCAGTCTGAGATATTCCTTCATCCTCAACGGTATAGGCGTATTGAGACTTCAGCTGTATGCCACGGTAACGGCGGCAGTGTGTTTCATTCCGCTGTCGGTCGCTGCGGTTAAGGCAACGGGCAGTATAGTTTGGTTTATGGCGGTGATGAGTGCAGTAAATTTGCCGGGCTTGGCGATAAATATAATACAATATAGGAAAATCATTAAAAACGAGGCTAAAGGAATATGGATAAAATAGCTAGCAACCAAGACAACAACCCTTCAAGGAAATTGTTGAATTTCAAGATAGTGGCGAGAATGTTGAGGGAACATCGCAAGGTGTACCTCATATCAATGCCTGTGGTTCTCGTGTTGGGATACCTTTTGATTTGTTGTGTACCGCGGTACTACAGCAGTTCCGTAACCCTGGCTCCAGAGTCGTCCGAGGCATCCATGGGAGGCTTTTCGTCCGCCTTGTCGTCGCTCGGTATGGGGTCTTTGAGCAAACTTGCCAACAACGATGCCATATCTTTGGAATTATATCCCGACTTGATAGGGTCAAACGATTTCATTATCAAGATGTTTCCGCTTACGGTCACGACAAAGGACGGTAAGCTGACAACAACTTACTATGACTATCTCTTGCACCATAAGAAACGGGCATGGTGGGAAAGTCTGCTGGGTGAGGTCAAGGAAATGTTCGAGAAGAAAGTAACCGACACTTACACCGGAAAGGCTAACGAGAAAATCAATGTGTTTTCGATGACAAAGAGACAACAAGACATTGCCGGACTTGTGAGGGGCAACATCCGTTGCACCATCGACCAGAAGACAAACGCCATTACAATTACCGCAAAAGACCAAGACCCCAGGATATGTGCCACTCTTGCGGACAGAACGGCGCAGCAACTCCTTGATTTCATAATTGACTACCGTACACGGAAAGCGAAGAACGATTACAATTATTACAAAAAACTTTGCGACAAGGCACAGCTGAATTATGAAAAGGCCAGGCAAAAATACGCGGCCTACTCAGACGCCAACTACGAGGCGGAACTGGAGAGCGTGCGCTCAAAGATTGAGGACTTGGAGAATGATATGCAGCTCAAGTTCAATATCTACTCAACAATGAATACGCAGAAGCAGACGGCATTGGCGAAAATACAGGAAAAGACACCTGCTTTCACAACGATCGAGAGTGCTACAGTGCCTACGAAGCCTGCCGGACCGAAACGTATGTTGGGAGGTATAGGACTGATGATGTTCTACGCCGTAGTGTTGTCTGTATATTATCTCAGAAAGTATATATGCTGATAATCCTTTTCGTTGTAATGCTGACTATCATGGTGAATACTCTGTTTTCGGAGAATTTGCCAAAGAGATACCATAGCTGGCTGCTGTGGATATATGTCATTGTGTTTGTCGCGATTTCCGTGACACGCCCGACATCATACGTCAGTGATTACAAGAATTATGAGAAGTATTTTTATTCTTTCGACAAGAAACTCACCCAGCTTGCGGTAGAGCAGACCTTCCTGATTATCTCGGAGTTCGTGTACCGGCATGGAGGAACAATGAAGTCCGTAATTTATATCTTCGCCTTTATTTCCATTCCGCTGAAGCTCTATTCCGTGAGAAAAATGACGGACGAAACATGCTTTCTCCTTTCAATCCTGGTGTATGCCAGCAACTATTTTATGCTTCACGACTGTGAGCAGATAAGGCTTGCGGCAGGTATGGCGTTTGGGATGTACGCACTGTATCTGAGGGTTGAAAGAAGGTCTGCATGGCTGATAGCAGGTTTGCTGGCTGTTGGAATAGCATTCCATCACACGTTGGCGGTGCTCGCTTTCCCGTTGTTGATGTGTCCCAAAGACTTGTCCGCAAGATACAAGACTGTGCTTGCGTTAATTGTTCCGGTAAGCGTTCTTTTATGGGTGGCGCATATCAATATAATAACGTCTCTCCCTATTCCTTACATAGAGCAGAAACTGGCTCTTTATGAATACGCCATTGCCAATGGTGAGCACCCGGACATTAGGGTCATTAACATAATGGTGCTGTTCAGAATAGCGTTATTCTATTATGTGATATACTATTACGATGTCATTAAACCTCATATCAAGGCGTTGCCGATACTCCTGTTGTGCGACTGCTTCTCCTTGGCGGCGTGGTTCGGACTAAGCGAGATGTCTGTAATAGCCGTGCGTATATCGCAGCTCTTTGGCTTTGTGGAGATAATATTGTTCGCAAGCGTGTATTATACTATACGTCCGGCGTGGTGCGGCAAGGTTATAGTGATGCTTCTCGCAACATATTTCTTTGCGCAGAACTATGCTTACAACCAGTTCGGATTCAGATAAACGAAATCACATGGCAAAGATATTATATGTCATAACTCTTTACGGATGCCGGCTTGAAGATGCCGCAGCGTTCAGAACCCTGCTCTCGGGGCACAAAGATATCTACGGCGATATCTTTGTCTACGACAATTCCCCGCAAGTGCAGACGACTGCTGTCAGCGTGGGACAATATGTCCGGGATACCGGCAACGGCGGTCTGGGCAAGGCATACAACGCTGCGTGCGAATACGCCAAGAATGAAGGCTACGACAGATTGCTGCTTATGGATCAGGACACGTTTTTCCCGGCAAACGCCAAGGATGGCTATGTCAAGGCCGTGGAGGAGCATCCGCAGATGCCCATGATAGTTCCGCGCCATGTAATAGAAAACGGAAAATACATCTCGCCTACGCCCTATAGACTGCACACCTCGCATATTTGTGAGACAGCACCTGTGGGAATCGTGAAGTTCAGTGAAGCGTGTCCGATTAACAGCGGAATACTTCTCACTGTAGATTCGTTCTCCAAAGTCGGGGGCTACGACGAGGATATATGGCTTGATTTTTCCGATATAGCTTTTATCGAAAAGTACAGGAAATCTTATCCGGAGTTTTATGTTATGGATAATGTGACGTGCAGGCAGACATTCTCAGCTACTGAAACAGACAAGGGCAAAGTGTATCATCGCTTTTGCATATATCTGGAATGCGCCCGCAATTTCCGAAAGGGGACTTCGGGGAATTGTCTGTCCTTGACTTTCACTACATTGCGCCCGACATTGTCGAGAACTCTGCGGGAACTGACGCTGAAATATCTCCGGGCGTATTTGAGCTATTATTTACTAAACAAGAAGAACAGGAATGTGCAGAATACATAATGTGACGGTGTTGATGTCGACATACAACGGAGGCATATACATACGCGAACAAATAAACAGCATATTGAACCAGAAGGGCGTGCGGGTAAACCTTGTTGTCCGTGATGACGGGTCTAAAGACGATACCTTGGACATACTTGAAGAGTATAAGGCAAAAGGCTTGCTTTCTTTCTACACAGGGAGCAACCTCGGACCGCAAAGGAGTTTCATGCATCTTCTCCAACACGCTCCGCAAAGCGAATATTACGCCTTTGCCGACCAGGACGATTATTGGATAGAGGACAAGCTCTATACAGCGGTAAAGAGTCTTGAAAACCGTTGCGGTGAGCCTGCCTTGTATTTCGGGCAGACACAGCTGACCGATGCAGACTTAAATCCCAAACCAAGCGTTATCATAAAACCTCTGCTGACATTCGGCGAAAGCCTTATATATAAGTTCATCGGTGGATGCACGATGGTGCTGAACCATCAGCTGCGAGAGAAAGTCGGTGACATATCTCCCAAAATAATGCCGATGCATGATATATGGATTTATTCGATAGCGCAGGCTATAGGGGCGTATATATATTTTGACAAGACTCCGCATATCCTCTATCGGCAGCATACTTCAAATGCCGTAGGGCAGGGGCAAGGCTTCGTATATGAGTGGAAAGCGAGGTTGCATCGCTTCATGTCACAGCGTGACGAGCGTTACGTACAGGCAAAGGAGTTGTGTGACTGCTATTCGGATGTCATCACTCCGCATAACCTGCAAACGCTGAATCTGTTCCTTTCCGGCAAATGTTCTTTCGTGAAGAGGCTGAAGATTATGTTCTGCCGAGAGATGAGATGCGCTGACAGAACTACCCAAATATTGTTTTGGGCGAATTTGCTCACAAATAAATATTGATGACATACCTTACAAGTCTCGTGTGACAACACGACTGCTAATATTTTGTGTATGAAAAATATAAAAATATCCGTAATTACCATCGCGTATAACAGCGGAGAGACTATTGAAAAGACAATTCAAAGCGTGGTTTGTCAAGATTACCGCAATAAGGAGTATATCATTATCGACGGTAAGTCTACGGACAACACGATGGACATAGTTAATAAATATTCTGACCGGATAGACTTCGTCCTGTCCGAAAAAGACAATGGCATAAGCGATGCTTTCAACAAAGGCATTGCTCATGCCACAGGAGATTTGGTTGTTTTCATAAACTCGGATGACTATATGTTGCCGCACGCCCTGGAATATGTGGCGGACAATTATGAGGAAAACATAGATTTGTTCTGCGGAAATCTGATTTTGTGGAATCAGGATACGGACTACAAATGCAGGATTAAGCCGTCGCTGAGATTTCCCGTGCTTCCGTTCTTTTGCAGACCGGCACACCAAGGTGTGTTTGCCAAAATGGACTTGTGCCGTTCCTTGGGCGGGTATGACACCAAGATTAAGTATGCAATGGACTTAGACTTTTTGATAAGGGCCACCAAAGCTGGCGCAAAGTTCAGGCATCTTGACTTTGATATTGCCGTGTTCAAACTTGGTGGCGCTACAAGTGAAAGTATTTTCAAGAAGCGCAGGGAGTATATGTATATTGTGAGGAAGAACGGCGGCAACCTGTTTCAGGCGTGTTTGTTCTACGCTTTTCTTGTCTTTACGCAATCGACTAAAAAACTGTTGCAAATGTCGGGCTTTGATGTGGTAAGAAGATTGCGTTATCAGAAGGCAAAGTAAATATTTTGCGGGCAATCTGTAAGACTAATGCTAACCTTATAATTATACGGTGGATGAAACGAAAGATTCTGATTATATTTGTATTCCTTCTCTATGTCCTTGCCGGAACTTCCGGCGTGGACATACCGAGGATTGCTTACATGGGGCCTGTCGTCAGTAAAGTTTCGGCTCAGGAATATGCTGACATCAAGACGTGTGGCTTTACCCATTGCATCAATATCTACAATACTTTGGCAGAGGCGAAGGCTGACTTGAAAAGAGCTTACAGTGCGGGAGTCGGGCTATATATCCATACGCCGCAAGTAGTGCAGACACCAGCAATGGCGGCTACGTATCTTGGCGGCCAAAACGGACTGTCCGGGTATTTCCTTGCCGACGAACCTTCTTACGCTGGTCTGCAGACTATAAAGAAGAACAAAGAGGCCATTGCAAAAGTGGACAGCAAGCATCCGTGCGTGGTGAACCTTCATCCGTATTATGATGAAAAGCAATTTAAGAATATAGGTAGCCAGACGTATCTACAGTATTTGCAAGCGGCAGCCAAGTTGGGGATGCCCCAGATTTCATTTGACTATTATCCTGTGACCAAAAGTGGTTTGAGGGACGGGTGGTTCGGAAATCTAAGCGAGGTGCGCAGCTTGTGCCGGAATACAGGTTGGGGCTTTTGGGGATTTGTTCTCACCGTTCCGCATGGCGAATACCCTCAGCCTACGCTTGCTTCACTGAGACTTCAGGCGTATGTCAATCTTCTGTATGGAGCAAAGGCTTTGGTATATTTTACATACAAGACACCGTCAGACAAAAACTATGATTTCCACGACGCTCCTGTCAATGCCGATGGCAAAAAGACAAAGACGTATTATCTCGTGAAAACGCTGAACACGGAGCTGAAGACAATTTCTGCATTGTTTGCCAAAGCTGTTGTCTTACGTGTAGGTCATCTTGTGAAGATACCAAGCGGAGAACAGAAAGCCGTTTGTCCCAAGCAGTTGGACAGTCTTGTCGTTGAAGGGAAAAAAGGTGCTCTCGTTTCTGAATTCACGAGCGGAAAAAGCAGGTATCTTGCGGTTGTAAACAAAGATTATGTTGACAGTATGCGCCTGAGGATAAAGGCCAAGACGCAAGGTGTGCGTTATGTAAACAAAAAATTGCAGCAGGAGAATTTGGCAGGGCTGTATGTTGTGCAGCCTGGCGACGTGGCGGTATTCAAACTAAAATAGATTTGGCATGAAAATATGTATACTTACACCTCGGTTCCCCTTTCCCGAAAACGGAGGGGACGTGTTGAGGATAAACAATATTGCACGATACCTGAAATCGCAGGGGCATCAGCTCCTTCTCGTTTCCTTTCATGACGGCAACGCCGATGCTGAGTTGGCGAAATCGTTGTATGACAAGGTGTTTCTTGTTAAGCGGAATAAGATGGTGTCTGCGCTAAACTCTTTGTTGTTTCTGCTTCGCGGCAAACCGATACAGTGCGGGTATTATTTCTCGCGGCCATTCGGCAAGATGTTCCGCCGTGTGGTTTCCGTAGAAAAGCCGGACCGCTATTTGTCGCATCTCTTGCGTATGGCACCGTATCTGGAACGTGCAGGCTTGAACGACAAGTCTGTCGTGGAGATGACAGACGCTCTGTCCAAAACGTATGCTATGGTAACCCACGCAAAGGGCAGTAGTCTGAAGAAGGTGATTTACATTGTCGAAAGGCGGCTGATAGGGAAATACGAGCGTCATATAGCTGAACATTTTCCCAAGGTAGTGCTTGTGTCCCGCGATGACGTGAACTTTCTTAAGGCTAATTGTCCGAAGCAAAATACGCTGAGCGTACACACTAACGGTGTGGATTTGTATCCCTCGAATTGCGATTACAGTCCGGGAAAGATAAGTTTTGTCGGGAATATGCGCACATTGCAGAACCAGGATGCGGCTTTGTTTTTCGCCAAAGAGGTGTTTCCTTTGATAAAGAAGAGCAGGCCTGACGCAAAGTTCTATATAATAGGCGCCCAGCCCTCAAAGGAAATAACCGACTTGGGAGAGGCAGACAGCGACATTGTCGTTACGGGATTCGTGGACGACCTCTATGCACAGGTGAAAGACTCGTGTGTTGCCGTCGCTCCCGTGAGAATAGCCGCCGGCATACAAAACAAAGTGCTTGTAGCGATGGCGATGGGTGTTCCGGTGGTATTGTCCAAGCTGATATCAAGCGCCATTCCGGAATTGAAGGATGGGGAGAATTGCTTTGTGCGCAGTGATGCGGATGAGATAGCGAAATCCTGCATTATGTTGATGAACGACAAGTCTCTGAGAAACAAAATAAGCGAGGCCGGCCGACAAACGGTTGTGGACAATTATTCGTGGGCGGAAAAACTTAAAGGGTATATGGATATATAGACGCAGATATTTGGACTATTGCTAAATACTGAAATAATCGGCTCTGTTTTGTGTGGAGTAGATTATTTTGTATATATTTGCAAATGAATTAATTTATACATCATGAAGGTAAACGTAGCCAATCCGATATACGATTCCGTGTTCAAGTTTCTCATGGAAGACGAACGCATTGCAAAGACGATATACTCCGCTCTCCTTAAAAAGGAGGTGGTGGGCGTGAAGATACGTCCGCACGAATACGTGAATACAATGAATTAAACTTTATGTGTAACTTTAAATCCAACATTATGAGTGAAAAGTTCTATGCTTTTTCCGTGGCGGCGTTGTCTGCCATGGCTCTAATCTCTTGTTCCAAAGACGCAGACTTGGCTTCTGACGGTACGCAACTCGGTAACAACACGCTCATCATCCGCGCTAAAGCCGCTACTACGGGGACCACCGAAATGACTGTAGCAACGCCGATAAACGTGTATGTGTTCAACAGTGGCAACAAATGCCTTGCCGTGAAAAAACTGTCTTCCGAAACGGAGAGTGCGGAGATGAAACTCGAGGCTGGCAATTATAACCTGTATGCTGTGGCTGGCGCAGGCGACACTGACTATACCTTGCCTGGCAAGGACAACGCCACTCCGCAGAGTGTGGTATCACTCAACGAAGGCAGCCAACATTCCGATCTCATGGCTGCAAAGAGCAGCGTGACGCTTGTCGACGGGCAAGACTGCGACGTGTCTCTCCCAATGGAACGCAAGGTTCTGAAGCTTACCTATGTGAGCGTGGCAGACGTTCCCGATGATGTCACTTCTATCACGGTCTCAGTTTCTCCTCTCTATCAGAATATTACCGTTTCCGGCGACTATTCCGGTGAACAGGGTGCGCAGAACATAACACTTGCCAGAGAGGGTGTCGGCACTACATGGCGCAAAGACTGTGACCTGTTTCTCCTCCCGAGCGTGGGCAACGCTGTGGTGACGCTGAAATTCACCACTACCGACGGACAGACAAAGACATTCACATACGAAAGCGAGAAACCGCTAAAAGCCAACTATAAGGTGTCGTTGAGCGTGAACTACCTCAAGGTGAAAGAGCCGACGCTTAACTGCAAGTTCATTGGCGTGTCATGGGAAGAAATGGAAGACGCTTGGACTATAGATGCCGACGAGCGTGGCTTTACCACGTCCGACGGACAGAAAGAGGAAACGGGCAGTGTCGTGGATGGCTCTGTATACAAGGGGTGCTATGTGCTGAAGGCCGAGAAGAGTGGCGGCAATACCGTCGCGACGCTGATTGCTCCCAAGGGCAAGAAAGCTTTGACGTTTACCGAAGGCGACCAAAGCAGTATCAAGAGCGCGGTGGATGCTGCCATCAGCGAACTGTCCGTTGATGGCATTGGCGGCTGGCGTTTGCCAAGCGTAGAGGAGTTGAAATATGTGAAGGAAAATCTTTCCGATATTCAGACAAAGCTTACAGACAATAATTTTGAGACTATTGTCAAAAGCAACGCCTGTTATTATTTGAGTGACGACGGAGAAATAAAGTGCCTTTATCTGGCTAACGGATTGGAGGACAGTCCAAAATCCGGAAAGTCTTCCATGTATCTCCGTCCCTTCGCCACCATTGTGGTGTCGGAGTGATATTCCGTTACTTTTACTATCGCTAAAATCCGCAGTACTTTTGCGGAATAGCTTTGTTGTGGTCGTTAAGATAGAGTAGTGGGGCAGGGCGGTATTTGCCGCTTGCCAGCGACTGGTCGTCACGGCGCAGCGGAGTGCTTACGCCTCCTATCGAGAGCATCGTGTGGAACGCTGAGGCACTGCTCTGCGCCGTTTTTCGTTTGTTGGCGAGCATATTCCTGCACACCTCCGCTTCCTTGAGTGAATATTCGGGTGATGTCCACACTATGAACGGCACGTGCAACTCATATAGCGAGGCGCGCGGCGAGGCATGGAGAAAAAGCTTGTGACTGTCGTCAAAGATATTCTCGCCGTGGTCGCTCGTATAGAGCATGGCCGTCATCCCTCCGCATTTCTCAAGCCTTTGTATAACGCCGTGCAGCACCGTGTCGGTATAGCGTATGGTATTGTCGTAGGCGTTGATGAGGTCGGTGCGGTTCTCCATTTTCGCTTCGCAATGCGTGTCGGGCTTGTAGAAAGCCATTTCGCGTGGATACCGTTCCTGGTAGTTGAAATGCGACCCGTAGGTGTGGAGCACCACAAATTCCTTTCTGTGTCCCTGTTTAAGCACTTGGTCGAGCACACCGAGCAGTGCGGCGTCATAAATGTTGCCGTCGCTGCCGCGTGGCGGCAATTGCAGCTGTTTTCCCTCTTTGTTGCAGTCGCCGGTCTTCAGAAATGCCCATTGGTCAGCCTGTTCGCCGAGGAAATCAATGAACGAGTGGTTAGGCATCTGGTTGCTCAGGAACACGGTGTGGAATCCGGCCTCGCGGAAAGCCTGCATAATGCCCTTTTGTGAATAGAGACTCTCGAAGTCGGTGGCAGAAACCGCCGACAGGAGCATCGGCACGCTTTTGTGGGTTGTGTTCGACTGCGTTGTTACGTTGTCGAAAGCAACCAGTCCACGTGTCTTCGCCAACAGAGGAGTTGTCTGCCGCCTGTAACCGTAAATGCCGAAATTCGCCGCGCGCGCAGTCTCTCCTATTACCATCACATAGACTTCGCGTTCGCCCTCCGGATGGTCGGATTTTGCACGGAACGTGAAACCTGCCGATGTTTTCCCGTAGTTGTTCGAGGCATTGTTCCTCTTCACTGCGAGATACAGGTTGTAGCACACATTCACGGGATACATCTCGTTGAGAGCCGTGTAGCCCTCGGCGCCGTTCTTTTCCGCTGTGGTGTCGCCGCAATAAGCCCATGCAGTGGCGACAGCTCCGGCAGTGAAGCCGATGGCGGCGCAGCGCAGATACCTCCTGCGCGTGTTCCATTCAATCACAGGTGCTTTCCTGCTGCGTATCGACACGATGCTGACGATGAGCAGCGGCAGATAAAGGATGAACACGCTCGCCACCCCGGGTATCAGGTTGTCGAGCAGCTCCATGGCTTCGCCGGGATTTGTCGTCACGAGATTAAGGAACATGTCCACTGCGATGACACCCTTGCCGAAGAGATATAGCAGCACTATCTGGAATGCTCCGAAGAAGACGAGCGGAAATAGCCACCATACCATCTTGCCGGGTTTGCGCGATATGCACATCAATGCCGTATATACCGATACGGGCAGCAGGATATTGGCGAGCGACGCCTTTAGCGACAGGCTCTCGGTGAAGCAGAGAGCCACGTTGGGTACGGCCAGTGCCAGCACTGCGTACCAGAATATGAAGATGTTGAGATGTTTCATTCTTTGTCCATGTATGTTGGCGGTGTAATCTTTTCAGCCCAGCTAAAAAGCTTCGTTAATGCTGAAGAGGAAACTGCTTTGTCCGCTCTTGCCGAAACCGTAGTCGAGGCGCACGTTTACGTCTTTCTTGAATTCCCACCTGTAGCCGATACCGTAGTTGGGCAGGATATGGCTTGCCTTGAAACCGCTGAACTTGGGAAATACGGTTCCCGCTCCGGCCCACACGGTGAGGGAATTGCGCTTCCACACGTGCTGGCGCAGTTCCACGGTGGCTGCCGCCATGTTCTTGTCCCGGTACCTGCCCTCGTAGTAGCCGCGCATGGAACTGCCGCCTCCCAGCTGTGCCATCATTCCCCACGACGGGTTGCCGAAGTTCAGCGTGGTTCTTATGTCCTCAGCCAGTGTCGCCCCTTTCCACAGGCGCTGGTAGGCGTCGAACTGCAGTTCCGTCGTACTGAAGGCGTAGCTGTTTCCCAGGAAGCGCGGCCGGAACATCTGCGTGAGTTCGACGTAGAAGCCGCTGTGCGGGTTCGTCAGGTTGTCGCGGTTGTCAAACATGAACGTGAAGCCGGCGGCATAGTTTGCCGTCCGGCGGTCCATGCCCTCAAGCAGTTCCGGGCGGTCCATGCTTTTTGCTATCACGTAGTCGTATGCCACGGAAGGGCCGAGAAACATGTTGTTTCCGAGATTCCAAAGAAAACTTCCCTTTATGCGTGCCTGCCACCTCTTCATGTCGCTTTTGTTGCTGTCGTTGTCGCCATTCTCGTAGCCCATTCCCCAGAATTTGCACGGGAAGGAATAGAAATACAGCGTGTAGGTGGCGCGGTACCGGTTTTTGGGGAAAATGTGCGTGCCCCTCAGACCGAGGAGATAGAAGCCCACCGTGCTTATGTCGCCGAAGAGCGCCACGTTGGATGGTGGCAACAAGGAGTCCGTTCTGTCCGTGCGGTAAATGCCGGCTGCCACGAGGCCGATGCCGAGTTTGGTGTCCGAGGCATAGTGCGGACCGCCGATTATGCTGAAATCGAATTTCTTGTTTTTCTTGTTCTTGTTGGCGTCGTTGAAATATGCCAGGAAGCGGTTAATTACCGACGCCTTTTTGCGCGGCAGGGTGTCGCTTCGCAGGGTGTCGCCCTGCGCCCGGCATACATTGGCCGTCAGGGCGGCAAACGAGAGGAGGATAATCAGTGCCCGTTTTTTCATGCGGTAATGTTGAAAGTGTTAATACACGAGCGCCACGTTGTCCACCCACAGGGTATTCCCCGGCGTTCCGATGTATGCTCCGCCGTGGCTCGACGAGAACTGCAGCATCAGGTGGGTTGGCGTTTCGCTGGCAGATGCCCATCCCGTTTCCTTCACCAACACGCTCTGTCCCTTGCTGTTGCGGGCGTAGTCGGTGGAACGCAGTCCCATGAGTGCGTTGTCGTAATACGGCTGGTGGCGTATGTCGCCGTAGTGTATCTCGTATGTGGCATTGTCCACCCATCCGTTGGTGCTCTTGCCGTATTTCACCACCATGGTGCCCACGCGCTTCGCAGTGATGTTCCCGTTGGCGTCCTCGTGCCGCTTTTGCAGGAACAGCACCACCACGGCGTAGTCGCGCCCCGCCACAGTCTTCGCTCCGCTAAAGCCGTTCTGCTTGATGCGGTTTGCCACGTTGGGCAGCGATGTCTTGTAGTCGAAGCGCAGAGCCTTGGGCTTGAGCGTGAACGGTATTCCCCAGTTTATGGCCCGGAGGCCGTCTTTGGTGCTTGTTATCGGTTCGCGCACGTCGCCAAGGAACAGCGACCCTGCCGCCAGCACCTTTATGTTTATCAGTCCCAGCACCTTCACCTTCTCGATATGTGTCTCGAGCTTGGCGCAGTATCCGTTTTCGTGTTTGTCGCGGTATACGGAGTTGTTGGTCTTGTAGATACCCGACACGTGGGCGAGAACGTTCGACGACCCCCATGGCGAACCGCCCTTGTTGGTGTAGGGCGTGTTGCCGTTGATGGTAGAGTTCGGCCCCACGGCGTAGACCACCTTTTTGTTTCCGCCGATAATCGCCGACTCCTTGATGTTCCTTATAACCCAGCTGTCCATGTTGCCGTATTTGAACGGCACTACCTTTCCTGCGGCCTGTGCCGCAAGCGTCGTTGCCAAGCCGGCGGCTACGGCAACAGTTAAAATCCGATGTTTCATCTTGTCCAAAAAGACTTCTTGTTCATTTCCGCCGAAGAGGGCGGTAAGTGCAAAGTTAGGAAAATATTTTCGCCTGCGGAGTTTTCTGTCCGTCGGGAATTTCAAAATGCTTGGTTTGGAACAAATATGTGGTAAAATGGACTATTTGCCTTGCGTCCTCTTCTTGAAAATGTTCAAGAAGATAATGCCATGTGTGTCTTTTTGCAGAGACTACCTTTTATATATATACTTGGCAAGGCCGTATATGTACCTTCTGAAGCCCGGCTTGTAGTCGAGGATGTGGTCGAACCACCCGAGGTGCTTGCCCACGGCCTTTACCACGATGCCCACGTAGAACATGGCGAAGAGGGTGCCGATGCCCACGATGTGCCACAGCCATCTGCCGAAAAAGCAGAAACAGGCTATGATGCCGAGCACCACGAGCGTGGTGTCCACACAGATCTTTACTTTGGGAAAGTCCACGCCGCTCACGCGGCTGATGGCCACGGGGAAGCCCTCGCCGGGCATCGTCACGCTGCCGCACCTCACCTCAAGGGCGATGCCGATGCCGAGGATGGTGCATCCTGCCGCCTGCGCCAGTATTTTCTGCCACAGCAGTTCCGGGCGCAGCCATTCGGTGAAGCCCATGTTGATGTCTATCAGCGAACCGAACACAAAGCCCACCAGCAACTGGAACAGCTGCACCGGCTCGAATTTGCGCCGAAGTATCAAAATCTGACCTAAAACGAGGATGGCGTTCATTACGTAGGTGTATTGCCCGATGGTGAGCCGCGGTACCATTGATTCCTTGCCCGCACTTTCAAAAACATACGGCAATACGCTGATTACACTCGAACCGAGCATTGACCTGACACAAACGGCAACGCCTGCCGTCATAATCCACAACGAAATGAGCAGCAAAAGGTGCTGCCAGCTGAACATTACAATCTTGTCTTTCATCCTATACCTATTTATATAGTGCCCACCGGCACTTTCAAGTTCTGCAAAATTACAAAAAAATGTTGATAAAACCAAATTCCCCTTTCCTTTGTCCCGTGTTGCGTACATTGCCGGAAAATTGTCTACATTGTCTCTATTGTCGTAAAAAAAATAGTACAACACTTGTATTATATTCCCTTTGTGAGTTGTTTGAAAAGTGTTCCAAATGTCGCATTTTCCCGATGTTGGACTTGCTGAAATCTTAGCAGGATTTTGTTGTTCTTTTAAGGTAAATGCAAAATACTGATAATCAGTGTAATAGGGATATCTTGAAAATCGATGCCCCAAAACCTCGGAGAAAACGATAGCTTTTCGGGGAGCAAAGCTATCGTTTCCTCCGGGCAAAGCTATCGTTTCCTCCCCGAAAAGCACTGCTCCTTAAAATCAGACAAAAAACAAAGTGTTCCAAATGTCTTATTTGTAAAACATTTTGCAAGTGTGCTCTAACGCCTATACCTATTCCCATTTTCAGTTATGGACTTGCCTGTGCTTGCTATGTTCAAATCGTACCAAGTTGTTTTTTAATCGTCGCTAAATGTCGGGGATTGTTGATTTTTTTGTTCCTTTTACCTTGATGAAACAAAAAAAATGGTTATTTTTGCAGACACAAACAATGATTCGTTAGGTATTAGCGGTTGCCGATATGCGCCGGAATACGAAAGACGCAAATAACTCGAAGACGATGAAGTATGCACTGGTGACAGGGGCCTCGCGCGGCATAGGAAAGGCGGTAGCCTTGAGGCTGGCGAGAAAGGGAATACCTGTCGTGATAAACTATCTCAGCAATAGTGATGCCGCGAACGCCGTGGCGAAAGAAATAGAAGATTTTGGCGGTAAGGCGGAACTTTTGCCCTTTGATGCCTCCGACCCCAAGGCGATAGAAGCCGCCATCGACAAGTGGGAGGCGGAGCATCCCGATGACTGGTTCTCGGTGCTTGTGAACAACGCAGGGTTGCGTCGCGATAACGTGATGTTCATGATGGGCGGCGATGAATGGCATCAGGTGATTGATACCAACTTGAACGGCTTTTTCTATATCACGCGCCGTCTGCTCAAGCACATGATGCCGCGCAAGCGCGGCGGCAGGATAATCAACATGACATCGCTCTCGGGTATCGACGGCATTGCGGGGCAGGTGAACTACAGTGCCGCCAAGGCTGCGCTCATCGGGGCCACCAAGGCTCTCGCCAAGGAAGTGGCGCCGAGGAAGATTACCGTAAACGCAGTGGCACCGGGATTTATCGACACCGACATGACGAAAGACCTGCCGCAGGACGAGCTCAGGAAAATGGTGCCCGTGGGCAGGTTCGGCTCTCCTGAGGAGGTGGCTGCACTCGTGGATTTCCTCGCTTCGGACGAGGCGGCATACATCACGGGCGAAGTGATAAAAGTGAGCGGGGGATTGTAAGGTATAGTTTCTGCAGGAAAAAGAAAAACAGCATAAAGGAATGGAAAGAAGAGTAGTGGTGACGGGCATGGGAATATGGTCATGCCTGGGCAATGATATAGAAACGGTGAAAAATTCCCTGTATGAGGGAAAGTCGGGTATCGGCATACAGCCGGAACGCCTCGAATACGGCTACCGCTCGGCACTCACGGGAATAGTGGACGAGCCGAAGATAACCAAGCAAATGCTCGACCGCCACACGAGGGCCGGAATGTCGGAGGAGGCGAAATACGCCTATATGTCGAGTCTGCAAGCCTTTAGGCAGGCCGGCATTGACGGTGACTATTTGCTCAAGAACGAGGTGGGCTGCATCTTTGGCAACGACTCCTCGGCGAAGCCGGTGATAGAGGCGTCGAAGATAATGGACGAGAAACACGACTCGGCGATGCTCGGCTACGGCATCATCTTCCAGTCGATGAACTCCACCGTGAACATGAACCTCAGCACCATCTTCCACCTGCGCGGAGTGAATTTCACCGTCAGTTCGGCGTGTGCCAGCGGCAGTCATTCCATAGGACTCGGCTTCATGCTCATCAAGCAGGGGCTGCAGGACACGGTGCTCGTGGGCGGAGCGCAGGAGACGAACTATTATTCCATGGCGTCGTTCGACGCCCTCGGAGCGTTCTCCGTGCGCATGGACGAGCCTACGAAGGCGAGCCGCCCGTTCGACCGCGACCGCGACGGACTTGTGCCGGGAGGCGGGGCAGCGTCGCTGGTGCTCGAGGACTACGACCATGCTGTGGCGCGTGGCGCCACGATACTCGCCGAGGTGGTGGGCTACGGCTTCTCCAGCAACGGCGGCGGCATCAGTCAGCCTTCCGACGACGGCAGTGTGACTGCCATGACGCGCGCACTGAAGATGGCTGGCGTGGAGGCAGACCAGGTGGACTACATCAACGCCCACGCCACGAGCACGCACCAGGGCGACATGTATGAGGCCATTGCCCTCAACCGTATGTTCCACGGCAAGCATGCACTCATCTCTTCCACAAAGGGAATGACGGGGCACGAGTGCTGGATGGCGGGTGCTTCGGAGGCGGTGTACAGCATCATCATGATGCAGAACAATTTTGTGGCTCCGAACATCAACTTCGAGAATCCCGACGAACATTCGGAAAAGCTCAACCTTGCCACCTCTACCGTTGATACCGAGATAAACACCGTGCTCAGCAATTCCTTCGGCTTCGGAGGCACCAACTCGGCACTGGTGATAAAGAGAGTGTAAGGGGAACTTGCAAAAACACTGTTATGAAAAGGCTTTTATCCATAGCGTTTTTACTGTGTGCCGGACTTGGCGCATTTTCGCAAAGACTTGAAAGCGGTTCGTTCGATGGACTGAAGGACATTGACCGTATTGCCGTTGATGTCGATTTTTCCAATGCGTCAATACATGGTATGAGCGAGAAAGCCTTTGCCAAATATGAGTGTGACTGGTATAAAGACAAGCCGGAGATTGTAGCTGAGTTTGTTGGTGGTATCGCAGAAAGACTGGCATCGGTCATTTCTGTTGCGGACAAGTCGGAAACCCGTTGGCTCCTGAGAATAAATGTTGAAAATGTGGGTAAGAGCGGAGGATTTTATTGTTCGGCGGATTTGCTTGATGGAGAAAATGTGGAGGCTCATTTGACGGGATTACAAGGACCGGGAGGTCATTTCGGGTCAAAGCTAAATCTTATAAAAGACGGAGTTAAGAAGACTTCGAAAAGATGTGGCTCCTTTATAAGGTCTCTGATAAAGAAAGCAAAGAAATGAATGTTCTTGCCGTCAGTTTGTTGCGTACATAATCAAACAATAAATGGATATATAGGAAGATGAAAAGGAAATTGCCGTTTTACGCCGCTCTTTTCGACAGGAAAAGTTGGAAGGCAGTGGTATGTCTGATGCTGTTGGCGAGTGTTTCGCATAACGCCGCAGCCCAAAAGTGGCTCGATGCTCCCAAATATCATTTGGGCGTGAGGTTGGGATATATGGAAACAAACGTTCGCCACGATATTCACCTCTTCGATGGTCATGGCGACATGAACTGTCAGTCGGTGACGGCGGGCGCAGCTTTCGACGTCAAACTCACGAAGATACCGTTCTATCTCGAGACGGGTCTCTACTATTCCAACCGCGGCGTGGACGTGGTTGACGGTAGCCGCAGATACGCCAGGGACAACCATTCGCTGCTGGTGCCGGCAATGCTGTCGTATCATATTTATCCCGGCACCAATGTGTCGATACAACCGTTCGCGGGACCGTTCGTGGCGTATAACTTCGGCTTCGAGATGCCGGACTACGGACTTCGCCTCGGTTGCGGAGTGAACTACAGGCAGGCATATCTCAACGTGGGCTGCGACATAGGAATGCGCGACAATATGTTCTACAACAAGGAAGGCTTCTACGAGGACGACGGCAACCTGACTTCAATCTTCGTCACCGTGGGATGGAATTTCCTCGGGAACAGATAACTCTAACACTAACATAGAGCTTATGAATCTATTCAAGTCAGAAAGCGACAGATACACTCAGGAGCAATATTCCGCCCGAGAGGCGCAGCGTATGGCGCAGTACATCGCATGGGCGCCTGTTGTGTTCCAAATATCACGCCTCATGGTGAAATGGGGGGTGTTTGAAGAATTGCGCAACAGTGATGAGGGCCTCACTGTCGGCGAGGTGGCGGAAAAGACAGGGCTGTCGGAGTATGCGGCAAAGATATTGCTGGAGGCTTCGCTCAGTGCAGGTACGGTACTCGTAGACCGCGACACCGACCGCTTTACCATTTCCAAGACGGGGTGGTTCCTGGTGACGGACGAGAGTACACTTGCCAACATGAATTTCAACCACGACGTGAACTATCGCGGAATGTTCTATCTTGACGAGGCTCTCAAGACAGGCAAGCCGGCGGGGCTCAAAACGCTTGGCGACTGGCCCACTATCTACGAGGGACTTTCCCAACTCGATCCTGAGGTGCAGAAAAGCTGGTTCGGCTTCGACCATTTCTATAGCGACCACTCCTTCGACGAGGCTCTGAAAATCGTTTTCGGCAAAAAGCCGAAGCGGCTGATGGACGTGGGGGGGAACACGGGACGCTTCGCTCTGCGCTGCGTGGACTACGACAAGGACGTGAACGTCACTATCGTGGACTTGCCGGGACAGATCGGCATGATGAACAAAAACAAGGAAGGAAAGCCGGGAGAAGACCGTATCGGTGCCTTTCCTCTTGATATTCTGAAAGAGGAAAGCACGTTGCCGGGGGGCGAATGGGACGCGATATGGATGAGCCAGTTCCTCGACTGCTTCTCCGAAAGCGAGATACTGAGTATTCTGAAGCGTGCCGCCAAGGCTATGTCAAAGGGCACCACATTATATATAATGGAGACGTTCTGGAACCGGCAGAAATACGAAACGGCGTCGCTCTGCCTCACCATGACAAGCGTGTATTTCACCGCTATGGCGAACGGCAACAGCAAGATGTATCACTCCGACGACATGATACGTCTGGTGGAACAGGCCGGACTGCAGGTAAAGTCGATACACGACGGAATAGGGCGTGGACACACGATATTGGAGTGTGGACTGTGAAACTAGGATTTAGGATTTAGAATTGTTAAGTTTCTCGATGAGTCCGAGTAGTCCGAGCTGTCCGAGTAGTCTGATTAGTCTGATTAGTCCGATTAGTCCGAGCAGTCCGATAACTCCGATTCGTCCGAGTAGTCAAAAAAAATAATAATAATAAAAATGGAAAGAGCATTGATAGAAGAGAAAGTAAGAAACTTTTTGATTGACGACCTTGAGATTGACGAGGACAAGATTGCCCCTGAGGCCCGCCTGAAGGACGACCTCGGCATCGACAGTCTGGACTTCGTCGACATCGTGGTAATCGTGGAGAAGAATTTCGGCTTCAAAATCAAGCCGGAGGAGATGCAGGGCGTAACTACGCTCGAGCAGTTCTGCGACTATATCGAGAGCAAGGTGGCATAAAACCACACTGCAGCTTAGGTAACACTGGCACCGCATTATGGACGCAGAGAAGAAGAAATGGGCTGGGACGACCTTCGGCAGCAAATGGATGCACACGTGTCTGATAGCCTGTTTGCGTTTTATGGACGTGAGGCTGCTCTACGCTTTTGCCTACGTTTTCATCGTTCCCGTGTGTCTTGTGCTCAATCCGAGCTGCGGCATAACGTACAGGTTCTTCCGCCGGCGTTTCGGCTGTTCGCCGTTGTGCGCATTCTGGAAAACATACGTCAACCACTGTCGCTTCAGCGAGGTGGTGATAGACAAGTTCGCCATGTACGCCGGCAAACGGTTCACTATGGATGTCGTAGGTCTGGAAACTTACGCCCGGCTCGAGACGGCGGACCGCGGCTTCGTGCAGTTGAGTTCCCACATCGGCAATTTCGAAATGGTGGGCTACAGTCTGCGTACAAAGAGCAAGCGGATCAACGCCCTTGTGTTCGGCGGCGAAAAAGCCACCGTGATGCAGGAGCGGAACAAGATTTTCGCCAATGGGCATATACGTATGATTCCTGTCACGCCGGACATGAGCCACCTCTTCGAGATAAACAACGCATTGGCAAACGGCGAGATTGTGAGTATGCCCGCCGACAGGGTGTTCGGTTCGCCGAAAACCGTCAGCGTGGAGTTCCTCGGGGATGAAGCGAAATTCCCGCTCGGGCCGTTCCGGACGGCAACGATGCGCCGGCTCGACGTGGTGGCAATCAACGTGATGAAAACCTCGTGCAAGGGCTACACGACGTATGCCACGCCGCTGGCTTATGACAAGGCGGCACCGCGCGAGGAACAGATAATGCAGCTTGCCCGAAGCTATGTTTCGGAACTTGAGCGCATGGTGAGAAAATACCCTGTGCAGTGGTACAATTACTTTGAATTCTGGAGCTGATATGCGACTTGTAAAGCCGCAAGACAAAAGCAAGGATATGGAGTTAGACGCAATAAATCTCTCCCGGGAGCAGTTGGAATCCATCGACCTGCACGAACTCCTGCCGCAGCAGGAGCCGTTTGTTATGGTCGGCAGGCTCACAGGCTTCGGCGAGACGGAGACAGTAACAGAAACGGAAATAAAGGAAGGCAACATCTTTGTGGACGGCGGCGTGTTCAGTGCCTCCGGACTTATAGAGAACATAGCCCAGACGTGTGCCGCACGCATAGGCTTCGTCAATAAGTATATATATAATAAAGGTATACAGATAGGCTTTATCGGGGCTATACGTAATCTCGAGATCAAAGGTTTGCCGAACGTTGGCGACACCATCGTCACGCGTGTTGATGTGTTGGAAGATGTGTTCGGAATGACACTTGCCAGTGCAGAGGTGACGTGTGGCGGCAGAACGCTGGCAACCACGGAGATAAAGATAGCCATAAAGGAAGGGGAGGAGAAATGAAAGAGATGAAAACCTCGAAGTTCTTCGATGTGCGCTTCAGTGAAGTGGACTCCATGAACGTGGTGTGGCACGGGTCATATCCGCTTTATTTTGAGGATGCCCGGGAAGCCTTCGGCAAGGAATATGACCTTGAATACATGGGATTCTTCCGGCACGGGTATTTCGCTCCGCTCGTGGAACTCACCTTTCATTACAAGAAACCTATAAAGTATGAGATGCGCCCGAGGATTGATATCATATACAGACCTACGGAGGCGGCAAAGATAGTCTTCGACTACGAGATACACGACCCCGGGGACGATACGCTCCTTGCCACGGGACATTCCGTGCAGGTGTTTATGGACACCGGCTACAATCTCGTCTGGGACAATCCGCCATTCTATCAGGAATGGAAAAAACGTTGGGGGCAGGTAGAGGAATGACCGCCGCTGCGCCAATCTCACAGCAAAGTTATGGCATATATCTTAGGACACAACATATTGTCGCCGTTGGGCTTCACGTCGGCCGAAAACTATGCGGCGGTGAAAGGCGGACGTTCCTGCCTCGCTGTTTACCCCGCGGGTCGCAGGGG
This sequence comes from Oscillibacter sp. MSJ-31, assembly GCA_963629785.1. Lineage (GTDB taxonomy): Bacteria > Bacteroidota > Bacteroidia > Bacteroidales > Bacteroidaceae > Prevotella. Next base: position 41,790 of record CAVGJZ010000002.1, on the reverse strand, counting down.
AGTGCCGGAGGCTTTTTGTGCGTCGCTTTTCAGCGACGGGCAGAATGAACAGCTGACAGCCGGCGGGCTTTCCCCGTTTGAGGCGGTTGTGGCAATATCTGCCCGAAAAGCCATTGACGACAGTGGCGTTGCCATCAACGGCGACAGGACGATTCTGGTGCTGAGCACAACGAAGGGAAACACCGATTTCTCGTCGCCTGCAGACAGCGCGGTGCGTGTGGCGGAAACGCTCGGGATAAAGACTCCGCCTGTGGTGGTTTGCAATGCGTGTATCTCAGGGCTCGCCGCCGTTATACTGGCGAAAAGACTTGTGGAGGCGGGTGACTGCGACCATGCCGTGGTATGCGGCGCTGACCGTCAGGGCAGGTTTATCATTTCCGGTTTCCAGTCGCTGAAGGCACTGTCTCCTGAGGAGTGCCGGCCTTTCGATATCGAAAGGCTCGGGCTGAACCTCGGCGAAGCGGCTGCGTCCGTCGTGATAGGCAGAGAACCGTATGGCGTCTCCTGCTGGAATATAGTGTCAGGGGCAGTGCGCAACGACGCATACCATGTGAGTGCGCCCTCGAGAAAGGGCGAAGGTCTCTACAGGGCGTTGCTTCGCGTGGCGGAAGGCAAGGACAAGGAAAGGCTCGCCTTCGTAAACGCCCATGGCACCGCCACGATGTTCAATGACCAGATGGAGTCCGTGGCTCTGCAACGCATGGGATATACCGACATTCCCGTCAATGCCCTGAAAGGATATTTCGGACATACAATGGGGGCTGCCGGATTGCTCGAACTTGTCTTGTCGATGATGGCGGCAGATGAAGGCCGCGTGTTGGCAACACGTGGTTTTGAGGAACTCGGAGTGTCGGGCAACATACAGGTTTCCGGCAACAACCTAGTCACCGGCAAGACCGATTTCATAAAGATGCTGTCCGGCTTCGGCGGATGCAATGCCGCTGTATGGGCAAGCAAGGATGTGACGGCCGGCAATGCGGACTGCAATGCTGATTTCCGTTGTGTACACACTGTGACTGTCACCCCGGAAGGTGCGACGGTTGACGGAAAGGAGGCGGATGCCGAAGGTACGGGGGCGGAACTGCTCACCAGCCTGTATAAAAAGCATGTAGGTGGGTATGCCAAATTCTACAAGATGGACAAATTGTGCCGACTCGGTTTCGTGGCTTCGGAACTTCTCCTGCGGGAAGAAGGCAAGGAGCGGTTTGTGGAGCGGGAGGATAGGGCAGTGGTTTTGTTCAACCATTCTTCGTCGGTGGATTCCGACAGGAAATACGAGGAGAGCATTGCCGATGCGGACAACTATTTCCCGAGTCCGTCGGTATTCGTATATACGCTGCCCAACATCGTAACGGGAGAGATTGCCATGCGCAACAAGTACCATGGCGAGACCTCGTTTTATATCCTGCCGGAAAGGAATGAAGAGCGTATGCGGCAAATCCTGTCCGCTACATTCTCCGACAGTATGACCGACAGCATATTGGGCGGATGGATAGACTATGCGGACGACGGACATTTTAATGCCGTGATGAGTATTTACGAACGGAGTGTGAAGAATAATCTGACTGAATAACAATAAGGTGGCGCATGTGCTGCCAATTAAAAACAAAATAGGACATGGAAGATCTGGTAAAAGAATTGAAAGAGGAAATCATAAAGGCTCTGAATCTTGAGGAGATGACTCCTGAGGATATTGACGAGAACGACGCATTGTTCGGCGACGAAGGTTTGGCTCTCGACTCTATTGATGCGCTCGAGCTTATCGTTCTGCTGGAGAAGAAATACGGCATCAAGCTCGCCAATCCTGCCGCAGGCAAGGAAATCTTCAAGAGTGTGGCTACAATCGCCGACTATGTAAGCAAGAACAGGAAGAAATAAAGGATGAATATCGTTGTAACTTCGGAAGGCATTGTCTCGGCGATAGGAAACAACGCTGCGGAGACGGTGGAGGCATTGCGCTCCAGGCGTAGCGGAATAGGGGCGTTGCGCTACCTGCGTTCTGCGCACAGGGAACTGCCTGTCGGCGAAGTGAAGATGTCGAACGGCGATATGAAGGCGGCACTCAATATTCCTCAGGGTGAAGAGGTCAGCCGGACGGCGCTGATGGGCATTATGGCAATACGGCAGTTCGCTGACGAATTGCCGCCGGTGGACAAAGTTGCCGGCGATGCCCCGCGTATCGTGCTCGTTTCGGGAACAACAGTCGGCACAATGGATGTCACCGAAAACCATTTCGCCCATATCCTCGAAGAGATGGACCATTCGTATCTCCGGTATCATGGCTGTGGCGGAACGACAAGGCGTATAGCCGAATACTTCGGTGTGTTCTCCGATTTCACAACAATCTCAACCGCCTGTTCCTCGGCTGCCAACGCCATTGTACTTGGCGCCAACCTGATAAAAGCCGGCAAGGCTGATATTGTGGTGGCTGGCGGAAGCGAATCTCTCTCCCGTTTCCACCTCAATGGATTCAACTCGCTGATGATACTTGACAAGGAAAGGTGTCGCCCGTTTGACGAGACCCGTTGCGGACTGAACCTTGGGGAGGGGGCTGCGTATGTGGTGCTCGAAAGCGAGGAATACGCCAGAAAGCGCGGAGCAGACATCCACGCCTATCTTTCCGGCTACGGCAATGCCTGCGATGCGTACCATCAGACGGCATCTTCGGAGAACGGCGAGGGGGCGTTTCTTGCCATGAAAGAGGCTCTCTCTATGGCGATGCTACAGCCCGGCGACATACAGTATGTCAATGCCCACGGCACGGGGACACCGAACAATGACCTTAGCGAGGGAGTGGCACTGAAGAGAATCTTCGGGGAGGCAATGCCTTTGGTGTCGAGCACCAAGTCGTTTACCGGCCATACCACGAGTGCCTCGGGAAGTATTGAGGCTGTGATTTGCATCCTTGCTATGCGCAATGGCTTCGTGCCGGCAAACCTTGGATGGAAGAACCAAATGCCGGATGGCATAACGCCAACCCTCGGCGAGGACAAGGCGGAACTGCGCAATGTGGTGTGCAACGCTTTCGGATTCGGGGGCAACGACACGTCTTTGATATTCTCAAGCGACAGGACAAATACGGCCGGCGAGACCTTCAACAGTGGCATGAAAATAAAGGTTCTGTCGAGGGTCGGGATTTCAACCGAAGAGGAATTGCAGGATATTCGCAAATACATAAAGCCCCTTGCGGCGCGCCGTATGGGCAGACTGATGAAGAGTTCGCTGCTTTCTTCCCTGAAAGCCTTGGAACAGGCAGGGGTGGAAATGCCGGATGCTGTGGTTACAGGCACGGCATACGGCAGTCTGGAGGTTTCCGAAAGACTGCTCGGGCAGTTGGACGGCGGAGAGGAAGAGACTGTCAGTCCCACGTATTTCATGCAGAGTACCCACAACACGATAGGAAGCAATATTGCCATCAAACTGGGTTGTCACGGGTATAACTCCACGTATAGTCAAGGGGCTAAATCGTTGGAGTGGGCGATAGCAGATGCCGAACTCCTGATACGCAGCGGTAAGTGCAAGACGGTGCTTGTGGGATGTCACGATGAGGCCACGCCAACTCTCAGGGGGATGCTCAGGGGTCTTGGGGTGGAATATTTCGATACGCCATTACGGTCGGTAGCGATGGTATTGTCATGTGGAGAGTAGTAGTGTTGGCTGTCGTGCAGAGTGCGTTGCTGGCCGGCGGACAGGTATTTCTGAAGTTCGGTCTTGCGAGGATGCTTCCATTTGGGTGGAACAGGCAATTCTGGACGAGTTTGCTTTTTAACTGGCAGTTTGCCATGAGCGGACTGACCTTCGGTACAAGTTCCATCCTGTGGATGCACATCATAAAACGCTATCCTCTGAGCGTGGCATATCCGATGATAAGCCTTAGCTATGTTTTCGGCATGATTGCCGCCATGGTGTTTTTCCATGAACAGGTGTCGCCGCTGAAGTGGATAGGCATTGCGCTGATAATGGTTGGCTGCTGCCTGATAGCAAAATAAGAACGGAACAATAGGATAAACAAATATGAGGAAATTAATTTTATCATTGATGTTGCTCGTGGCAGGAAGCTTTGCTGCTCTTGCCCAGAAACAGTCTGACGCGCAGGTGATACAGCAGATTAATGCCGTGGCGTCGAGAATGAAGACTATGCAGTGCGACTTCGTGCAGACGAAGCACATGAAGATGCTCAACGACAATATGGTGTCGCGCGGCAAGATGTATTACCAGCAGAGCGACAAGCTGCGGTGGGAATATACATCGCCTTACACCTATACTTTTGTGCTTAACGGTTCGAAGGTGCTGCTCAGCAAGGGCAAGCGCAGCGACGTGATAAACGTGAACCAGAGCAAGTTCTTCAAGGAGATAGCGCGGATAATGATGAACTCCGTGGTGGGTAAATGTCTTACCGACACCAAGGACTTCCGCACGACGATAGCTACGACAAGCACCGAATGGGTGGCAACGCTCGTTCCGCAGCGCAAGGAGATGAAACAGATGTTCCAGAAAATCGTGCTCCATTTCAACAAGTCGAAGATGATGGTGTCTACCGTGGAACTGATAGAGACAAAGGGTGACAGCACTGTGATACAGCTCACTAACGTAAAGACAAATTCTACCATAAATGCGAAGGTTTTCAGCGTTAATTAGTGCAGCCCTCCTTTTTGCCGGTGTTGCCTTGGCCGGTGCCCAGTCTCTGTATCCCCGGAACGCTGGCGACAAGGTGCGCACGTCGGCAATGATAGAAATGCCCAAAGGGTATGTGAGCGGTGTCTGCGTGATGTACAACGACGGCACGGATGTCAAGGCAAGCATCTTCAACGAGTTCGGCATTTCCGCCATAGATTTCGTGTACGACCCGCAGAAGGACAAGGTGAAACTTGTCAGCGTAATGAAGATGCTCGACAAATGGTACATCCGCAAGCTGCTGAAGAAGGACCTCCTGAAAGTGGTACACAATCTGCAGCAGGGCAAGGAGGGGTACCGCAACGAGAAATACAAGATAGATTATAAATTCAGTTTGCTGAAAGATGGTACTGAAGAACGAACTGTACAGGATTAAGGAAAAGACCGTAGATGGCAGCGAGACGGTTTACGACATAGAACTGAACCCCGGGCATTTTATCTACAAGGCGCATTTCCCCGGTGAACCGATAACTCCCGGCGTGTGCATCATACAGATTGCCAAGGAATTGCTTGAGGAACTGCTCGGCGTGCGGTTGGACACGGCGACTATGAAGAATGTGAAATTCCTTTCCGTTATTACCCCGCAGCCGTCGGAAACTGTGAGCTTTCGCATCGCAAAGATTGTCGTGGACGATGCGGCAAAGACGGTGAAATCGCAGATTGTTGTGACTTCATCCGGTGTGGCGAAGACCAAAATGTCAATGACCTGCGCCATTCTGAAATGACACGCCTTTAAAGACTGGCCAATGGCTGATAACGATATTACAGACAGCAGGCTGACGTTGCGTGAACGCGGCATCTGTGTTGTCATACCCACCTACAACAATGTATCGACGATAGCTGACGTTGTCGCCGACGTGAAATGCTACTGCCTTGACGTTATCATTGTTGATGACGGATGTACCGACGGCACGGACGCTGTGTTGGCGGACATTGAAGGCGTTACTGTCGTGGCTCACAGCAGAAACAGAGGTAAGGGCACGGCTTTGAAATCGGGCTTCCGCAAAGCTCTGGAAATGGGTTTCAGTTATGCTATAACGCTCGATGCCGATGGGCAGCACTATGGGGCGGACATCAACAATTTCCTCGAAGCCAACAAGAAGCATCCAGGAGCGATGATCGTAGGAAGCCGCCGTCTCGACGGCGTGGACCGTTCAAAGGGAAGCTCGTTTGCCAACAAATTCAGTAATTTCTGGTACTATGTGCAGACGGGACGTAACCTTGCCGACACACAAACCGGCTATCGGCTTTATGCTTTGAGAAAACTGTCGGGACTGTCTCTGCTCACGTCGCGGTACGAGGCGGAACTGGAACTGCTTGTCTTTGCTTCCTGGCACGGGGTGGAGATAGTGTCAATACCTGTAGATGTCTATTACCCGCCCCGGGAGGAGCGGGTGAGCCATTTCCGTCCGGGAATGGATTTCTTCCGCATCACCGTGCTCAACACCGTATTGTGTTTTCTTGCCGTGGTCTACGGCTTGCCTTGCCGCATTTTCCGCTTTCTTGCCAAATACGTGCGTTCGGCATATTCCGTATTCTTTTTCCTGTTCTTCTCGATGGGGGTGATAACCCCGTTGGTATGGATATATATAAAGGTGGGGAAGATGACGGAGCGCAAACGCAAGAAACTGCACAAGCTGATTTACCATGCTGCCCGTTTCGTGACGATACACCACGGCATACCGGGAACGAAATTCAAGAGCGTCGTGGCAGATGGTGTGGATTTCAGCAAACCTCATGTGATGATATGCAACCACCAGTCGCATCTCGACCTTATGGCGCAGCTTGTCTTCACGCCGAATATGGTGTTCCTGACCAAAGAGTGGGTATGGAACAATCCGTTCTACGGATTACTCATCCGCAACGCCGAGTACCTGCCCGTCGTGGATGGTGTCGAGACACTGCTTCCGCATCTGCGTTCGCTTGTGGACAGGGGATACAGCATTGCTGTTTACCCGGAGGGAACGAGGTCAGAGGACTGTACAATAGGTCGCTTCCATCAAGGCGCGTTTTATATCGCCGAGCAACTGGGGCTGGACATCCTTCCCATGTATCTCTACGGACCGGGCAGGATTCTTCCGAAGAACTCGTACCATCTCAACCGCGGCGTTATCCAAGTGGAGGTGGACAGTCCGGTAACCCGCAAGGAATTGGAGGCGATGGGCAATACCATGTTGCAGGCTAAGGAGATGCGGCAGCGGTACAAGAGAAGATATGAACAAATGACAAACAGGATAGAACAGTATGTCTGAAAAGAAGAAGGTTGTAATCATAGGCAGTGGTCTCGGCGGTTTGTCGTGCGGGATAATCCTGCAGAAAAACGGATACGACGTGACCGTGGTGGAGCAGTCAAGCCAGATAGGCGGGTGCCTGCAGTGCTTCAGGCGGAATGGCGCGAAATTCGAGACCGGCATGCACTTTATCGGCAGTGCCGCCGACGGGCAGACGATGAACAAGCTCTTGCGCTATCTTGAGATTTACGACGACATAAGGCTCTCGCCGCTCAATGCCGACGGATACGACGTGGTGTCGCTTGGCGGAAAACTATACAAGTTCCCTGTGGGTAAGGAGAAATTCATCCGTCAGATGAGCGAGTATTTCCCCCATCAGCGAGACAATATCCGCAGATATTACGACACGGTGGAGTATATAGCAAACGCGTCTTCGCTCCACTCTTTGCGCTACGTCGAGACGGAGTCGCATGTGGCGATGGAATACAATATGCGTTCCATCGACGATGTTATAGGCGAAATTGTAGACGACCCCCGGCTTGCCAATGTCCTTGTGGGCAACCTTCCCCTCTATGCGGCGGAGAAAGGCAAGACACCGTTCGCCTCCCACGCTTTCATCATGGATTTCTACAACCAAAGTTCCTACCGCATAGCAGGTGGCAGCGATATTATTGCCGTTTCGATGCGCCGCACGATAGAGAAATACGGCGGAAAGGTACTCACGATGAGCAAGGCTACAAAGATAGTTTGCGGCGACACGTGCGCCACCGGTGTTGAGATTAACGGCGAATATGTCATTCCCGCGGATATTGTAATCTCCGACACTCATCCGAAGCGCACTCTTGAAATGCTCGACACAAAACTTATCCGTCCGGCGTTCCGCAAGCGCATCAACGCCATTCCGCAGACGGTGGGTAGCTTCTCGGTGTACGTGAAATTCAAGAAAGACACGATGCCCTACATGAACTACAACTATTACGGCTACAACCAGGACACGCCTTGGAACTGTGAGCAATACACGGAGGACAACTGGCCCAAAGGTTTTCTGTATATGCACTTTTGCCATAACGAGTGTCCGCAGTTTGCCGATACGGGAGTCATCCTCTCGTATATGCAGATGGACGATGTGGCGAAATGGAAAGGGACGAAAGTCGGCAGGCGCGGTGCCGACTATGAAGAATTCAAGCGCGTGAAGGCGGAACGCCTGCTGGACTCCCTCGAAGAGCATTTCCCCGGCACACGCGACTGCATCGAGCACTACTATACGTCTACTCCATTGACGTATCTTGACTATACGGGGACTGAAGGAGGCTCTATGTACGGCATAGCCAAAGACGTGAACATGGGGGCGGCATACCGGGTGGCGCAGCGCACCAAAGTGCCCAATGTCTACCAGACGGGACAGAATATCAACTCCCACGGTATGCTCGGCGTGCTTGTAGGAACGATAGTGACGTGCAGCGAATTCCTTACAGCGAAAACCATTTACGAACAAATAGCCAAGGAGGCAGAACGATGAAAAGCATACTGATAATAGGCGGCGGAGTGGGAGGGCTTTTTACAGGAGCTATACTCGCCAAGGAAGGTTGCCGTGTCACTGTGGTGGAAAAGAACGCCACGATAGGCGGCGGTCTGCAGAATTTCACCCGTTTCGGTGAAACATTCGACACAGGCATGCACGTCATCGGCGGAATGCAGCCGGGTGGTAACATCCGCCGGATATGTGAATATCTCGGCATAATGGACAGGGTACAGATACGCGACGTTGATGCCGGTTGCACCGACCGCCTTTACTTTGCCGAAGACAAAGCCATCTACGACATAGCCAAGGGTCGGGAAGGCTTCATTGACTCCCTCTCCCGGTATTTCCCCGATGAAAGGGAAAATCTTATGGCGTATGTGGATGCCGTGTTCTCTATAGTGGACGAAGTCCCGTTGTTTGGCTTGAAGGCAAATCCTGTGGGGATGCAGTTGCATTCCGACGAATTTACCATGTCGGCGGACGCCTTTATCGCGAAGTATATCGGCGACCCGAAGCTTCGTAGTGTCATAGCCTATATGAACCCCCTTTACGGCGGGCGCGGCGACCAGACACCTGCGTATGTACACGCTATCATCAATGGGCTGTATATCAACGGGGCAAGTCGTTTCGTGGGCGGCAGCGCCCGTTTCGCAGAACTCCTTGCCGATGTGATAAAAAATCACGGCGGCAGCATAGTTACAGGAGATGGCGTGGAATGGCTGGAGGTTAATGACAGCCGTGAGGTGGAATATGTGCGCACCAGGAGCAGAAGAGAGTTCAAGGCCGACACTTATATCTCGGCGATACATCCGTGTACGTTGTTTAGGCTGATGCCCGAAAAGGCTTTTCCCAAGGCATACAGGAATCGTCTCGACTCGCTGCCCAATGCCTATTCGGCATTTTCTCTTTATATCAAGTTCAAGGAAAACTCGTTCCCGTATATCAATCATTCCGAATATTACATGACGCGGTATGCCGACATTTGGAATTTCGGCAGTCCTGACAAACCGTGGCCGCTCGGCTTCCTCTTCATGACACCGCCGGAAGACAACCAGGGCGAGTATGCAGGCAAAGCCCTCGTCACCGCCCCTATGCTTTTCGACGAAGTGAGGTGTTGGGAGAATACCGTAGTGGGACGCCGCGGCGACGAATACCTGCGCTGGAAAGACGAACGTGCCAAGGAACTGTTGGGCCGGCTCGAGGACATACATCCGGGAATAACCGGATGTATTGAAAATATGAATGTGGCGTCTCCGCTCACCATCCGTGATTTCTACGGCATCAAAGAAGGGTCGCTTTGCGGTTTCAGCAAAGACTGGCATAATCTTGCCATAACCCAAGTGCCCGTCGTCACAAAGGTGAAAAACCTTTTGCTGACGGGGCAGAACAACAACCTTCACGGTTTTTGCGGCGTACCCCTCACCGCCATACAGACCTGCGAGGCACTGCTCGGACAGAACTATGTGTTGAACAAGATTAACGAGGTGGCTCCACTCATTTAGCTGAGATAAATATTCTGGGATATGAATCGTACATCCAAAATATACTTGCTTGTTGTCGCCCTTGTTGCCTTTGTCTGTTGCCGTGCTACGGCGCAGGTGAATATCTGGGATGGCGTGCCGGGCCACAAACGTGTGGAGATGACCCCGTTTCTCGCTCAGGGAAGCGGAAATACAGCCGTTGTGGTATGTCCCGGCGGAAGTTATTTCTGGCATGACATAACCACCGAAGGCTACGATGTGGCGCGGTGGCTGCAGAAGAACGGTATCTCCGCTTTCGTGTTGCGTTATCGCACAGCGATGGTGCCGGCCTTCGTCACACATTTCCGTTATATATTCCGCGGCAACCGCTATCCCGACCCGCAAGAGGACCTTCGGCGGGCGATATTGTATATCAAGGCACGGGCTGAAATCTATGGTGTTGATGCGAGACGGATAGGGGCGATGGGCTTTTCTGCCGGCGGACATCTCGTCATGTCGGCGGCGGAATTCTTCGGTGATGATGCAAGACCGGCTTTCGTGGCCCCTATATACCCCGTCGTTTCCATGACAGATCCATGCACCCACAAGCGTTCGCGCCGTGCCCTTCTCGGTGACAACCGAAAAGGCAACCGTGAACTGCGCGAGAAGCTCTCGCTGGAGAAACATGTGCAGGCGGATTGTCCGCCTGTATTTCTAGTGAACTGCAAGGACGACCCTATAGTGGACTGGCGCAATTCCGTGCTCCTCGACAGTGCCCTGACCGGGAAAAAAGTTTGCCATAAATACATTCAGTATCGCACCGGCGGCCACGGCTTCGGCGCTTCGGATACAAAGGGCACCGCTGAGTGCAGGCAATGGAGGGCGGAGTTCCTTAGATGGATGAAACTTTTGAAATTCTTATAATATATGACGGCATACAATTTTGACGACATACGCCCCTTTGACGAAGACGAGATACCGGCGGCTATGCAGCGCATTGCTGCAAGTCCATCATTTCCCGTCCTCGCCTCCTATGTCTATCCGGACGAACCTCTTGACGACGTGCGCAAGCGCATTGCCGGTTACAGGACAGTGCGGGATTTCCAGTATGAAACAATGGCGCGCGTCAATGAACGCGTGATATCCGAAAGCACAACGGGGTATTCCTGTAGTGGCCTTGAACGCCTGTCGCCGGACAAAGCCTACCTGTATGTGTCAAATCACCGCGACATAGTGCTTGACTCCTGCCTTCTGCAATATTCGCTGGTGAAGAACGGCTTTGAGACAACGGAGATAACTTTCGGCGCAAACCTTATGATGAACCAGCTCGTCATCGACATCGGCAAGAGTAACAGAATGTTCAAGGTGGAGCGTCCCGGCGGCAGCGCGAAGGAATTCTACCGCTGCTCGAAACACCTCTCCGACTATATCCGGCATACGGTAAAAGACAAGAAAACGAGTGTGTGGATAGCCCAGCGCAACGGCAGGACAAAAGACGGCAACGACAGTACCGACCAGGGAATAATAAAGATGTTCTGCATGAGCGAGCCTGCCGATAAGGTCAAGGCGATGGGCGAATTGAACGTGGTGCCTGTGAGCATAAGTTATGAGTGGGAACCATGCGACATTCTAAAGGTTCTTGAACTCTACGAAGCCCGTTTTGTGCAGTATGTCAAGAAGCCGGGCGAAGACCTCAACAGTATTCTCTCCGGTATTCTTCAGCAAAAGGGAAGGGTACACATACAGGTGTGCGACCCCATAGAACGCACTGAACTGCAGGGGATGGAAAGTATGACGAACAACGAATACCACAAGGCTGTGGCGAAGCTCATCGACAGTAGGATACACCAGGCTTACCGCCTCTTTCCCAACAATTACATAGCCTACGACATACGCTATGGTACACGGAAATATTCCGACTGTTACACCGCAGAGGAAAAGGCTGCTTTCGAGGAACGGCTTGACAAGGTTCTCGCCTATGATACCTGCGACACGGAGCAACTCATTGACATATATCTCGGAATATACGCCAATCCTGTGGCAAACCGCTTTCCCAAGTAATAACAGCAAAAGGCGGGCCATATAAATTCCCGCCATAAACAAAAGTAATTTACAGAACCCACCTAAAACAAGTAAACAATGACAGAGCTTGTATTAAGGATATACACATATTTGAAGAAAAACAAAATGACGGCGCTGCTGTCGTTTCTTCTTGTCACCGCCCTCCTCGTGATGTCGGTGTTAAGGCTCAACTACAAGGAGGATATTGCAGACTTCCTTCCGCTCGACGGCAACCACCACAACGCCCTCAACGTGTATCAGGACATCGCCGGGGCCAACAAGATATTCGCCGTGTTCCAGTACCGCGACACGACAAAGGCGAATCCTGACGTTATGGTGGAGGCGATAGAAAACTACGTGGCAACGCTCGCCGACCGCGACACCACGGGGCTGGCGCATGACGTCACTGCACAAGTTGATATTGAGAAGCTCACCCAAATAACCGGTTTCGTCTATGGCAACATCCCGTATTTCCTTACCGCCACCGATTACCGCCGCATAGATTCGCTTCTGTCCGTCCCCGGATATATCCGCCACCAGCTGCAGCAAGACAAGCAGATGCTTATGTTCCCCTCCGGGGGTATCCTCGCCGACAATATTCAGCGGGATCCGCTCAACCTTTTTACACCAGTGGTGGAGCAGCTGCAGCACACCGACAGCGGACTAAAATACGAAATGTACGACGGCTATATCTTTTCGCCCGATATGCAGCGCGCCATCGTTATGGTGAACTCGCCTTTCGGGGCGAGCGAGACGGAGCACAATACGCAGCTCATCTCGCTTCTGCGTAGCGTGGCAGACACTACGACGGCGCAACACAAGAACATTGACGTACATATAATCGGCGGTCCCGTGATAGCCGTGGGCAACGCCTCGCAGATTAAGACGGACAGCGTGCTGTCGGTATCGCTCGCCGTGGTACTCATTCTTGCCCTGCTCTTTTTCTCGTTCCGCAGTTGGAAGAACCTTCTGCTTATCGCCGTGTCGATAGCATGGGGATGGCTCTTCGCTATGGGGTGTCTGGCATTGGTACACAACAGCGTGTCGATAATAGTTATCGGCATATCGTCGGTGATAGTGGGAATCGCCGTGAACTATCCCCTGCATTTCATAGCGCACCTGTCGCATACGCCGGACAAGAAGAAGGCTCTCAAGGAAATCGTCATGCCGCTCGTGGTGGGCAATATCACCACGGTGGGTGCGTTCCTCGCCCTTGTACCGCTGCAGTCGGTGGCGATGCGCGATTTGGGACTGTTCGCCTCGTTCCTTCTCATCGGTACAATACTTTTCGTCCTGCTCTTCTTGCCCCACGTCAGTGCGGTGAGAACGAAGGAGGAGAAATCCGTATTCAGTCGCCTTGGCGACGTGTCGCTCGAAAACAAGCCTGTTGTCGTGGCGGTGGTGGCGATACTCACCGTTGTCTTTGCATGGTATAGCTTCGATACTGAGTTTGATGCCAATATGGGGCATATCAACTATATGACCGAAGAACAGAAACAGGACATGGCGTATTTCCAGAAGATGATGACAAATGCCGGCGGCGAACAGAAAGTATATGCCGTGTCTACGGACACCACCATCGACGGGGCTCTTGACAAGAGCGGAGCTATGCAGAAGTGTTTCGACAAGCTGAAGGAACAGGGACTTGTGTCAAGGCACGCCGGATTGAAACATTTTATCTGTTCGCGCAGTGAGCAGCGGCAGCGTCTTGAAATGTGGCGCAGCTTCGTGGCCAAACGCGGTGACGCGATAAAGGCGGAATTGCATCGTGAGGGGGCGAAGGAAGGTTTCTCCGACGAATCTTTCAGCGATTTCGAGACACTGCTTGACGCAAGTTATGGAGAGAAAGACGTGGCGTATTTTGATGTTCTCACAAAGTCGGCTTTCTCTTCCAATATAAGTTGCGACAGTGTGGGAGGGAGATACAGCATCGTGGATGTGTTGTCTGTGAAACAAGCTGACATAGACACTGTGGAGAGCGTCATTGCGCAGCACGGAGGCTACGGGTTCGACGTGCAGAGCATGAACAGTGCCATTGCCAATAACCTGTCCAACGATTTCAACTACATCGGTTGGGCATGCGGATGTATCGTCTTCATATTCCTGTGGATATCCCTCGGCAGCATAGAGCTTGCCATCCTTTCGTTCGTGCCGATGGCGGTGAGCTGGGTGTGGATATTAGGCATCATGGCGATGTTCGGCATACAGTTCAATATCGTGAACATAATCCTCGCCACCTTCATCTTCGGCCAGGGCGACGACTACACAATCTTCATGACCGAGGGCGCATGCTACGAGTATGCCTGTCGCCGCAAGATGCTCGCCTCCTACAAGAATTCCATAATCATTTCCGCACTCATAATGTTCATTGGCATAGGCACGCTCATTGTGGCGAAACACCCCGCTCTCCATTCGTTGGCGCAGGTGACGATAGCGGGAATGTTCTCCGTGGTGCTTATGGCATATCTCTTCCCGCCGCTGATTTTCAATTTCCTCGTGAAAGACAGCAAGGGATACCGCCGTCGTCCTGTGTCGCTTGTTCCAATGCTCGTGATGCTTGAGGCCGTAGTTGTGTTCTTTCTGCAACTTGCCACAGTTTATGTCCTCGGCTTCGCACTCTTTGTGCTGACGCGCAGGACGGAGCGCAAGACACTGTTCTTCCGCCGCTATGTGCGCCGTCTCTATTTGTTTGACCTTAAACATATTCCCGGTGTGAAATTCGTTGTCGACAATCCTCTCGGCGATGAGGCTTTCAGTTACCCTTCTGTAGTGGTGTGCAACCATCAGTCGATGCTCGACGCGGCGGTGTTCATGGCGTTAAACGAGAAATTCGTGGTCGTGGCCAACCGCAACCCTAGCTCCAACCGCATCGTGGGCAGGATATTCCGTTGGATGGAATTTGTCTCCATTGACGGCCAGGCCTCGCCGGACCTCAGCCTGTATAGGGAGTATGTAGAGCGTGGCTATAGTTTTGTGGTATTCCCCGAGGGCGAGCGCAACCCCGCCAGTTCGATACTGCGTTTCCATAAGGGTGCTTTCTATCTTGCCGAGAAACTGCAACTCGACATCATCCCCGTGTTCCTGCATGGTTTCAATCATGTGTTGCCGCGCAACAGCGTGTGTCTGTATCCCGGCACGATTACTGTATCCGTGCGTCCGGCACTGCGTCGCAGCGACGAGGAATGGAACTGTGGCTATGTGGAACTTACGAAGAAGGTTCACAGATATTATATCGCTGAATACCGGCGTATGGCATCTGCCAGGGAAACGGCAGACTACTATGCGCCGATAGTGAAAGACCGCTACCGTTACAAGGGTGTGGAAATTTTTGCCTCGGTGGTCCGCAACATGAAAAAGAGCAACAACTATGCCTCTGAAGTGGCTAAATATGCCGGCTGCGATGTCATAAGACTGGATTGCGCCGGCTATGGCGAACTCGCCCTGCTCTGCGCCCTTGTCTATCCTGAGGCGAAGGTGGAGGCTGTTGCTGCTGACGACGAGAAGGCCGAGGTGCTGAAATACAGTGCCGAGGGATTCGTGGGCAATCTTAAGGTGGTGACAGGCAAAGTTGGTTTGTAGGATGCGCCGTGAATAATGAAACAGTAACATAACAAGAAGATGAAAGAAAAAATCCGTTCGATACTTGAGGAGGCACTGCCGTTGGTTGATGTGGACTCCGATTTCCTTTTCGGCGAACTCGACTCGCTGGGTATAACAACCATTCTGATGCTTCTATCCGAGGAGTACGGCGTGAAACTTGACCATTCCGACGTTACGCCGAGAAATTTCAGAAACATCGACAGTCTGACAAAAATGGTGGAGGACAAGTTGAAATAACTGCAAAAGGAAGCGTGCCAATGGAAAGAATAGAGGACTTTATCCGGCTCAATGCCGAAAGGCATCCGCATAAAACGGCAGTCGTTTGCGGCGGCAGGGAGTATTTCTATGCGGAGTTCTGGCGGATGATAGAGGAACGGGCCGATGCGCTGGAGAAAATTTCGGCAGAGACAGTCCATGTGTTCCGTTCTGCGCAGTCGGTGGATTTCCTTGTGGAATATTTCGCCGCGCATATTGCCGGAAAAATAGCGGCGCCGCTTGAAAAGGACACGCCCGAAGCGGCAGTCGGCACGATAAAGGATAGGCTTGCCGCATTTGGCACAGGAAACGGGAACTGCTCCCCGGACACTGTGGCGGACATACTGTTCACTACCGGCACCACAGGACGGAGCAAGGGGGTAATGATAACTCACGAAGCTATAATTGCCGACGCCGAGAACTTGATAGAGGCACAGGGGTACACACCAGACCTTACGTTCGTTATCAGCGGACCGCTCAATCATATCGGCAGTCTGTCTAAGCTGTATCCAGTCTTTCGTCTTGGCGGCACAGTGGCGGTTACAGATGGAATGAAAGACATCAATGCCCTTTTCCGCACAATGGAAAGGGCAAACGGCAAGGTTGCCACTTTTCTCGTGCCGGCAAGCATAAGGATGCTCATGCAGTTCGGGGAGGACAAGCTGAGGGAACTCGCCGGCAAGATAGACTTCATAGAAACGGGGGCTGCCGCCATAACGCAGGAAGACATGGAGCGTCTTTGCAGCATACTGCCGCAGTCGCGTCTTTTCAATACCTACGCCTCCACCGAAACGGGAATCATTGCCACATACAATTTCAACGACGGGGAGTGTCTCGCCGGTTGTCTCGGGAAACCGATGAAACATTCCGGCGTGAAGATTTCCGGCGACGGACACATACTCTGCACTGGCAGAACGCTGATGCGTGGCTATGCCTGCGAAGACGAACTTACGGCGGAGGTGCTCCGTGACGGTACGCTATACACTTCCGATTTGGGTATGATAGACTCCCTCGGGCGGCTGCGGCTTACGGGGCGCGACGGCGACGTGATTAATGTCGGCGGCTACAAGGTGGCGCCCACAGAGGTGGAGAATGCGGCGATGGCATCGCCGCAGGTGGCAGATTGTGTGTGCGTGGCGGCCGGGCATCCAGTGATGGGCACTGTTCTGAAACTGCTTGTCGTTACTGAGAGCGGTCTTCCGCTCAACAAGAAGAGCCTTGCGCTTTTTCTGAAAGAGAGACTGGAGACATATAAAGTCCCGGTGTTCTATTCGGAGATAGATAAAGTGAACCGCACGTATAACGGGAAAATTGACAGAAAGTCATACAAAGTGTCAAAATAACCGATATTTTGTCACGCTTTTGTAATTCCGAAGCGTTGATATAAGTCAATTGACTTACACAAGTAAATTCCATTCCTCTTCCGTTTATTGACTGAAATCAATAAACGGACGGGTATTGCGACAGTTGTCCGTGTTTTCTTGTGTGCGAGCACAAATGGCATTACCTTTGCATCGAAGAAAAACGAAAAGGTATTAGGAGCTGCAAAGAGAGCAGCAAAGAAAGATTGTTTAACGATAACTAAAAGAAGAAAGGAATTTATTATGTTGACATTTATGTTAGTAACAGCATGTGTAGTAGCTTTTGCAGTATTGGCAAGTGTAGGCATGAACATCGGCATGAAGCTTTACAAGTAATTCTGGAGAAAGTAACTGAAAAGGAAAAGCGGAAGAACAGCGACCCCATTGGTCATTGTTCTTCCGCTTTTGCATTTCGCACTGTTTGTCGGGGAACGTGCCTTGGCGACTTTTTTGTTGTCGCCTAGTCCGTTTTTCCGTTCCCGTTATTCTGCGTGTCGGGAATTTTCAGCATCGCCGCCACGACGAAAGGCAGTATGCAGCTTGCCATCACGATGATGAAGAACCACTGGTAGCCTACCGCCTGTGCCAGCGCACCGGCGAAGAGACCCGGTATCATCATCGACATTGCCATGAAGCCGGTACAGAGGGCGTAATGCGAAGTCTTGTATTCGCCCTGGCTGAAGAATATCATGAAGAGCATGTAGGCACTGAAGCCGAAGCCGTAGCCAAGGTTCTCTATGAACACGCAGAGGTTGATGACCAAGAGGTTGTCCGGCATGGCGAAGGCGAGGAACACGTATGTCACGTTGGGGATTGTGATGGCGAAGGTCATGGGGCGCAGCCAATGCTTTAGACCGTCGCGGCTTGCCGCCACGCCTCCTACTATGCCTCCTACGAGAAGTCCCACAACACCCACCGTGCCGTTTACCAGTCCGAAATCCATCGGCGACAGTCCCAATCCGCCGCGGCTTGGCTGCGCCTGTAGGAATATCTGCGAGACGGGCGTGAGAAGAGCTTCGGGCAGACGGAAAAGCAGGAAGAAGGCGATGGCCACGCCTATATTCTTCTTTTTGAAGAAAGTGATGAACGTGACTTTGAATTCCTCCATGATTTTCCCTGCCGTGCGCTTTTTGTCAAACTTGGTGTCCTCCTCAGGGTGCGGCATCGACTTGTTGTGGTGGAGGGCAAGGGCTATGAAAAGCCCTGTCAGCGCAAAGAATATCAGGCACCAGGAATACTTTATCTGATAGCGGTAGATGACCTGCAGTATGCCGGCAAGTGCAATGAGCGCGCCCTTGCCGAAAATCATGGACAGACGGAAGAAAGTACTTCGTATACCGACGAATTTCGCCTGGTCCCGCTCGTTGAGGCCCATCATGTAGAAACCGTCGGCCGCCACGTCGTGCGTGGCACTTGAAAATGCCATAAGCCAGAAGAAGCATATAGTGCCCTGCAGCCACCACGAGGCCTGTATGGTGAACGCCACTCCGGCGTAGGCCGCGCCAATGAGAAGCTCCATTGCTATGACCCACCAGCGCTTGGTGCGGTAGAGGTCTATGAACGGGCTCCACAGCGGCTTTATGAGCCACGGCAGATAGAGCCACGAGGTGTGGAAGGTAATCTCTGCGTCGCTCATGCCGAGCTGCATGTATATCTGTATTGCGAGCACTGTCACTGCGATATAGGGCAGTCCCTCGGCGAAATATAGCGAGGGCACCCACACCCACGGTGATATTTTGTTTTTCATTGTTTTGCTTTTCTTTTTTTCAGTATATCCTTTTTATTTCAGCGTTGCGGTAATAATGCAGCAGTATCTGGCTATAGTCGAAGCCGCGTTCCCCCATCATGGCAGCCCCTATCTGGCAGAGCCCCACGCCGTGGCCCCATCCGGCGCCGGTCAGTTCAAAGCTCAGCGGAGCGCCGTTGCCGTTGTCGCCTGCCTTGTCGACCACGAAAGCACTGCTGTAGAGATGCGTGTCGCTCAGCGTGCGGCGTATTTCAAGCTCCTTGCCGATGGTGAACGAGCCTTGCGACCCCACAATCCTGAGTCTGCTTATCCTGCCGCTTGTCCCGCGCTCCGCGGGAATGAGGTCAAGGATGTCGCCCAAGTCCATCTTCAGCTTGTCGGCAATGAGCTGCTTTATCTTTTCCTGCGGTAGCGTTACGTGCCAGCGGTAGAAATCGGCAGTCTCGCGGTCGTAGTCGTTGAGCACCTGCGAGAGGATTTTCCTGTCATGTGTGTTGCAGAAGCTTTCCGGCGCACTGCGTATCCATTCCTCCGCTGCTGCCTCGTCGCTGAGGTCCGGCGCGTTGCATCCGCCTGCCATTCCTGCCTCGGTATCCCTCACGGCGACGAGATACGGCTTTGGCGTGTCCTCCCAGCAATACTGGAACTCCTCGCTCACTCCGCCGCAGCATTTAGAGAAGCGTGCGTCGCAGATGTCGTCGTCATATACGAGGATTTGTCCTTTCGTGGACTTTATCGCCTCCGCCACGTGGTGCGACGTCTCCTTTGTTATGCCCTGGTACCGCTGGCAATGGTCGTCGGCGCAGACATCGAATATGGTGTGGTCTTCGCGGTCATACCAGCGTATGAGCGTGTCGTCTTTCTTCATGAACGAGAAGAAGCTGTTGCCGGATTCAGCCACCTCTTTTCTCTTTTTCATCTGCGCCAGCAGCCACGACCGTGATATCACGGCGTGCGCCTTGAGCAGTTCGAGACTCGATGTCGCGCTCATCTCGCTTGATATTACGCTCTCGAGATACCGTTCCACGGGCAACGTGTTGATGGCGCAAATCTTGTCCGCTTCCACCACGAGGCGCAGTTCGCCGAGGAAAGTCTGTGTCTCCTTGCGTTCCCAGTGGAAATTCACTCCGATGGTGACGTCGAAGAGCGAGAACGACGCCTTGTCCGTCTTTGGCGAGAAGCACAACTCGCGGTACTGGTTGCCGTTCCAGAGTATTCCCCCCTCGCTGAATGCCACCGTTTGTCTGCCTGTTATCGTTTCTCCCTTGGCGGAGTATTCGCCGTTGAGCGAGAATTCTATCTTTTCGCCGCTCACGATGCCGACCTTCACGTTCGGCTCGTGGCGTTTGGGGCAGATGGCGGATATAGCCGACTGTTTCCTTGCCGCGTTTCTTATCTTTTCTGCCACGCCGCTGAATTCATCGTCGGAGAGGCTCACTTCGCGCAGTATGCCGATGGCATCTTCTGCCGTAAGCCTGTCGAAATCCTCCTTTCTCGGCGTGATGACAAGTCCTGCCATGTCGAGTGCTCCGGGACTTACCATCATCGTGTCCTCTTCCGTTTGTGCTGCTGCCCCGCCGCCGTTTTGCGGATAGCAGTCCGGGCGGTGCTTGGCTCTTGCAAAGACCACCGTCAGGAAAGTGTCGCCCGACCTCCAGCAAACGAGGTTGAGCATCGGTTCCGTGTCGCCGGCACGGAGAGGCAGGGCCTTGTATGCCACCTTGAACAGGTCGTTGTCTGCCCTTTGGCTGTGGCTGCGGATGAGCAGCGCCGGCGACGGGTAGTCGTTGATGGTTGAAATGCTGTCGCCTTCGGGCGTGGAGTACAGTTCCGTGAGGTTTCTCGAATACCTCTGCCATCCTGTCTGTATGGGGAGGCAGCCGCTGCATACGGCCTGGAAATGGCAGTGGTCGGGGGCTGACGCTCCGCACCGCGGTCCGTTGTAGAACACGGTAAGCTCCGGGTATATTGTCAGGATGCGGTGTATCTCGCCGTAGTTCCCGAGTATGGCCTGCGGCTGGTGCGTGCGCATGGGGATGGTGAAATGCAGCGGCATGATGGGGTAGGGGTTCACGAGGAATTCGAAGTCCTTGTCGATGGTCTTCGACATTTGTTCCTCCGGCCTGTTCTTGCGGCAAAGGAAGCAGGGGCGTTTGGCTATGCTCTTCTTGTCTATCTTTGCTCCCGTTGACACGATGCGCGCCGGGTTGTACTGCACTCTCAGCGTGTTGCCGTCAGCGTTCAGCGTGCGCTGCTCCACGTTGTATAGGTTGCGGAAATTGTTGCGCGCCAAGTTCCACTGCTCCATTTGTCTGTTGAAGAAGCGGTGCAGAGAGTTGTCGTCCATGAATTCCGTCTGCCCCTTTGTTATCATCTGTCTTGCCGACAGCTCTATGGTGCGCAGGCGGTCTTTGTAGAGGTTGTTGGCATTGGTCTTTTCGATGCTCAGTGCGGCATCGCTGTTGCCTCCCCACCGGCGGCAGAGGTAAAGTTCGGTGAAAATCCTGCCGATCTTGTAGCGCCGGCAGAAGGCGAGAGCCATGGCATAGTCTTCGCCGTAGCTGGTGTTGGGGAACTGCAGTTGCCGGGCCAGCGGCGTGAAGAAGGCGCGCGGCGCACCGAGACCGTTTATCCTCAGCGCATTGTTGCAGCCGTTGTCGTCGGTCCATTCCGCATGGTTTATGAGTCCCGGCGGCAGGGTGTTGAGATTGAAGTCGCACATTCGGTAGCTGCCTATTATCATGGCGGCGTGCTGTTTGTGGAACTCGTCCACGATGGTCTGCAGCGTGGCCGGCGAAGAGTACAGGTCGTCGCTGTCGAGCTGCACGGCGAAGCGTCCGCAGTGCTGGTCGTTCACCGCCACGTTCCAGCATCCGCCGATGCCCAGGTCTTTCCTTTCTGGTATTATGTGTATCAGCCGCGGGCCGCCGTCCGCCGGTTCTTTCCCGGCATATTCCCTCAGCAGCGCCGTGGTGTTGTCGGTGGAGTGGTTGTCCACCACTATCACGTTGAACTTGAACTTCGTTTTCTGTGCGAGCGCGCTGTCCACGGCGTCGCGGATAGTCTTCTCCCTGTTTCTCACGGGTATTATCACCGATGCCTCGCAGTCAAAGGCCTGTTCGTTGAAGTCTGGTGTCTCGTAGTTCGACGTGTCGATGAAAGCCCCCGTGAGCTTCAGGTGTTCCGTCACGGCTTTCTCCATTTCTATCTGCACGTTGCGGTTGCGCGGGTCCACGTAGTCGAACTGCTTTTCGCCGCTCGTCCTCGTGTCGCTCTCCTCTTCGGTGTAGAGGTATTCGTTGATGTGGAATATCTTCCCCTTGCGGCTCAGGAAGAGGCGCAGGTCGTAGAGTGCGGCGTAGTGGTAGTCCTTGTCGGCATTCTCGGTAGCGTATTCCTTTATCGAGCGCGACTTTATGATCAGCACGCTGCCGAAATCGAAATCGTCGCGCAGACTGCCTGCCTGGTAGTCGATTACGGGATGGTTCACCGTGTTGCCGTTTTCCACGGAATAGTGGTCGCTGTATACCATTTCTGCTCCCGTTTCGGTGGCTATGCGCAGCATGCGGCGTATGGCGTAGAGACCTATCGTCAGGGGTGTTGTCTTGGTGTAGACCAGTGCGTATTCGCAGTCGAGGTTGTCGGCTACGCTGCTCACCGCTGTCGAAGACCTCAGGTTGTCCACCACAATCAGCGTGCATCCTTCCGGTGCGGTGTGGGTGGCGGCGAACTCTTCCGACACGAGCAGGTTGATGTGTTTTACTGCCCTGCATTCTCTCATCTGTGCCAGCGTAGGTGCAATTTCGGCAAGGTCGGAGCATGGCAGGAAACAGTCTGTCTTTATTATCATAGTGAGTGTTTTTTCGCTTTTTGCGTCCGCCGCGGGGCAGACGCTCGTTGAATAACCTTAATATATTCCGCAAAATTAATCAAATTTTGCGTGAAACAAGAATGAAACGTGTCTTTTAAGTGATGGCGAAAAAATAAGTCGGTGTGATTTGCCGCTTGCCGAATTTTTGATTGGATTTTGCGGATTTCTCCTTGGACTTTACAAAAATCCGATTGGACTTTACGGATTTCCCTTTGGACTTTACGGGTCTCTCTTTGGCTTATGCAAAAATAAAGCTCCGCACGGGGAAACCGTACGGAGCTGCGTCTATGCCGCTATTCCTAAATCCGGGGGCACATCAGTCCTTGTATTCCGTTGGGCTCTTCTCTTTAGCCACGAGTGCAGCCATCCAAGAATATAGCATACCGCCAGGCTTACCATTATGCCAATAGCGGCTCCGCACACCACGTCGCCAAGGAAATGCACCCCGAGGTATATCCTGGAATACGTCACGAGTATGGCGGTGGTGAAGAGCAATGCCGTGAAATATTTGTTCCTTATGATTTTTGTCCCGAAGACTGCCGCCCCGAAAGCGTTCGCGGCATGGCTCGACATGAAACCGTAGTTGCCGCCGCGGTAGCCGTGTACGTAGTGGAGCATCGTGCATATTTCGATGTCGTGGGAAGGACGGAAACGCGCCACGAGGGGTTTGAACAAAGATGATGTTATCTGGTCGCAGAGCGTTATTGTGATGACGAGACCGAGAACTATGGCAATTTTCATCGTCCAGTTGTAGTCCTTCTTCTTTACCAGCAGGTACAGGAACATCAGCGCAACGGGAACCCACACGAACTTTGACGACAATATCCAAAAGATGCTGTCGGCCGCAGCGCCCATATCGCGGTTGAGAAACACCGTGGCAGCCTTGTCTGCCGACACGATTTGGTCAAAAAAGCTGATAGCGTGGTTGGTCATGCTCTGTCTTCCCTCCTTTAGGCGCGGTCTGAAAATCCCGCGCGTTAGTTACGGTGCAAAGTTATTGCAAGATTTCGTGGAAATGTTGCAAGGTAACAACAAAAGGGGATAAACACAGGCTATTTATAGTTTTTTAACCAAGGAATGTGCGTTTTCCAGCCTTACATCGTACGATAGGAGGTCGTACGTCGTACGATAAAAGATTGTACATCGTACGATGTGAGGTCGTGCATCGTACGATGTACAGTCGGTAAATTACCCTTGTTATTTCTTCAGACCTGTCATTTCTTGAGGCCTATTCTGCTGCCGCGGTTGCAGAACCACAGCATGTAGACGTAGTAGGCGAATATCATCGACAGGGCGTAGCCCACGCCGTGTGCGGGGTTGTCGGCAGCCATACCCATAATAGGAGTGAGGATGGCTCCTCCGACCACGCCGAGGTTGATGATGCCCGAGGCAGCCTTGGTGTGCGGGCCGAGGCCGCTGAGACCGAGGTTGAACACCAACGGCCACATCACGGAGTGGAACAAGCCGGTGGCGAGCATGGCGTAGACGGCATTGATGCCGCTGAGCGAGAATGATATTGCGAGGCATATCGCTCCGCATATCGTGCAGATGGTGAGGATGGGGCGCGGCTTGTATTTGTTGAGGACTGCCGCTCCCACGAACCTGCCCACGAGCATGCCGCCCCAGTAGTAGGGCAGGAAATTTGTCACCAGGCCGTATTGCTGAAGTTCGGCGTGGTGCTTGAAATAGGCGGGCAGCATCGACGGTATGCCGATTTCTATTCCCATGTAGAAGAAGATGCCCAGTGTGGCAAACCATACGTGGGGGTATTTGAACACGCTGCTCTTGTATTCCCTCTTTTTCGCATCGGGCTTTTCCTCTTTCTGTTCCGCCTCATTGATGCTGGGCAGCTTGATGAAGAACAGTATGACGCACAGCAGCAGCGTGAACAGTCCCAGGCCGAGGAAAGGTCCGGGCACAGCCTCCGGCGTGGGGTCGCTCTCGTCAAGGATTACGTAGGTGATGAACACCGGCGCCACCGTTGTGGCGGCAGAGTTGAGGGCGTTGGCGAGTGTCATGCGGAACGCTCCCTTCTTTGGCGACCCGAGCACCATAACGTAGGGGTTCACCACGAGCTGTAGCATCACGATGCCGAGTGCCACGACGAACATGCTGCCGAGGAACACGCTGTATATCACCGACGTGTCGCCGCCGAGCGTGGCGGATATTCCGGTGTAGCTGATGATGAAGCCTATTCCGATGAAAATGAGTCCGTGGAGCAATGTTTTCTTGTAGCCAATCTTCTTCATAAGCAGTCCGAAGGGGATTGACAAGGCGTATGCCCCGTAGAATACGGTGTTCACGAGCTGGCCCTGGGTGTTGTTCAGGCCGAATGCCTTTTTGCAGAAGTCTATCATCGAGTTGTTCATGGTAGTGATGAAACCGATGAGGAAGAACACTGCCAGCATTATAATCAGCGCAAACGTGTAGTTGTGCGCCTGTGTCTTTGGATTTTCCATAAATCAGTAAGGTTTTGTTGCGGCGGGAACTTGTGTTCCCCACCTTTAGTTGATAGTTTGGCTATTCTGTATTGAAAAGCAAGACCGGAGACACGGAGAAATGTCTTTCCCTATTGTCTCCGGCTTTTTGTCTTGTCGTCGCGACCTTGGCGGACTGTTATGAGAGCCTGTCTTCGGGCACACCCTTCAGCTCGTCGCTCTTGGAGCGTGTCTTGCGTATCGTGCGCTTGCGCTTCGGCTTCTCTTCCACGGCCACTTCCGTCTTCACGCCGGCAAGTTCCGGGTCGATCATGATGCGTCCGCAGTATTCGCAAACGATGATTTTCTTGTGCATCTTGATGTCGAGCTGGCGCTGCGGCGGTATCTTGTTGAAGCATCCTCCGCAGGCGTCGCGCTGCACGTAGACGATGCCCAGGCCGTTGCGCGCGTTTTTGCGGATGCGCTTGAAGCTCGTGAGCAGGCGCGGCTCGATCTTCACCTCCAGTTCCTTGGCCTTCTCCTTGAGGATTTCCTCCTCGGCGCGTGTTTCGTCGATAATCTCGTCGAGTTCGTTCTTCTTCTCCTCCAGAGCCTGCTTGCGGTCGGCGATGAGGTTCTCGGCGCGCTCCAGATCCTGCTGGCGTTCCTCAATCTTCGTGGCAGCCTCGCGTATCTTCTTGTTGCAAAGCTCTATCTCCAGCGACTGGAACTCTATCTCCTTGGTCAGCGTGTCGTACTCGCGGTTGTTCTTCACGTCGTCGAGCTGCTTCTTGTAGCGCTCCACACTGGCCTGCGCCTCGTTTATCTCGGCTTTTTTCGACGATACGGCGCTCTGGAAGTCGGCGATTTCGCCCTTAATCTTTTCCACGCGCGTGTCAAGTCCGGCAATCTCGTCTTCCAAATCCTGCACCTCGAGCGGCAACTCTCCGCGGAGGGCTTTCTTCTCGTCGATGGCCGACAATGTGGTCTGCAACTGGTAGAGGGTCTCGAGCTTCGCCTCGACAGTCAAATCTGTAGGGTCTTTCTTTGCCATATTTTTATAAATAGATTATAGGATTGGTGTTGTGGGCGGTGAGAACGGTTCTCACTCCCCCGCACTTCTCCTCGATTATGGATTTAAATATTTCGTTTGTAAACTGTTCGCTCTGGTAGTGCCCTATCACGGCAATCTGTATTTCCTGCTCGTGGGCGAAGTATTCGTGGTAGTGCATTTCTCCCGTTACGAAAGCATCCGCCCCGAGGCGTATCGCGTCGGGAAGCAGGAACGACCCGGCGCCGCCGCACACCGCCACCCTCTTTATCGGGCGGCGCAGGAGCTGGTTGCACTGCACGCACTCCACGTCGAATGTTCCCTTCAGCATCGTGATGAAATCGTCCGCTGCCATCGGCTCTGCCAATTCGCCCGTCACGCCGCTGCCGCACGCCATGCCTTCCACCTCTTTCTCGGCGAAGAACCTCACGCCGGCGAGGTGCATCTTTTCGGCGATTTTGAAATTCACACCGCCCCGGGCGTTGTCCATGTTGGTGTGCATGGAGAGTATCGTGATGTCGTTCTTTATGGCTTTCGCCACGCACCGCTGCACATAGTCGCTCCCGGTCACTCTTTTCAGCGGGCGGAACACCAGCGGATGGTGGGAAATTATGAGGTTGCACCCTTTTTCCACCGCCTCGTCCACGATGCTTTCCGTCACGTCAAGACACAACAATGCCCCTGAAACTTCCGCCTCTGTCAATCCTACCTGCAAGCCGGCATTGTCGAAGCCTTCTTGCAGGGGCAGGGGCGCGAAACGCTCAAGGGCACTTACCACTTCTTTTATTTTCACGCTTTTCAGCCTTTCTTCTTTATTTCGCCGTACCGGCCCGTCGGCTTCCCGACAGCTTGGGTCGTTTGGCGTGTATTAGTGTGCAAAGGTAACGATTATTCGGTTATCTGTCAGCAATCATTCCTGCGAATTAATATGTTTTAACTACTTTTTGCGCAGCGTTTCCTTTCTACAATCCCCAGTCGGCGGCATTCGCCTTGGCTTCGACTTCGTTTTCCACGTCGTCGGGTAGGGCAGGGAAGAAATCGTAGCCCGTGATGCGCTCCACCTCGTCCACGGAGTTCACGTAAGAGCTTTTGGGACGGTCGCCCGCCTCGTTCTTGTATATGAAGCCGATGGCTTTCGGCTTGCCGCTCATGCAGAGGACTACCTTGAAGAACGCCTCGGGCACCACCACCTTGTTCTTGCCTATCGTCTTGTGCTTGCCCTTGTAGAGCACCGGGCCGCATACGATGTACACGCCGCCGTATTTCTTTGCCCAGTTGCGGCACTGGTTTTCCATTTCGTTCCAGTCGCCCCGGTTCAGGTTGGAGTTCTGCGGACAGATGTTCGTGAACAGGAACGACTCGTACATCGCCTCTTCGCTCCATTTGTTGTCGCCGGCAGGACACATGTGGCCGCGGTCGAAGCGCGAGTTGTAGTAGTCCCAGTCGGTGGCTCTCGGCGTGGGCACTTCCTCGTCTTCGTGGAATTCCTTCTGCTTGCGTTTCGCCTTGCCGGTGCATCTTTCCGCCGTCAGGTGCCATGCCACCCAGTTGGGAAGCCTCGTCGCGGCGTTATAGGAAACGGTGTAGCCGGTGCGCTTCAGGATTTGTTCCCCGGCATCGCGTATGGGGGCGGGAATTTCAAGCCCGTCGCCTTTTGCCGCCGCAGAATATGCCTCTGCTCCGCCGGCGGTCTCACCGCTTGCCTGTACTCCGGTTTCCGTGGCTTGCGCCTCCTTAATCCCGCCTATCAGCGGCTTGTGCGGTTTGTTGGCCAGGCACGATGCGAAAAGCAATACTGTGATGCCTGCCAAAATGGCCTTCGCTGGTTTTATTCTTGTCTTCATCATTATATCTTTAATGTCCATAACTCATTCCTTGAACTCGTCATTCCTTGGTTTCTCACTCCTCCTCGCCTTCTTTCGTCCTGCGAATTTACTGAAATTTGCTGACGTGCGGAAACAAAAACGGTTCTTTCCAAGCATCACTGCTTAAAAAGAACCGCCAGTCACTGAAGTTTTCTCATTTTTTTTACCTATTGAATATATACTTCAGACTTCATTAATCATTATGATATCGTAATCCCAAACAAATCTTCTACCTTACCCAATACCTATCTTTCTTTTATTATTGTTCACTGTCTTTAACTTGTTTGCTATTTCTCTATTGTCTCGTGTTTCGCTATAGTGCGATACGGTTTGCTCCTCGCAAAATCTTTCTTCAGACTGGTGTCTGGAAGAAAAACTACGGCTCATTGACAGTAACGCAGTCAATGAGCCGCGTTTTTTTTTTGTTCTTTGCTGGTCTTCACAGATTTAAAAGAACCCATATCTACAATATTTCGCTGCAAAGTTACGCCCTGCCGCAATTAACCGGTATAAAAAATAGTTCTTTGCGTAATAAAAAACGTTCATCCTCCATATTTTGCATGGGAATGAACGCTTTTTTGCATGGCAACGCAACATCTGTTGCACCAGTCGCAGTTGGTTCTGCCGTCTACGATTTGTTTCTTGTCTCACCGGGCAGGATGCCGTATTCGTCTTTGTAGCATTTTGTGAAATATGATGGCGAGGAGAAGCCCACCTCGTATGCTATTTCGGATATGCTCTTGCCGGTTTCCTTCAGCAGCTTGTCGGCTTGCTGCAGGCGCGCCCGGCGCAGGAGGTCCACCACCGATGTGCCTGTTATGGCTTTCACCTTGCGGTACAGCTGCACCCGGCTCAGGCCTATCTTGCCGCCGATGCTTTCCACACCGAAATCAGAGTCCGCCATGTTTTCCTTTATGATGCTTTGCAGGCGACTGATGAAATCCCTGTCGATGTCGTTGAGTCTGCTGTCGCCATTGTCGTCGGTGGGAGTGTAGCCGTTCTTGCTGCCGGCGGTGTTGTTGTTGCTGCCGAAGAGATTGCTCAGAATTGTTCTGTTCCTCAGCAGACTGTCTATTTTCGCCATGAGAATCTTGCTGCTGAAAGGTTTGGTGATATAGGAGTCCGCCCCGTGTCCGTAGCCTTCGATCTTGTGTTCCTCGAGCGACTTTGCCGTGAGCAGTATCACGGGGATGTGGCAGATGGCGGTGTTCGACTTCAGTTGCGTACAGAATTCTATGCCGTTCATTACAGGCATCATAACGTCGCACACTACTATGTCGGGCACGTATTTCAGTGCCGCTTCTATTCCCTCCTTGCCGTTTCCGGCTTCGATGATTTCAAAGTCGCTTCCGAAGGTTTCCCTGATGTAGTCCCTGATCTCCCTGTTGTCGTCGATTACCAGCAGTCTTGGTTTCTCTTTGTCGCCAATCCTATTGTCGCCAATCCCATTGTCGTCGTCTTGCTGACGGGCGTTTCCTGTATGTACCGGCAGTGTCATGCACGATTCTGTGGCTTCCGGTGCGGCGTCGGTGGCGACGCTTGCGTCAGTTGCCGGAGTAGAATCTTTCTGCTTGCGCGGTATCGTTACACGGAATGACGAACCTTTTCCCGGTTCGCTCGATACGGTAGCCTCCCCGTTGTGGAGCTTGGCATAGGCCATCACCAGGGCAAGGCCAATGCCTGTTCCGCCGTTTGAGCCCTGTGCCTGGAAGAAGCGTTCAAACACTTTCTTCCGGTCTTTCTCGGATATACCCTTTCCTGTGTCGCTCACGGTGATGGCAAGCATTCCGTCGCTGTCGTTACTGAGCGAGATATTGACGGTGCCCCCTGACGGGGTGTATTTCAGTGCGTTGCTTAACAGGTTGAACACGATGCGGCAAATCTTGATTATGTCGGCATTCACCGTGCCGTCGCAGCACCGGCTGGTGTCCACGGTCAGCGTGATGTTTCTTTTTTCTGCCGACGGACGGAAGTCTTCCGTCCATGACTGTATTTTCTTGGCCAGGTCGAAGCGCGACAGGTCCAGTTTCATCTTGTTGTCCTGTATCTTCCTGATGTCCATGATGTCGTCGACGATTTTTTTCAGCACCAGTGCGTTTCTGCGCACGATTTTCAGCAGGTGCTCCGTCTGTCCGCCTAGTGACGTGTCGGCGAGGACTCTTTCCAGTGGGTCTATTATGAGGGTTAGCGGCGTGCGCAGTTCGTGGCTCACGTTTGTGAAGAACGTGAGTTTCGACTGGGTAAGTTCTATCACTTCTTCATTGAGCCTTTTTAGTTCGTCGTTCTTTTT
The DNA here is from genome assembly GCA_963629785.1 of Oscillibacter sp. MSJ-31. Taxonomy (GTDB): domain Bacteria; phylum Bacteroidota; class Bacteroidia; order Bacteroidales; family Bacteroidaceae; genus Prevotella. The sequence continues at coordinate 11,385 of CAVGJZ010000002.1, read as the reverse complement.
GGTCAGCACCTCGGTGAATTTCTTCTTGGTGAGGTAGCTCTTATATATAAATAAGGAGAAGAATATCACAACCACCAGCAGGATGCCCAGCAAGACTGTGAAGATGGTTTGTGTTTCGTAGTTCACCTCGTATTTGTCCACCTGGTTGTGCAGCTCCTCGAGAATGTCCCTCTGCCTCTCGGCGTTCTGCGCGGCCATACGTGTCAGTTCCGCATTGTCCTTGTTGATGATGGATATGGCGAGGTTGTTAGCCTTTGCCACTTTCCCGCCATTGAGGATTTTCATCGCCAGCTTTATCACCTCGTCGCCGCTGGTAGGGTTCAGGTACGACGCGTCGAGTATGCCCTTGCATACGAGGTCTATGCCGCGCAAGTCGCCCGGCAGTCCGTCAACGCCTATGAATTTTATCCTGTTCTCGTGTTTCCTTTTTTTCGCCGTCAGATACGCTCCGTACGCCATGCGGTCGTTGTGGGCAAACACGTAGTCGGGCGTTTCCCCCTTGTCCAGTATCTTTTCCATCGCCCTTTCCGCACTTTCCTGTTCCCAGTCGGCGTATTCGGTGTCGATTACCTTTATGGCTGGGTGTTCCTTTATGGCGTCGGTGAAGCCGCGGTGTCTCTCGTTGGATGGCGAGGAACCTTCCAGTCCCATTATTTCTGCCACTGTTCCTTTCCCGCCGAGCCTGTCGGCAACATATTTCCCGAGGTCATGCCCGATTTTGTAGTTGTTGCTGCCTATGAAGGTTGTGTATTTGTCGGATTTTATGGTCCTGTCGTACAGGATTACGGGGATGCCCTTGTTGTATGCCTTTTCCACGGCAGGCGTGATTTCGTCAGTCTGGTTGGGCGACACCACGAGCAAGTCAATATTCTTGTCTAGCAGACTGTCGATTTGTGCCTCCTGCGTCTTGCTGTCGTTGTTTGATTTCTTGATTATTACGTTGATGGAGTCGTTGATGTAGTCCATCATTCTCATCTCGCTGTTCAGTTTGTCGCGCCATTCGTCGTCGGAGCATTGCGACACGCCGATGGTATAGGTCTTCTTGTTGTTGGCGCAACTGCATACCACAAACCCTGTGATTGCCAATGAGGCAATCAGCATTGCGCAGTTTGATATGATTTCTTTTCTTGTCATGGACAGTCTTTAGTTTTTGTCCGCAGCCTGTGCTGCCGGAATATTGCAGATGAATGATATAGACAGTGAGCCGATTGCGGCATCGTTTCGCCGCATAGCTTTAGCTTTGCAAATTTAGGCAAAAAACTCCTTGCTTGCAAAAATAATGACAAAAAAAGTTTGTACCGTTGCGGCAGGGCACGTCACTCGTAGCTTTCGAGCCATGCGTCGATAAGCTTGCGGGCGATACTGAGTTTCTCGGGGATTTGCGGCAGGTTGTCTTTCGTGAACCATGCGCCGCGGGCGAGTTCTTCGGTCTGCAGCTTGATTTCTCCGCTAACGTAGTCGGCGTTGAACCCCACCATGAGTCCGCAGGGGTATGGCCACGGCTGGCTTCCGAAATACCTAAGGTTGGTGACGGCGAGGTTAGTCTCCTCCATCACCTCCCTGTGTACGGCCTCCTCGAGTGTTTCGCCCGTTTCTACGAAGCCCGCCACAAGCCCCATGAAATTGCCCTTGAAATTGCGGGCGTGGACAAGCAGCACCTCGTCACCCCTGTGTATGAGCACGATGACGGCTGTGGCGAGCTGCGGCCACACCTCTTTGCCGCATCGGGTACACCGTTTGCTGATGTCGGTGTGCATCTTCATGGGTGCTCCGCAGATGCCGCAAAATTGGGTGTTGCTGTCCCAATACAGCAGCTCGTGGCATTTGCCGGCCTTGAGGTAAAGGTCGTGCGGCAGCTTGTAGTAGCTCTGCCTCAGTCCGCACATTTCAAACCGTGCGTCGTCAGTCGCCGGACTGTCGATGCGGTATGCGTGTACCGCCGTCCCGTTCATGCCGCTTACGTTCATCACGTTGGTCTGCGGTTTTATCTCCGTCGGAGGCTCTTCGCCCGATGGTATGGTATATGTGCCGTCCGGCAGTTTTTCCAGCATTATGTCCCCTTTGCAGAATACGAAATACAGTGTCTTCATAATTTTCTCTTTTTTTTCAGGCCGTCAGCTTGTCCGTTTGCGGCGGTATTCCTACGCCCCGGCTCTACATCTTGACTTTTATGATATGCTTTCTGCGGTGTTTCCTCGACATGAGGCGGTGCTTGCGTCTTTTGTGCTTGCGTACTCCGGCAAACGTGATGAGGCCGCCGGCGGTGAAAATCAGCAGCAGCAGGATACCGCCGCCAAGGTTGTCGCCCTTTACTTTCGACCACATGTCGAGCACCTCCGCCGTGTGGTCTCCTGCATCGTGTATCATGGCACAGCGCGCCACGACAGTGCTGTCCGGATACATTACGGGGTTGAGATGCGCCCGGCGTCCTTTCTCGCCGAAGAAATACGCCAGGTTGTGCGGTTCGGGATAAAGCGTTGAGTCCTGTGCCACCTCGAGGATTTCGTCGGATGCCACGCTGCTTACATAGCCCGTCGTTTCCATGTTGGCGAGTGCAACGTCGCCCCGGCAGAGGTAGTTGATGAAATATGCCGCCGCCTTCGGGTTTCCGGCGTATCTGGGTATTACCCATCCGTCGAACCACACGTTGCTGCCCTCTTCGGGCACCTCGTAGCCGAGCTTTACGCCGACCTTTTCCGCCTCGTCGATAGCCCATACGGCATCGCCGCTCCACGTCATGTTGAGCCACGCCTTGCCTTTGGTCATCGTCTCCTTGCCGAAGTCGGCTTCCCATCCCTCGATATTCGGTTTCAGGGCTTTGAGGTATTTCTCCACCGTCTGTATGTTTTCGGGCGAATAGTCGTTCATCAGTTTTTTCACGGATGTCTTGCCCTGTGCTATTTCCTTGCGCCGTGCATAAATGAGTGCCGTGCCGTAGCTGTCGCGGTAGGAGTCTTTCATGAGCAGTTTGCCGCGGTATTTCTTGTCCCACAGTGTGCCCCATGTGCGTGCGTCGCCGCGTGTCACCTTCTCCTTATTATATAATATGCCGGCAGTGCCCCACATATATCCCACTGCATATTTGTGGGCTGTCCTGCCGCTGTTGCTGGTGGCGTCGATTTCCTTCACGATGTAGGGCGACACGTTGCGGATGTAGTTGGGCGTTTTGCCGAAGTTTGTGTCGATGGGCAGCAGCAAGTCCTTGCGCAGCATGCGCTCTATGATGTATTCCGACGGGCACACCACATCGAAATCCTCGTGTCCGCGCTCAATCTTGGTGAGCATTATCTCGTTGATGTCGAACGTCTGGTATATCACGCGTATGTCTTTGCCTGTCTGTTTTTTGTACCATTCGGGAAACTTGGCGAGCATGTCCTCGTCGATGTAGTCGCCCCAGTTGTAAACCTTGAGCACTTCGCTACGGTCCTCCTTGTGGAGGCACGACGACAGCGATATGGTGAGTGTCATTGCAAGGCACAGCGGCAGAAGCCGAAACAAGAAACCTCTATTTCTCATTTTTCCTGCCTCCCCTTTTGTTTATTATTACCAGCAGTACCAACACCACTGCGAAGATTATCGTGCTCAGCGGTCTGAGTTCCGGCGTCAGTCCGCCTTTCCGCGCATCGGCATAGATAAATGTGGACAGCGTTTCCAGGCCTTCGTTGCCAATGGTGAATATGGTTATGGCGAAATCGTCCACCGACAGTGTTATGGCGAGCATGAAACCGGCTATCATGCCGGGCAATATTTCCGGTATTATTATCTTGCGCAGTGCCTGCATCGGTGTCGCCCCCAGGTCGAGTGCCGCCTCGTAGAGGTTGGGATTCATCTGCTTTAGCCTTGGCAACACGCTGAGCACCACGTATGGCGTGCAGAAAGTGATGTGGGCGAGTACCACCGTGAGGTATCCCTGTTTCACGCCGAGCGAGACGAAGAGCAGGAACAGCGATATGCCGATGATGATGTCGCCGTTGAGAATCGGAATGTTGTTCACGAAGAGCAGTGTCTTGCGCATACGGCTTTTCATGTTGTATATGCCGATGGCGGTCAGCGTGCCGAGCAGGGTGGACGCGGCGGCTGTGATGAGGGCGATGGTGACGGTATTGACGAGTGCGTCGGTGAGCGAGTGGTGCGTGCCTCCCGTGAAGAGGTTGCGGTAGAGCCTGAGCGAGAAGCCTGTCCAGTTGCCCATCACCTTGGCCTCGGTGAACGAGAACACCATTATGATGATTATCGGCGAATAGAGCAGCAGCAACAGCAGCCATAAATATCCCTGGCAGAGGGTTTTGCGCAGAATTCCCGTCATAGTATTCCTCCTTTCTCGCCGGCGTCGTCGTCGGAGGCGAACATTGTGGATGCCCCGATGAGGAACAGCATGATGAGCGAGAGCGCCGCGCCGTAGTTCCACATGGAGTTGTTTATGTTCTCCTGTATTGTCGTGCCGAAGAGCTTGATGTTGTTGAGCGTGAGCAGTTCGGAAATGGCGAAGGTGCTTATCGTGGGCATGAATACCATCAACACTCCGCTTGCCACCCCCGGCATGCTCAGCGGCAGTACCGTTTTCACGAACACCTGCAGCGGCGAGGCCCCGAGGTCTTCGGCTGCTTCGATATAGCTGCGGTCCATCTTGTGCAGGGTGTTGTATATCGGGTATATCATGAAAGGCAGGAAATTGTATGTCATGCCGAAGAGCAGTGCCCCTTCGCCGAGGGGCGTGTCGGTGAAGTCGAAGAGTGCCACCGTGGCGAGTGTCCTGACGAGTATGTTCACCCACATGGGCAGAATGAAGAGCGATATCACGGTCTGCGCATATCCTGTCTTGCTCTGTGCCAGTATGTATGCCGCCGGGTAGCCGAGCAGGATGCACAAGGCTGTCGTCACTGCGGCTATTCCTATGGAGTAGATGAATGTGTTCACGTCTTCGGAGTGGCGGGTGAACTTGTAGAAATTCTCCAGCGTGAACGTGCCGTCGTCGCCGGTGAAGGCATACGCCACGATAAGCAACAGCGGCAGCACGACGAATATCGCCGAGAATATGGTGTAGGGCAGTGCCCAACTTTTTCTTGAGGAGAAAAAATTAATCATCAATGTACCTTGCTCTAATCTCGAAATCCTTTATTATTATGCCCACGCGGTCGCCCAAGTCCCACTGGTCCTGTGTGTCCACGTAGAGTTTCTCGCCCCAGTCCGTATCTACGGTGAGGTGGTAGTGGTCGCCTTTGTAGAGGATAAAGCTCACGTCGCCGGTGAACGTGCCGTCCTGTTCGTTGTCCGTAAGCTCCACTTTGTCGCACGGCACATAAACGCATCTCCGTCCTTCGCCCCCGTCTTCTGCCGTGTTCCTTCCCGCTTCTATGGGGTATTCGCAGCCGAGGAAGGTTACTGTCCCGCCGTCGCATTCCGCCTCGAACACGTTTTCGTTGGCATTGCGGTGCATTATGTGTATATTGTCGGGGGCTACATTCATGCCTATCGTTTCGCCCACCTTGTAGTGGATGTAGTCCTGTATGATGAATTCGTAGCCGTCGGCCTCGGCGAGCATCTCGTAGTGTACGCCCTTGAAAATCGACGACGTCACTTTTCCCGTGAACTGTGCGCCGGCAGTGTTCCTGCTCACCTCGATGTCTTCGGGGCGGATTACCACGTCCACCTCTTCGTCTTTCCTGAATCCCTTGTCCACGCACGGGATGTCGCGTCCCGCCACGTTCACCATGCAGTCGTAGAGCATCACTCCGTCGAGGATGTTGCTTTCGCCGATGAAGTCTGCCACAAAAGCGTTGGCCGGTTCGTTGTATATGCCGGTCGGTGTGCCGATCTGCTGTATCTTTCCCCTCGACATCACCACGATGGTGTCGCTCAGTGTGAGTGCCTCCTCCTGGTCGTGGGTCACGTAGACAAAGGTTATCCCCAGCTTCTCGTGCATGTCCTTCAGCTCCAGCTGCATATCCTTGCGCATCTTCAGGTCGAGGGCGGCGAGGGGTTCGTCGAGAAGCAGCACTTCGGGCTTGTTCACTATGGCGCGCGCTATGGCGATGCGCTGCTGCTGTCCGCCGGACAGTGAGTTCACGTCGCGGTATTCGTAGTCGCTCATGTTCACGGTCTTGAGAGCCTCTTTCACTTTCTGCACTATCGTGTCCTTTGGCGTGCCCTTCAGCTTCAGCCCGAATGCTATGTTGTCGAACACGTTGAGGTGGGGGAACAAGGCATATTTCTGGAACACCGTGTTTACGGGGCGTTTGTATGCCGGTGTTTCGGTGATGTTCTGTCCGCCAATCTTTATCTCCCCCTCTGTGGCGGTTTCAAATCCTGCGAGCAGGCGGAGGAGGGTTGTCTTGCCGCATCCCGACGGACCGAGTATGGTCATGAATTCCCCTTTCCGCACATACAGGTTGATGTTGTCGAGCGCGGTCTTCTCGCCAAATCGCTTCGACACGCCGTTGATGTCGATGATATGTTGTGGTGTGATGCTCATCAGCAGAGTTGCAGTTCTTTTTTTGTTAGGGCGGGTCCTATAAATTAGCTTTTCCAGATAGCGTAACCCATGTATTCTTTACTGTTATTACGGTGGTAATTTATAAAACCCACCTTGATTAGTGAAGGCGTGACACCGCCTTGTGGAGGCGCACCCATGGAATTTAAGGTGCAAAGTTAGCTTTTTCCGACCGCAAACCGTTAGTGGAATTAAATGTTTTTGTGTTTAAGCCAAAAATATTTTATGTCGCCACTTGTCTACCTTCATTTTTTTGTTTTTCAAAAGTGTTCCAAATGTCGTATTTTCCAAGTCTGGTATGTGGTCGGATGGCGCAGCGATTCCTTGTTCTTCAAAAGGAATTTTTAATGTCTTGGAAATCAGTAGAATAAGCTATATTTTAAAACAGGGGTATGTGTTTGCTCGGAGAAGAGCAGTGCTTTTCGGGGAGCAAAGCTATCGTTTCCCCAGGGCAAAGCTATCGTTTCCTCCTCGAAAAGCACTGCTCTTTAAAACGCCTGAAAAATAAAAGTGTTCCAAATGTCCTATTTTGGGTGTTTGTTAAAACAGTCATTGGTTTTCGTGAGTGGCTTTCCACCATGAGGTGTTCTTCTTGCCTTTCATGACCACTGCGTTGCGGTTTGGGTCGGCTTCTTATACAGTAATTCCCGCCAAATAATTTGGCGGTAAATAAAGGAATATCTAAATTTGCACATGTGATTGCAGAATATGGAATGGATGCAGAGTCTGGCAGCGGGATTATCTCCGAACTTGGAGGACAATCCTGGGAGTACAGTCTGTTCTGCTACCTCACTCATTTCTTACCTTATTATATTAGACTATCAAACAACTAAGTAAATACAATATCGTTTATGAAACGTAATTCTCTAACGTACGGCAGAAATATCGTTCTGCTTTTCATCTTGCTGTTGTCGCACGCTGCACAGGCAGGAAACAAGACGGCAAGTGTCAAGGATTCTGTGTATCTTTTCACCTCATTCCACGAACCTTCTACTGAAGGACTGGAATATATATACAGCTACGATTGTCTGCACTGGGACACTGTTCCAAATATCGTGATGCGCCCGGAAATAGGCAACGACAAACAGTTTACCGACATGCTGACGGGAGAAAGGAAATGGCCCAAATTTGGGCCGGAGAAACGTTGTTTGCGCGATCCGTCCATGGTACAGGGGCCTGACGGCACGTACCATCTTGTGTGGACGACACAATGGGGCGGCAACCGGAGCTTTGGCTATGCACACTCCAAGGATTTGGTACATTGGTCAGAGCAACGCGAGATACCGGTGATGGACAGTATCACGACAAACAACGTGTGGGCGCCGGAAATATTCTATGATGACGACTACAAACTCTTCTTCATAATATGGTCGTCGCAAATAAAGCCCGATGAATATACCGCCCTTGACAGCTTGGGGAAGAACTCGCCCAACCGCCTGTGGTACACCACGACAAGGGATTTTGTCACGTTCTCCAAGACGCAGAGGTATTATGACCCGCAATTCAACAGTATCGACGCCTATCTGCTGAAGCGCGCAAAGGACGACTATGTGCTAATCGTGAAAGACAACCGCAAACCGGGCTACAGCAATCTTTTTTGTGTTTTCGGCAAGTCGCCTTACGGCCCGTTCGGCAATCCGTCCGAACGTTTCGGCAGGACATTCTCCGAGGGACCGTGTGCCATGCAGATGCCGGGCGGCGAATGGCTGATATACTTTGACCAGTATCATCCACAGGAATATACCGCCGTATCAACCCGTGATTTCAAGACCTTTACTCCTATGCGCGACAAAATAAGCGTGCCGGTGAAGCACAAGCACGGCACCATCGTACGCATCAGCAAGAAGGAGCTTGACTATATATTAAAGGTGCAAAAGGGAAAGTGATATTGGCGTGCCATTCTCCAATTCTTTCCTCCTTTTAAAGGGAAGAATTGGAAAATATTAATGAGGGCAGATGAATCTTTGTCAAAACATTTGCATCCAAGCGATTTAATCCATACATTTGCCCTGACTAACCATGTTTCGTCATGAAGGCACTTTTACCAACATTCCTTTTGTTGTTTTCACTGACTGATGTATCGGCGAATACAACTTGTGCGGCAGAAGAAATTCCGCACCCGAAAGGATTGTTACCAACGTTAGACGAAACACCCCAAGACACAACATTCCTGCTTCCCGTCGACACCGCCAATACTACCCGTCACGTTCCGAATGACAACACCGGCGAAAACTCGCCGCTGGCGTGCATACTACCCGTGTCGCCACAAGCCGCAGCACTAGCCCGCTACGGGGAATATCCCGTGAGCCTTGCCACGGGAGTGCCGCAGATAACGATACCCGTGTACACGGTAGAGCTTGGCGAATACACCATGCCCGTGAGCCTTGCGTACCACGCCTCGGGAATAAAGGTGGACGACGTGGCATCCACGGTGGGTCTCGGCTGGAGCATCGACTGCGGAGGAGTGATAACACGGCAGGCGTTCGGCGCACCTGACAGACAACGCTCCGACATCGACAAGACGTATTACGAGTACGACAGGACAATGGCACTTGCAGACGATTACGGTAAGCGCCACAACGAAGCCGCAGCCATGACGCTCAACGGACTGGTGTTCGGATACGACGGCAGATGGCGCTACGACAGTATGTCGGACAGGTACACTTTCAATTTCGCCGGCAAGACAGGAGTGTTCCGGTATTCATACGCTGACGACCGCTACGTGCCGGTCAACTACAGCGGCATGCTTGTCGAAACCGACGGCTACGGCCTTGAGCAGACATTCAGAATCGTTGATACCGACGGCACGGAATACGTCTTCGCACAGCAGGAATGCAGCGGTGCGAAGAGCGAGGAACACACGGCGGAAACATCGGCGTGGTATCTCACCGCCGTCAATACCCCGTGCGGAAGCGTGAAGATAGACTATGCCGGGTCGGCGGAATACGAAACCTGCGTCTACGACGAAGCACTCTACGTAGGGTATTTCGGACACTACATCCCGGGCACGGGCCTCGGAGAAGGCGGCTCTTTCAAATTGTACAACGACAAGTTCTACAACGGCTACCGCGGCAAATGCCTTTTCAAGACACCCGTGGTATCGGCGGTGTCATGGAACGGCAACAAGTTAAGCTTTGTCTACCGCGACGACAGGGAGGATATATGGAAGACAAGACTAACGGAGATAGCTGTAGTGAACCGCGACGGGGACACCATAAAGACCGTCACCCTCGACAACGCACACTATTGGGGCAGCACACCCGACAACAAGCGGATGATTCTCGGCGGACTTCGTTTCTCCGACACCGGGGAGTACCGTATGGAATACGACATCTCGCGTGGGGAATTACCCGGCTACGGCACAGGACTGGCCGAAGGGCTGCTGTCATTCGGAGAGAAAAGATGCTACACGGACTACTGGGGCTACTACAACGGACGGAATGACAAGACCTCCGTCCCGCGCGAGGCTCTCGCCTGCGCCATCAGCCTCTATCCGATGGACAAGCCGCAGCAGGCATACTTCGAACTGGAGGATATGGCAGACAGGAATCCCGATGACAGATACGCACAGCTCGGGACGATAAGGAGCATAGAATATCCCACAGGCGGAAAAACGGTCTTCGAGTTTGAAGGCAACGGTCCGGATTACGGAGGACTGCGTGTGAAAAGCGTGCGCAGCACCGATGCCTGCGGCAAACCCCTGCTGGAGAAGACATACAGCTACAGCGACGCCTTCAGCCTCACAGACAGTCCCGGCAACATGACCGCCTACGGGGAATACCACTTCACGAACATCATCCCTGCGGTAAGTTCTTACCATAAATTGGACAGCCACATGAAATGCTGCGGCGACCCATGCCTCCCTACAGTGCCGCCGGCGGTGTTCTACGGATCGGTGAAGGAAACCTCGATGAACGGCGAGGCTGCCGTTTACGAATATGACGCGTATCCTGAAAGGGGAAAGCTCTGCGGACAATACATGACGGGCGAAAATCCCTTCGGCAAATATCCTCACAGAAACGACTACGGAAGTCCCGAACCATACCTTACGTCGAAAACCGTCCTCGACAGTAGCGGTTCGGTGATGAAGAAAGAAACACGCACATACTCCGTGACCGAGACAAAGACGTTTTCCGCCGGTTGCGCCGTGACGTCGCTGCTGAAAAACGCCACGACACAAGGCAAATGGCTCTCGCCTCAGATAAAAGTGTATTTCAAGGTGAAAGGCACTGACACGATAAGCATCACCAACAGGAACGTAGTGGAAGTGGAAGAGGTCACGGCGCATTGCCATGCTGTCCTTCTTACGGAAAAGGAAACCACCGATTTCACGACGGGCGTGACGACAAGGGAAAGCTACACGTACGACCCGCAATGCCGCACCCTCGCACCCAAGTCGGTGACCGTAAGCAACAGCGACGGCAAAATCCACACTCGGCTATACACCTATGCCTTTGACCTTGACGACAACTTCCACAGGAGCATGGCCGCGAATTATTACGTGTGCGACACGCCGGTGGAAACGAGGGAGTTCTGCAACGGCGCGGAGACATCCGCCGAGTTCACCGAGTTCACCGAACACGGCAACTGGATATATCCGCACCGCATACTGAGGTCGTTGGCTGGCGGCACGCCATACGAAACATACCGTTTCGACAATTACGACAGCCACGGCAACCCGACCCGGATTACAGCAAACACTACGGATACCGACAGTCTGGAATGGGGATACGGCGGAATGTATCCCACAAGACATCTGCACAACGGCATCCTTATGGCTGAATATTCGTGGAAGCCGCTCCGCGGCGTGTCGTCAGTCAAAAAGCCCAACGGATATGCAGAGGACTACGGGTATGACGACGGCGGCAGGCTCTCTTCCGTCGGCGACGCTTGGG
>CAVGJZ010000001.1:0-186030 GCA_963629785.1 Oscillibacter sp. MSJ-31 | reverse complement strand
CCCTCACCGTCGTTGCGCTTCTCGAACCGCTTTAACGTGTATTCGCCATTGAGTTCACACACAGCCACCTCCGACGGCGAAGGATTGCGGTTGCTTTTGTCCACGATGATGATGTCACCGTTGTGTATACCTGCATCAATCATCGAATCTCCTTCCACGCGGATGAGGTAACTGGCATTGGGGTGCGGACAAATCATGCGCAGGAGGTCAATGTCCTGGCTCTTCTCGTCATTGTCGAGCGGTATGGGGAAACCTGCCTTGATGCCAAGGTCGAAGAATGGCAAGTCCAATCCATCCATCGTAGATGCAGGATAGACTGTGCCTATCTTGCCGAACGATATTTCAGCACCGCCACCTATTCCCTTCTCGATGCAAGCCTTGATGAAGTCAGTCTTGCTTTCCTGTCCGTCAATGACCTTCGCCATCGGTCCGGGCGCACGGAATGTGTAGAGCTTGCTGTCCGTGGAGGGGCGGCCCGCTCCGGGTCTTGCTCCGCCGTGCTTGCCTTTCTTCTGGGGGGCATTGCAGTCTTCTGCCATGGTGTTGCTTGTTTTAAAAGTCCAGTCTCATTTCAATATGCATCAGTCCTTCCATCATGAACGATTCTGACGTGGCGACAAAGCCAAGTCGTTCGTAGAACTTCTGCTTGGTCAGTTGCGCCTCTATCTCTATATGGTCGGCATTAGGAATACGCTCCATGACGGTGCTGATTGCCACCTTCATAATCAGCATGCCATAGCCTTTGCCGCGTTCCGTCGTGACGACGCGCCCGATACTTATATCGGGCATCTTGGTTCCTGCGGGGCATATACGGCACATGGCTACAATTTTGTTACCCCTGGTCAGCCATACATGAATGGCCGTTTGGTCATTGCCGTCCAAGTCTTGATATACACAGTCCTGTTCCACCACAAACACTTCCGAACGGACACGCAAAAGAGTATAGAGTTCGCCAGTTGTGAGTTCGTCGAATGTCTTTACATGCAGTTGGCAATCAAACGGTATTTCGTATTGCCACATATCGTTGTCGTTGTCTGCCATATTCTTGCTTTTTCTTCGTTTGACAAATTACTTGCAAAAGTACGAAAATTTCTTGATAAACGTATTACATAAACGCAAAGAGAAAATCACCGCAATATTTTTCCGAGGGTCAAAGTGCGTTTCGTTCAACCTTAATGCAAAAGACCGCCACGAATTTCTTCCGTGGCGGTCTTTTTGCATTAAGATTTGTTTTTCAGTTCGTCAAAAGGGGCGATGACTATTCCTCATTGTCGAGGAGAATGTTCATCATCTCACAGGCAGCCTTGGCCACCGAAGTGCCGGGACCGAAGATAGCGGCAACACCTGCCTTGTAGAGGAAATCATAGTCCTGCGCCGGAATCACACCGCCGGCAATCACCATTATATCCTCACGGCCGAGTTTCTTCAACTCTTCGATGAGCTGCGGAATAAGCGTCTTGTGACCTGCTGCGAGCGAACTTGCACCGACAACATTCACGTCGTTCTCCACTGCCTCGCGGGCAGCCTCCGCCGGAGTTTGGAACAGCGGTCCCATGTCCACATCGAAACCGCAGTCAGCATAGCCGGTAGCCACAACCTTGGCGCCGCGGTCGTGTCCGTCCTGTCCCATCTTGGCGACAAAGATGCGCGGACGCCGTCCTTCTCTCTTGGCAAACTCCTCCGTCAGCTCGCAAGCCTTCTGGAAGTCTGCATCTGTTTTGCTCTCTGATGAATACACTCCTGAAATTGTTCTGATTACTGCCTTATATCTGCCCACGACTTCCTCGCAAGCGTCACTTATCTCTCCCAGTGTGCAACGAAGTTTGGCACATTCCACTGCTTTCTCCAAGAGGTTGCCCTCGCCGCTGCGCACACATTCCGTAAGGGCGGCAAGAGCCTCCTTGCATTTCTCGTTGTCGCGGTTGGCGCGAAGTTCCGCCAAGCCCTCCTCCTGCTGCTTGCGCACTGCGGAATTGTCAACCTCAAGAATATCAATGGGATCCTCATGGTCCAGACGGTACTTGTTAGTGCCGACGATGGTCTGCGTGCCACTGTCGATGCGAGCCTGCGTGCGTGCGGCAGCCTCCTCAATACGCATCTTGGGCACACCGGTCTCTATGGCCTTCGCCATACCGCCGAGTTTCTCGATTTCCTGGATATGCTCCCACGCCTTGTGCGCGAGTTCGTTGGTCAGACTCTCCACATAGTAAGACCCGGCCCACGGGTCGATATGCTTGCATATCTTCGTCTCGTTCTGGATATAAATCTGAGTGTTTCGGGCGATACGCGCGGAGAAATCGGTAGGCAGTGCAATGGCCTCGTCGAGGGCGTTGGTGTGCAGCGACTGGGTGTGTCCCAAAGCGGCTGTCATGGCCTCTATACAGGTACGGCCAACGTTGTTGAACGGGTCCTGCTCGGTGAGCGACCAGCCTGAAGTCTGCGAGTGGGTACGCAGCATCAACGACTTGGGGTTCTTGGGATTAAACTGCTTGATGACCTTGGCCCACAGCATACGGGCGGCACGCATCTTGGCAACCTCCATGAAATGGTTCATGGAGATACCCCAGAAGAATGACAGGCGCGGAGCGAAAGCATCAATGTCAATACCGGCGTTTACTCCGGCGCGCACATATTCAAGACCGTCGGCAATGGTATAAGCCAACTCGATGTCCGCCGTGGCTCCGGCTTCCTGCATGTGGTAGCCGGAAATGGAGATGGAGTTGAACTTAGGCATCAGCTTCGACGTGTATCCGAAGATGTCGCTGATGATACGCATCGAGAATGCCGGCGGATATATATAGGTATTGCGCACCATGAACTCCTTGAGGATGTCGTTCTGGATAGTGCCCGCCATCTCCTCGAGCTTGGCTCCCTGTTCCAGTCCTGCCACGATATAGAACGCCATGACGGGAAGCACGGCCCCGTTCATTGTCATTGACACCGACATCTTGTTGAGCGGTATGCCGTTGAAAAGGACTTTCATGTTCTCCACCGAACAGATAGACACACCGGCTTTACCAACATCGCCGACAACACGCGCGTTGTCGGGGTCGTAACCGCGGTGCGTGGGAAGGTCGAACGCCACAGACAGACCTTTCTGTCCGCTGGCAAGGTTCCTGCGGTAGAACGCGTTACTCTCCTCTGCCGTAGAGAAACCGGCGTACTGACGGATAGTCCACGGGCGGAACGGGTACATCATGCTGTAAGGGCCGCGCAGGAAAGGCGGCAGACCAGCCGTGTAGTCGAGGTGTTCCATTCCCTCAAGGTCTTCCTTCGTGTAAACAGGCTTCACCTCAATGTGCTCAGGAGTTTTCCAGTTTGCCTTGATGCCGTTGTCCTTTTGCCAAGCCGCGCCATCGACATCCTTTATTCCTGAAAATATATCTATGTCTTTGAAATTCTTTCTCATTTTATTCCCAGCTTTTCGTTATACTCTTTCAATGTCTCCAGCACGTTGCATCTCACGTGTACGAAATTCTCGATGCCAGCCGCCTTAAGGTCTTCCATGCACGCCGGAGCGCCGGCAACGACAAACATCGCGCGGTTGTCGAGATATTTGAACGCCGGTATGGCGTATTCCGCATACTCGTCGTCGCTTGAGCACAGCACCACGATGTCGGCACCTGCCTTCAACGCTGCATCAACACCCTCCTCCACGCTCTTGAAGCCGAGGTTGTCGATTACCTTGTAACCGGCGCAGGCGAGGAAGTTGCAGCTGAACTGGGCGCGCGCCTGTCGCATCGCCAGATTGCCGATAGTGAGCATGAAGGCGGTAGGTATCTTCTCCGAGTTCTCCACCTTTATCCTCAAGTCCTCGAAATCAGCTGCAAGACGTGTCGTCTCAATAGACTTGAAAGCGTCGTCGTGGTGATGTCCGCAGCCGCAGGAATGGCCGAGTGCCCTCTTGCCTTCGCTCTTTTCGGTGAAGTTAGGGAACTGGTTTGTTCCAAGGATAAACTCCTTGCGCTTTGCCGCCGCATCATGGCGCTTGGCGTTGGTGGCGTTGATATCATCCTGCACGACACCCTTCTTTATAGCCTCAAGGAAACCGCCGTTGTCCTCCACGCCGAGGAAGATTTTCCAACCTTCGTTGGCGAGCGAGGTGGTGAGTTCCTCGATGAAATAGCTGCCGGCCCCCGGGTCCACCACCTTGTCGAAATGGCTTTCCTCCTTGAGCAGGAGCTGCTGATTGCGTGCGATACGCTCTGAAAATTCGGTAGGCTGTTCATAAACGGCGTCGAACGGTGTCACCTCGATGGAGTGTACGCCGGCGAGAGCCGCGCTCATGGCTTCGGTCTGGGAGCGGAGCAGGTTTACATAGCTGTCGAACAGCGTCATGTTATACTTTGACGTGACTGCATTAACGCACATCATGCAGGAAGCGTCGCTCGAAGGTCCGTACTGCTTCACTATCTCTGCCCACAGCATACGGGCGGCGCGGAACTTTGACAGTTCCATAAAGAAGTTTTCGGAAATGCCGAGGTTGAACTTTATGTTGCTTGCGGCAAGGTCGGCATCCACGCCGGCCTCAACAAGCTGGTTGAGATATTCGTTACCCCACGCTAGTGCATAGCCCAGCTCCTGCACGATATACGCTCCGCTGTTGTTCAGCGAAACAGCGTTCACGGAAATGGTGCGGAAATTGGGATAGTCCTTCATCGCCTCCACGAGCTGCGGGGCGAAGCCGAGAATAGGAGTAACGTCGTGTCCGTTCATCACGATTTTCTCCATCGGGTCCCAGTCGAAAGAACCCACAATCTTGTTCTTGTCGTATCCCTTCTTCTCGAAATACGCCTTTAGTATCTCCGCCAGTTCGAGGGTATGCCGCTTGCAGGTATTGAAATTAAGTTCAACATACTCGCACTCGATACCAGCCAGAAGCGTTTCCACGAACTCTGCGCTGACGCTGCTTCCCGGAATATGGAAACTGAGAGAGTCGATGCCCTTGTTGAGCACGTCGAGAGCCTTGGCATTGGCTTCGGCAGCATCGGCAGCGTTGATTTCCTGTCTCACATACCACTCGTTGTTGGTTTTCTTGTTCCCGCGCACGTATGGAAATTCGCCAGGAAGCGATTCCGGGGTCTTGAGCTTTTCAACATCCTCCTTCAGATAGAAGGGCTGAACGTTGAAGCCCTCGTTCGTCCGCCAAACAAGACGTTTGTTGAAGTCGGCGCCCTTCAGGTCCACTTGGATTTTGTCAAGCCATTCCTGACGTGTCGGCGCTTGAAACTCTGTGAAGAGTTTTTCTTTTTTATTCGACATAGTGTATAGTATTATATAAGTATTCCGTTGTTAATTTGTTTGACACAAGTTGCTTATCCTTGCAAAGGTAGCTATTTTTATCATTCGGCACAACTAAACAATTTGTTTTTTATGACAACAGCGGCGTTGAAGCCCTGTTCTTGTGCCGTTTTGATTTCTCCACATTGCAAAGACGGGGTCAGTCCTCGTCTTCCCCGTCGTCCCAGAGGATATTGCCGCCAGTTTTGGCGCGGCCGCCGTCGGCATCGCCTTCATCCGGATTTTCCGTGTCTACAAGGGGTGACCCGCTGAGGATTACAGGCGGTACGAAAGCGCATACAGAAATGCGCGGCGCAGAATATTGCTTTTTCATAGTTGCGTTATTGGTATATCGTTTTTATTTCACGTAAATCTTTTTGCCGTCCTTCAGGTATATCCCGGAGGGGAGGGTGTTTATATTCCCGGAAACATATCCTCCCACGAGAGTGAATATCCGGGAGTTGGTTTCTTTCTTGCAAACCGCATTATCTATACCCGTCGTGTTGTCCATAAAAGAAACCTTCGCCGCGTTCTCGCCTGAGGGCACTTTGAAATACGCCCTCAGTCCGCGCATCTTGTTTTTCCCCACAGCAGGTTTCGAGAGTTTGTTGGAGGCGTTGAGGAACAGCTCCGTTCCGTCCTCCGCCATTTCGTATGGGGCGAACGTGCCGCAGAAGGAATATCCGTCTATCTCCACGCTCTTGGCGGAAATGCCTTCTTCCACTGCCACTTGAAGGAAATGAGGATTTGTCACTTCCTTGCCGGCTTTCACCAAATAGGGAGTACCGGCCTCAAGGTCGCCTGTTTCGGTGGAGAATTTCATAACGTGTCCATCCAAACTGGAGTATTTGGCCACCTCCGTTCCCTCGCCGAGGACACTTGTCAGTTTTTCCTGCGTTATACCGAAAGGCATGCACCACGTGTTCCAGCCGTCGCTGTAGAAAGTGCGCTTCACGTAGAAATTCTGTTCGCCGGCGGCCAATGAAGACATCAAGTCCGCATCGGTCTCGTCTAATGTCTTGGCGGAGTTTTGGACATAAAGCCAAACGGGCTTTTCGGTGCTTGTCTTTTTGCTGTAGCAAGACACGACGCAATAATCGTCTGCCGATCCTTCATAGCACCCGAGAACGTTGCTTGACGCTTTTGTCTTTAAGAACTTGGCGAACACGGAGTAATCGTCGGATGAAAAATCAAACGACAAGTAACAGTCATTCGTTATCGTTGAGCTAGCCTTCAAGTAGTTGTTTTTCTGCCCCCCTGCCGCATATAGGTAGCCGTCGGCGTCATAAAGAAGCCAGCCATTGTCGCCTTTCTTCAGGGTCAGCACCCGTATCTCGCTACTCGGGGTAATGGTCCCGTCGCTATTCAATTCTATCACTCTAGCACCATAATTATTGGTATTATGCTCTGTCAAAGTAACATACTTGACAGGCGTAAGATGTTTGATTACTCCCACAACCAACACCTTCGCCCCGTCATAAATCTGACTTTCGTCAGTAACGAGCGAATAACACACGTCGTCTGCCGTCTCCTCTGCCTTCAAAACGGAAGAAGAAAGCAGCAACAACGACAGAAACACAAAACGAACAAAGTTTTTCATAGTTATTTTCTTAGATTTTTCTTAAGCCACGACAACGAGGCAACGGTGTATGACACCGCGGAGAATACCGCGAACGAGAGCGAGAGACACACCGGCGAAATGCGCCCGCCCCAATATACCAGCGAAGCCACGCCGAGAGCCACGCCGAGTTCAAATGACAGGATAAATGAACTTTGCGCCGTGCCGCGCTGACAGTGGTCGCCCACATGAATGAACAAGACATGAAGGCGCGACTGCAACGCCGCCATACCGACACCCAAGACGAAAGAACCAATCCAGCAAGAGGCACCGGCACGGAAAAACACCAGCGTCACGCCCACGACAACGAGCAAGTACGCAAGGTGGATTATCCATTTCGCCGCACGCAGCGAAGCGCAGAATTTCTGAATCAGGAAGGAAAGAGCAAAGCCTGCCGCAAGGAACAAGTAAGGAAGCCATTGCCCCACCCCTGCTATAAAAACGCCCAGACAGGCAGCTGCCGCCACTGCCGGCAGAAACAAGGGCAAGCTCCGCGGCATGAAGAAGCGGTCGCAGCTGAAGAAACAGACCGTGTCGTCGGGGGCTTTGAACGGCACTTTCACATCCGCCAGAACACAAAACGCCGCCAGGCATACGGCAACGGAGACATACAGGGTGTTGGTAAAGCCAGCCTCGCCAAACACGACAAGTCCACACATTGGGCCAAATGCCACGGCGACACGGTATGCCCACATCGACAGGACATTAGCCCTGGTGCGGTGGGAAGACTGGCAACAGTCCACCGCCAGCGTGCTGTTGAGCACCATATAGGCAAGTCCGAAAAACGCGCCGCAGACAAAACGCGACACGACAGCGGAAATGAACAATCCGTCCGCCCCAGAAACGAAAAGGAAGTCGCGGTCGAGGTAGTTGGTAAAGAGGACACACGCTGCAAAAGCCAGTACCGCCAGCAGACACACCTTGTTCCTGCGGTAGCGTTGTATGAGATATGAATTTACTGCGCCGAACAAAAAAACGCCAATCCCAAAGGACATCATTACCGATGCCATTTGGGACTGGCTAAAATCTTTCATGTCCGCCATCCAAAGCGGCAATACGGGCAAGAGCATATACACGGACGAGGCAAAAAGAAAACTTGCCAAGCATAATTTCCCGAACTCCTTATCCGCCGGGCCTTGTCGGTGCGCCGTATTGCCTTGTATATCCATGCGTCAAGTTTTAATACGACTCGCTTTCGTTCGGGAAGTCCGAATTCTTCACGTCGGTGATATAATTGCCGATAGCGTCGGTCATAACAGTGTTGAGGTCTGCGTAGCGACGGAGGAAACGCGGACTGAACCCTCTTGTCTTTCCGAGCATGTCGTCCACGACAAGAATTTGTCCGTCGGTATAGTTGCCAGCTCCGATACCGATGGTCGGCACGGCGATTGCCTTGCTCACCTTTTCGGCGAGAGCCGCGGGCACTTTCTCGAGCACCACCGAGAAGCATCCCGTCTCGGCGAGGAGCTTGGCGTCGCTGATGAGTTTCTCCGCCTCGGCCTCTTCCTTGGCGCGCACGGCGTATGTACCGAACTTATTGATACTCTGCGGTGTCAGACCCAGATGCCCCATCACGGGGATACCGGCGTCGAGTATTCCCTTCACCGTATCAATTATCTCAGCTCCGCCCTCAAGCTTGAGGGCATCGCAACCGCTTTCCTTCATTATCCTTATGGCGTTCCTCACGCCTTCGGTACGGTCTACCTGATAGCTGCCGAAAGGCATGTCGCACACCACGAGGGCACGCTTGACGGCTCTCACAACCGACTTGGCATGATAAATCATCTGGTCTACGGTGATGGGGAGCGTCGTCCCGTTGCCGGCCATCACATTTGAAGCGGAATCGCCCACCAATATACCGTCAATGCCTGCGGCATCCACGATGCCCGCCGTCGTGAAATCGTATGACGTGAGCATTGACACTTTCTCGCCGCGCTGCTTCATCTCAATGAAACGGTGGGTGGTCACTTTCCTGTTGTCTGATACTAAATAACCAGCCATTTCTATTTCTCTTTTATTTGTTTGTTCCTTTTTTACACTGGTTGCCGTCGTTCGTTCCGGCAACACAAAACCGAGTGCAAAGGTAAGTTTAAAAATTGTAGAGGGAAAATATTTCAGTCTTTTTTCCACATCCGGCGCAACTGCGCATCAGCGTTATAGTCACCGACGACAAGGTCGCTGAACCCTGCGATTGCTTCTTTTGCATTGGTGGTTGCAAGACCTACCACGAACATTCCTGCCGCCCTGCCCGATTTCAGTCCGTTGAAGCTGTCTTCAAACACGACGCACTCCTTGTTGTCAAGGCCGAACCGCTTGGCTGCCTTCAGATAGCAGTCGGGCGAGGGCTTGCTCTCGTCGAAGTCCTCCGACGTGAGCACGGCGTCGAAATACGACTTGAACTCCGGGCGTTTTGCAAAGACATTCTCCATCTTCACGAGATTGGAACTTGTCACCACCGCCGTCTTTACTCCATTGGCTCGGATTTCGCGTACAAAATCCTCGAAACCAGCCACGTAGTTGAAGTCCATATTCCTCTCGAACTCGTCAAGTTCGGCGGTTATCCTGCGCCGCGTCTCCGCATCCTTGAAATGCTCGTCGAAAATCTGCACGAGCGTCATTCCCTTGATGAGGTTTTCCATCCCCGGATGCTCCGGATAGTATCTGCGGAACTGGTCTCCCCAAAACACGGAATACTGCGGCTCTGTGTCAAAAACGACCCCGTCCAGATCGAACAGGGCTGCCTTAAAGTTGCTGTTGCACATAGTTCTGATGTAACAATTCTTGTATGTTTCTCCACTTGCACCGAGGGCTTTCCCACCCGTCGCTTGTGCAAATCGGCTGCAAAAGTAATAAAAAACAATCGTATAATTATTAAATCGCAAAGCCTTATTTGCCGATTACCGCAAATTGGCTTAACTTTGTAGCGTAAAACTATTCACGAAAAGCTTTTTGCCAAAACAAGACATCAAGACATGGAAGAAATCCTGAAATACTTTCCGCAAATCTCCAGCAAGCAAAAGGAGCAGTTTGCCGCGCTCCACGACTTGTACGGAGACTGGAACGAGAAGATAAACGTGATATCCAGGAAGGATATCGAAAACCTATATACGCACCACGTGCTCCACTCCCTCGCCATCGCCAAGGCGTTGTCATTCCGCGCCGGGACAAAAATTCTCGACTTCGGCACAGGCGGGGGCTTCCCCGGCATTCCGCTCGCCATAATGTTCCCCGAGGCCGATTTCAAGATGATCGACGGCACAGGGAAGAAAATCAAGGTGGTGAACGAGGTGGCTGCCGCCATAGGTCTCGAAAACGTGACGGCGGAGCATCTGCGCGGCGAGGAGGAGAAAGGCAAGTACGATTTCGTGGTGAGCCGGGCGGTAATGCCCCTGCCCGACCTCATGAAGATAATAAAGAAGAATTTTGCGAAAGAGGGCAGGAACTCCCTGCCCAACGGCCTGCTCTGCCTGAAAGGCGGCAACGTGGAGGCGGAGATGAAACCGTACAGGAAAATCGCCGAGGCGATAGAAATAACAAACTGGTTCGACGAGGACTGGTTCAAGGAGAAGTTCGTCATCTATGTACCGGCAACATAGTTCACTACAAAAGGTATTGGGAAAATCATGATGCACATAGAGAAATTTGAGTGTAACATGTTTCAGGAAAACTGTTACATCGCCAGCGACGAAACAAAGGAGTGCGTGATAATCGACTGCGGCGCATTCTACGAAGAGGAGCGGAAAGCCATAGTAAACTATATCAGGAGCAACAATCTCACGCCCAAGCACCTGATTGCCACACACGCACACATCGACCACAACTTCGGCAACGACACCATACTCGACAATTTCGGTCTCAAACCCGAAGTGTCGGCAAAGGACGAGGCGATGATGGGCGAGTTCGCCGCGCAGGCAAGGAGTTTTGCCGGACTTGAATACAATGCGAAAGCCATCCCCGTGGGCAAGGCTTTCGACGACAACTACACCGTGGTATTCGGCACGCACAAGCTCAGGGTGATACCCACACCGGGCCATACGCCGGGTTCGGTAATGTTCCACTGCGAGGAAGACCACGTGGTATTCTCCGGCGACACGCTTTTCAGGATGAGCATCGGGCGGACGGACCTGCCGTGCGGCAGTTTCTCCGACATAATACAAAGTCTGCAGACGGTGGTGAGGGAGTTGCCCGCCGACACGGTGGTATTGCCCGGACACTCCGTAAAGACGACAATAGGATTTGAACAGCAGTATAACCCCTATATTAAATAAGGTAAGAGAAAATTGACAGCGGAAAAGATAATACTCGGCATCGACCCGGGCACCAACGTGATGGGCTACGGCATACTGAAGGCCGTGGGCAACAAGGCGGAGATGGTGGCAATGGGGGTCATCGACATGAGGAGGGAGCGTGACCCGTACCTGCGGCTCGGAAAGATTTTCGAGCGCGTGACGGGTATAATTGACGAGTTCCTGCCCGACGAGATGGCCATCGAGGCCCCGTTTTTCGGAAAGAACGTGCAGTCGATGCTGAAACTCGGCAGGGCGCAGGGCGTTGCCATCGCGGCTGCCATAAACCACGGGGTGCCGATACACGAATACGCGCCGCTGAAGATAAAAATGGCGATAACGGGGCAGGGACAGGCTTCAAAGGAACAGGTGGCGGACATGCTCACACGCCTGCTGAAGATAAAGGCTGACGACAAGGTGCCGTTTATGGACGCCACCGATGCGCTTGCCGCTGCATATTGCCATTTCATGCAGGCCGGGCGGCCGGAAACAAGCGTGAGCTATCACGGGTGGAAGGATTTCGTAAACAAGAACAAGGACAGGATTCCGGCAAGCCAAGTCGCTGCCCTCCAGAGCAAGGCGACACCCATAAACCCTCACCATAAATGACAGGAAGATGCAACACAATATAATAAAGGTAACGGGAGGCGTTCCGCGCATGACGGAATGGCGCATGGCAAAGCCTGTGGATTTCTCCCTTTGCGACAACGAACACATTGCCATAGTCGGCGACAACGGCAGCGGAAAGTCGATGTTGGTGAGCATAATCACCGGGGCGCATCCGCTGGTGGGCAGCCAGCCGGAATACGATTTCTCTCCGAGCACAAAGGAGTATGTGGCTGACAACATAAAATACATATCGTTTGAAGACGCCTACGGCAGTGCCGGCTCGCATTACTACCTGCAGCAACGCTGGAACATGCACGACATCGACGAGGATACCCCCACCGCAGGAAAGGTGCTCAACGAGGCTTACTCCATCTGCGGAGAGGACACCGAGGAACGGCGAAGGCTAAGGGACCGTTTGTACGAGGCTTTCGGTATAGGGGCGATGCTCGACAAATACGTAATATCGCTGTCGAGCGGCGAACTGCGCAAATTGCACATCACCAAGAACTTGATGAATTCGCCGAGGGTGCTGATCCTCGACAACCCGTTTATCGGACTCGACGCTGCAACAAGGGTTTTGCTGACGGACATCCTCAAACGGCTGGCAGAGGATTTCAACATACAGATAATCATAGTAACACCACAGGCGGAAGACTTGCCGGAGTTCATAACACACG
This sequence comes from Oscillibacter sp. MSJ-31, assembly GCA_963629785.1. GTDB lineage: Bacteria > Bacteroidota > Bacteroidia > Bacteroidales > Bacteroidaceae > Prevotella. The sequence continues at coordinate 173,560 of CAVGJZ010000001.1, read as the reverse complement.
TCGTGGAAGTAAGAGACATGGTGGTTTTGCCCAAGATGGCGGCAAGGGATTTTATCGAAGACAGGAAACAACGAGTGGCGGAGAATGCCGCAAGCAATGTTTCTGCCACGGAAGAGGCAAGGATGATGGAACTTCTGCCAGATTCACCGCAAGCGGAGACGGGGAACAGCGACGAGATAATAAAGCTGAACAACGTATGTATCAGATACGGCAAGCGCACCATTCTCGACAATCTCTGCTGGACGGTAAGGAGGGGCGAGCGCTGGGCACTGAACGGACAAAACGGAGCTGGCAAATCAACACTGCTGAGTCTGGTTTGCGCCGACAACCCCCAGAGCTACGCCTGCGACATAACCCTGTTCGGGAAAACGCGCGGCACGGGCGAGAGCATCTGGGAGATAAAGAAGCATATCGGATATGTATCGCCCGAGATGCACCGCGCATACAAGCAGGACATTCCGGCGATACGCATTATGGCGAGCGGCATGAAAGACTCCGTAGGACTTTATGCCAGGCCCACCGAAGAGGAAACCGAAAGATGCCGGTACTGGATGCGACTGTTCGGGATAGAGGATTTGGCGGACAGGAAATTTCTGTCGCTTTCGAGCGGAGAACAGCGGATGGTCCTGCTGGCACGGGCTTTCGTGAAAGACCCGCTGCTGCTTGTGCTCGACGAACCGTTCCACGGGCTTGACGCAAGGAACAGGGAAAAAGCGACGTGCGTAATCAACGCCTTCGCCAGGCGCAAGGGCAAAACGCTTATAATGGTGAGCCATTACAAGGACGAATATCCGGAATGTATCGACCGGGAGATTTTTTTGAAAAAGAACAAATAGAAAGCAGTTATGAAAAAGGCAATTATATTGTTGGCGCTTGCAGCCGGCTTCGCGTCGCACGCCAATGCACAAAAGGTATATAAGGAAATTCTCAGGTTGTCGGAGAAGACCGCCAACGACAAGTCGAAGGACCTTGAGACGCGCAAAATAGCCACGTTCAAGGTTGACGAACTGAAATATATGGCGATGAAGACCACTGCGCTCATGCCCGACAGCTCTGTCAATGTAATCGACAACCAGGCCTACGCCATGTATGATTTCGTAAACCTGTATGTAAAGAAACTCTCCGAAGCAAAGACGAAAAAGAACAAGGAGGTAATTCTCAACATATTCAAGAGTGCGTCAATACAGAACCCGAGGTTCAACGACATGGACTTGGACCTCGTCGAGGGTTATATCCGCAACGAGGGATACATAACGAGCTTCTCGCTCGACACGGACTGGATCAAGGCATCGGAACAGGCGCGCGGCGAACTCAGGAAAAGGGGACTGTAATCAAGCCCTGCGCCATAGTGTTCAAAAAGAACGCTTCTCCCAACTGCCGAGCATTGCTCTGCCGGCCTTACACCTCTTGGCATACGGTCGTATGCCTCTTGCCATACAACCGTATGCCCCTTGCCATACGACCTTATGGCAAGGGGCATACGATAAGCAAAGCGGTGCTTTGCCCGTGTAAAACGCTTGCTACACAGGCAAAAGCCCAATAGACCACGGTATAAAAACCATGGGGAATAATCAGTTCTGCCCTGAGAACTGCTTGATGCGCTGCTCCTCTGAAAGTTTGCAGATGAGAATGCGCCCATCGTTCTCCGCCACGATAAATCCGTCGAGACCCTGCACCACGACCTGCTTGGCGCCTACAGCGTGGACGATGGAGTTCTTGGTTTCAAACAGCGATACGTTGTTGCCTATCACACTGTTGCCGTAGTCATCGTGCCTTGTCTGCGTGAGAAGCGAACCCCATGTGCCAAGGTCGCTCCAGCCGAAACTTGCCGGACACACGAAAATCTCCTCGGCCTTTTCCATGATTGCGTAGTCCACCGAAATATTCTCGCACTCGGGGAAACGCTTGTCGATAGTAGCCTGCTCCTGTTCCGTGCCGTAGACATCCGCCATGCTCTCGAAGACGCCGGCCAGTGTCGGCTGATACATGCGGAAGGCATTGACTATAGTGTGGACGCTCCATATAAAGATGCCGGCGTTCCAGAAATAGTTCTTGTCGGCAAGGTATTTCTTCGCGGTATCCAGATCCGGCTTTTCCTTGAAGCCGTCCACGCGGAAAATCTCCTTGTTGCGCGGAGAACTCGAGGTAAGGTCTGCCTGTATATAGCCGTAGCCGGTTTCCGGGCGTGTAGCCTTCATGCCGAGAGTGACAATGGCGTCCGTCTCGCCCGTGAACTTGAGGCAGTTGCCTATCACCCTCCTGAATTCGGGCGCATCCATCACGATATGGTCGCTCGGGGTGACAACGACATTGGCAGAGGGGTCCTGCGCCTTGATTTTCCAACTCACGTAGGCTATGCAAGGTGCGGTGTTCCTGCGGCACGGCTCGCAGAGTATATTGCCGGCAGGTATCTCGGGCAACTGCTCCCTCACGATGTCAACATACGCCTTGTTTGTAACCACCCACACGTTTTCCGGCGGGCATATTGTCTCGAAACGGTCGTAGGTGAGCTGTATGAGGGTGCGGCCCACGCCAAGCACGTCGATGAACTGCTTTGGTTTCTCCGCGGTGCTCATTGGCCAGAAGCGACTCCCCACTCCACCTGCCATTATAACCAAATGATTGTTGTTTGTCATACCTCTTAATATTATACAAGTTTAAATCCCTTTTTCCTCAGAGCCTCGTTTATCTCTACAACGTGCTCCTCGTTTCTCGTTTCGCATATCACGCGCAGCACACAGGCATTCACGCTCTGGCTGTAGTTGTTGCGGTCGTGGTGTACGCCGGTAATGTTCGCGCCGGCCTGCGCTATCACCGAAGCCACCTCGACCAGCTGTCCGGGTTTGTCATCAAGCTCCACATTGACGATGGCGATGCGTCCGCTCTTGGCCAGTCCGCGGCGTATCACGCGGCTGAGAATCGTCACGTCGATGTTTCCGCCGCTCACCACGCACACTACCTTCTTGCCCTTCACCGGTATCTTGTTGAACATCACTGCAGCCACGCCTGTTGCGCCGGCGCCTTCGGCAACGACTTTCTCCTTTTCCAGCAACTGGAGGATGGCGGCGCATATCTCGTCCTCGGTGACGGTGACGATGTCGTCCACATACTTGCTGCAGATGTCGTAGGTGAGTTCTCCAGGCTCTTTCACGCAAATGCCGTCCGCCACGGTCTGCACGGAGTCCAGAGCCTCGCGCTTGTGTACGGCAAGGCTATGCACCATGCTCGCGGCGCCGGCCGCCTGCACTCCATACACCTTGATCTTCGGGTTGAGCGATTTCAGCACAAAGGCTACGCCGCTGATAAGTCCGCCGCCGCCGACAGGCACGACTACCGCGTCGAGGTCTTTCACCTGGTCGATAAGTTCCAGTCCGATAGTGCCCTGCCCGGCTATCACGTTCTCGTCGTCGAAGGGATGCACGAAAGTATAGCCTTTCTCGTCGCGCAGCTCTATCGCCTTTTTATACGCGTCGTCGTAAACGCCTGGCACGAGACACACGTCTGCGCCAAAGCTCTTCGTGGCCTCCACCTTGCTTATGGGTGCGCCCTCCGGCAAACAGATGAGCGACTTTATCCCATGCGACGTGGCTCCCAGTGCCACGCCCTGCGCATGGTTTCCGGCGGAGCACGCTATCACGCCATGCGATTTCTCCTCGTCAGTGAGGCGGGATATTTTGTAGCACGCGCCGCGCACCTTGAACGAACCTGTGCGCTGCAGGCATTCAAGCTTGAGATACACTTCGCATTCCGGATTTACCAACGGGGCTTGAACCACGTCGGTCTGGCGTATAACCTTGCTAAGCTCATAACGCGCCCTATAGAAATTGTCAAGATTCAGCATTTTTCCTCTTAATTTATTGTCTGTTTATATTCTGCCAACCATTTATCTCACCCTCAGCCTGTCGCCCACCTTTATCCTGTAGTCGGGCGAAAGGCCGTTCTTCTTGTAAAGGCTCTTCAGGCGTATGCCATAATACTGCGCTATGCTGTACATGCTGTCGCCGGCCTTCACCACGTGCGGACGGTCCTTGTAGACCTTCTCCGCCTTTTTCTGTTTCTTCTTCAGGTATATGATTTCCCCTGCGGTGAGCTTGTCTTTCTTGTCCCTTTCATTATACTTTGCTATCTTGCGGTATGACAGTCCCAACTCCTCGCCGATGGACTTGAAGGTGTCTCCTTCTCTCGCCACGATGTAGTAGTTCTTGTTGTAGGCGTGTATCGGATGCGCCATGCCGCCCTTGGCAGCCGGCGTGTCCTTGTAGGTGCGCTGCTCCATGAAGCGGTCGTATTTCGTGGCCCTGTCATACTCGTGCAGCTTGTAAAGCTCGATGATTCCTATCAGCTTCTGGGCGTAGGTGGGGCTTGTGGCGTAACCGCACTTCTTCAGTCCGCGGGCCCACCCCTTGTAGTCGGTCTTGCTCAGCGAAAAGAGACTGCTGTAGCGAGGCTGGGTGGAAAGCAGGACGCTGTGGTCCTCGAAACTCTCATACACGTTGTCGTAAGCCCGGAAACACTCCTGGGTATCGTCGTCGTCGTGGTAGCTCTTGCGCCCCGTCCACCCGTGGCACTTTATGCCGAAATGGTTGTTGCCGCGGGCGGCAAGCTCACTGTTGCCGGCACCGCTCTCCAGCAGTCCCTGCGCCAAGGTTATGCTTGCCGGAATGTTGTATTTGAGCATCTGCTGGATAGCCAGGTCCCGATACTGGTTTATGTATGTCTGATACCGCTGGTTCCATTTCATCTGAGCCCCTGCCAAGGATGCCGTCAGAGCGAAGATTACCAGCAGAAAGAGTTTTCTTGTCATGCCTTCTTTAAAGATTTATTAAATCTTCCTACAAAAGTAGAACAAATCCGTCATACGGCAAAAAAATGCAATGCCATTTTTGCGTTATCCGCAAACTATATCTAACTTTGTATCGTCTAAATTTTTACGATAACCTTTGGCAAGAGCCATTAAAAAACTGCATGAGACATGGAAACAGGGATTAAATTCTCAATGGAAAGAGTTGTGACACAAGATATGACGGCGCGCGCAATGGGCAGCGGCACTCTCGATGTTTTCGCCACCCCGGCGATGATTGCCCTCATCGAGGAGACGGCATGGAAGAGCGTGGCGCCGCATCTGGAAAGCGGCACGGCAACAGTCGGCACAAGCCTCAATATAGCTCACGTGGCCCCGACGCCCGTGGGAATGACGGTGAAGTGCGAGACGGAGCTTACCGAAACTGACGGCAGGCGGCTGGTTTTCAGCGTGAAAGTGAGCGACGAATGTGGGGAAATAGGAAAGGGCACGCACGAGCGGTTCATCATCAACGAGGAGAAATTCCAGAACAAGGCGAATGCCAAAAACGGAAACAAATAATACGACAACAACTTAATGTAAACAAGCTATGTTAAACGAAAAAATCGAAAAGGCTCTCAACGAGCAAATCAATGCCGAAATGTGGTCGGCATACCTGTATCTGTCAATGGCGGCTTTCTGCCACAAGAGCGGACAGCCCGGCATGGCGAAATGGTTTGAAGTGCAGTTTCAGGAGGAGCAGGACCACGCCAAGATCCTGTTCAACTACATCGTGCAGCGCAACGGCGCAGTGGAACTGAAGCCCATCGACGCCGTTCCCACGGAATGGAAGTCAATGCTCGACGTTTTCGAGAGTACACTCGCACACGAGCAGAAGGTGACAAGCCTCATCAACAACCTCTTCGCCCTCACGCACCAGGAGAACGACTACGCCACACAGAGCATGCTCAAATGGTTTATCGACGAGCAGGTGGAGGAAGAGGAGAACGCACAGAACATCATCGACAACCTCAAGATGATCAACGACAACGGCTACGGCATCTATATGCTCGACAAGGAGCTTGGCGCACGCACTTACACGCAGGCAGCTCCCCTCGCCAACTCTTCGCTCTAACGCGCGGATACATTTTTTTAAGGGCAGTCTCACAAAACCTGCCCCGAGTGGCCGTAAAAAGCCATTCAAGACAATACTCCCCGATGCAGAATCCCAAATTCCGCATCGGGGATTTTTCATCGGAACAGCAGGTTTCCCTACCGTAAGGCTGTGCTTTGCCTACCGTACATCGTACGATAGGAGATTGTACTTCGTACGATAAGAAGTCGCACATCGTACGACAAGAGACCGTGTATCGTACAATGTACGACCGAAAGGGCTATGCTTTGAGGACAAACCGTCGTTGTTTTTTACGACAATAGAGACAATGTAGACAATAGATTTCGGATAATCATTGCCAAAAAGAGACGAAGCAAAAAAACGACATTTGGAACACTTTTATTTCGTCAAAATCAGCGGAGTTGCCGTTTCCCCTGGGCAAAGCTATCGTTTCCTTCCCGAAAAGCTATCGTTTCCTCCGGGCAAAGCTATCGTTTCCTACCCGAAAACGACCGCTTTGCTCTGAGCATATTTTTAAATTTCACCCAACCAACGAACATTCCTCTGATTTTCAGTGTTTAAAGAAAAGACAAGGAAGATGTCTGCATTATATCAAAACGCACGACATCTTACATTTTAACAAATGCGACATTTGGAACATTTTCCAAAGTCCTTCCCGATGGGTGTCGTTGTACTCCTCGCCGTATTTCTCGACAAATATAATCTCTGGCTTTTGATACGTCCCTTCTATTCGTAGTTACCCGGCGGCAAGCATTTCGGCGGCATATTCAATAAATTCGACAAATATGAGAGCAAAAGGGTTTATGTTAGAGCAAATAGTAGTACCTTTGTACTCTAACGACAACATGGAATATAATTGCGGTATGAAACCAATGATCAAATACAGAGGCGGAAAATCAAAGGAAATACCAAATATCATTTGGCATATCCCTCGCTTCAAGGGACGGTATGTAGAGCCGTTCTTTGGGGGTGGTGCTTTGTTCTTCCACCTTGAACCGAGGCTGGCTATTATAAACGATATCAACGAGAAACTCATCAAGTTTTACAAGGGGGTAAGGGACGACTTCTATTCATTGCGGACAGAGCTTAATAAAATCGAGGATTTGTACACGCAAAACCGTAGCGAGTTTGACGCTCTCAAAGAGAAAAATCCAAACGAGCGCGTAGACGACAAGAACGAAGAATTGTATTACAGGCTTCGGGATATGTTCAACGATGTAGCTCCAAAGGAATTTTCGGATGCGCTCTTGTACTATTACATTAACAAAACTGCGTATTCGGGGATGATACGCTATAACGCAAAAGGAGAGTTCAATGTGCCATTTGGGCGATATGCACACCTAAACACGAAAAGCGTGTCTTTAGCTCATAGCCGTTTGCTACAACGTGCAGAAATATATAATAAGGACTATTCAGAAATCTTCAATATGTGCTGTAACGATGATTTCATTTTCTTAGACCCGCCCTATGATTGTGTCTTCTCGGATTATGGAAACGAGAAATACAAAGACGGCTTTAATGAGGATTGCCACAGAAGGTTAGCCGAGGATTTCAAAAACCTCCCTTGCAAGGCGTTGATGGTAATCGGAAGAACACCCCTTACTGAAGAACTCTATGGGGACAATATCATTGATGAATATAAAAAGAGTTACGCTGTAAACATCAGAAACAGATTTAAGGCGGCGGCAACACATATTGTGGTGGCAAATTACAGAAAAGACTGGAATACTGTTCAGATAATCTCCCCTTCCGAACGGCAATATGCGGAAATTCCGGAAACCGCCCAACCCATGTTATTTGAAAGCAAAGCAAAATATGGCAACAATAGATAGTCAGATACTGTTTTTGACCACTTCTCCAAGAACCCCGGAAAAGATGATACCCGAAATAGAGCTTTTATCGGCAAATTTTTCGGGTTGCAGATGGACGCACCAAACCCAATGCGATTTTATGGAGGTATTGCGGGCTGAATCGTTTTTCAATGGAAAAGGCAAAAACGATGCCGGTTTCAGCGCAAGAGACAGGATAAACCGTGCCCCGAAATCACTCGGTTTCGTAAAATTGAAGCCTACGATAACTCTTACTCCAGCCGGCGAGGCCCTTGTCTCTTCGCGCCGTAAGGATGAGGTATTTCTCCGTCAGATGTTGAAATTTCAAATCCCGTCACCATACCATATTCCAACCAAAAAAGCAACCACCTTTTGTGTGAAGCCATACTTGGAATTGTTGCGGCTTGTGAGGACATTGGGAACGTTGAAATTCGACGAGTTGCGTCTATTCGGCATGCAATTGACTGATTGGCATAAGTTTGACGAAATTGTCAATAAGATAGAGGTGTTCCGAAAAAAGAAACTTGAGAACAAAGGCAGTTACCGTGCGTTCTATACCGAATACATAAAAGCGGAGCTAAAACGAATTTACTCACAGCGAATTGAAAGCGGGGACACAAAAACAAGGGAAAGCAAAGACAAGTCACTCGCTAAATTTCTTGAAACGCAATCCCGAAATATGCGGGACTATGCCGACGCTTGCTTCAGATACCTTCGGACTACAGGGCTTGTGAATGTTTCTCACATCGGCAAATCATTGAGCATAATACCCGAACGGCAATCCGATGTGGATTTCATATTAAAGACCGTGAGCCGCGAGCCGTCTGCATTTGCCTCGGAAGAAGAATATGCCGACTATTTGGGCAACGCCACAACACCGTTGCTTTACACCGACAACAAGGACAGGCTTTTGCAACGCATGACAGAAGAGTTCCCGGATGTTGCCATAGACAGTCATTGGGATGTGGAAAAACTAAAAGATGTACTCGCGGACAATACCGAGAAGCGAAAGGGCGAAGAAATAAAGAGGCAAGTGTCAGAAATAAAGGACTACAAATTTTATGATGACATACAACATGTTTTCAAGCAAATCTCCGACAACGAGCTATACGATGCGCCTCTGATGCTTGAATGGAACACATGGCGGGCTATGACAATGCTTGACGGCGGTGACATAAAAGCAAACCTGAACTTTGACGATTTCGGTAAACCGTTGTCCACCGCACAAGGAAACATGGCTGACATAACATGTGACTATGGGGATTTCAAGGTAATCGTTGAAGTGACAATGGCAAGCGGACAAAGGCAATATGAAACGGAAAGCGAATCCGTAAGCCGTCACCTCGGGAAAATGAAAAGAAGCAGCGACACGCCGTGTTATTGCCTGTTCGTCTCTCCTACAATAAACGACGCCTGTGTAGCGCATTTTTTCGGGCTTCACCACATCAACATAAGTTATTACGGAGGCAAATCCGTGATAGTCCCATTGCCACTGGACATTTTCCAAAAGATGCTCGAAGACAGTTACAAGGCAAATTACACTCCCAACCCTACTCATGTAAGGCATTTCTTCGAGCAATCCATTCAGATTGCCAACAGCGGATGCGATGAAGCGGAATGGTATGAGCAAATGAAACAAGCTGCGGTTAATTGGCTTTAGCCTTTTGATTATATTTTATAAAGGGCACAACCTAATTCGGTTGTACCTTTTCTTTTCTCTAATCGAGCAGGAGGTAAATACCATTCATAAGACAACCGCCACTAATAATAAAGCAAAAAAATTTTCCAATAGAGAAAAATGAACTACCTTTGTGGGAGACTAAAAACAAGATGACCATGTACAAAATACAAGCCAACGCTTCTGGCACAAGAAGCATCAACGTGAGCGACGAACATCTGGAAACAATAAAGAAATATTCCCTGCTGAAGAACCTTATCGACAGCAACGGTTTTATCGACGAGACCGTGCTCGACAAGCTGAAGCTCAACATGCGCTCCATGCTGGAGTCCAGCCGGGGTGCAGAGAAGGGACTGATTGACCTGTGTCTGGATGTGATATACAACAAGAACATGAAGGCCTTCGGTCTTCACCAGCTCGTATTGCTATACATAAAATGGAGCGCAAAAAACAGCGGTAATCCCGAGATAGAAGACTGATGGGCGAGCATAGACTGACTGACTGGCTGCCCACCACGAAGAAGGAAGTGGAACTGAGGGGATGGGACGAACTCGACGTTATCCTGTTCTCCGGCGACGCGTATGTAGACCACCCGTCGTTTGGGGCGGCGGTTATCGGAAGGGTTCTTGAGGCTAACGGGTTCAGGGTGGCGATAGTGCCGCAGCCTGACTGGCACGGAGACTACCGCGACTTCAAGAAACTCGGGAAGCCCAGGCTGTTCTTCGGAATATCGCCGGGCTGCATGGACTCCATGGTGAACAAATACACGGCCAACAAACGGTTGCGGTCGGAAGACGCCTACAGTCCCGACGGCAGGCACGACTGCCGCCCGGAATACCCCACGATAGTCTACAGCAGAATACTCCGCGAGCTATACCCCGACACGCCTATCGTGCTCGGCGGCATAGAAGCCTCGCTGAGAAGGCTCACACACTACGACTACTGGAAAGACAAGCTGATGCCCTGCATACTGAAGGACTCGGGAGCGGACATCATTATCTACGGCATGGGCGAGAAAGCCATTGTGGAACTGGGCAGACATTTGTCCGACGGCAAGGGAATCACAGAGATAAAGGACATTCCGCAAACTGTCTACCTTGCAGCGGAAGACGAAATCAGCGGCGGCATCAAGGACAACGACATGGTGATACACTCGCATGAAGAATGTCTGCAAAACAAAAAGGCACAGGCGGAGAACTTCAGGGTTATCGAGGAGGAGTCGAACATGATGCACGCCCACAGGATTATACAGAAGCTCGGCGACAAGTTTGTAGTGGTGAACCCGCCATACCCACCGATGCAGAGCAAGGAACTTGACGAGGTGTACGACCTGCCGTACACAAGACTTCCGCACCCGAAATACAAGAACAAAAGGATTCCCGCATTCGAGATGATAAAGTTCTCCGTGAACATACACCGCGGGTGTTTCGGCGGATGCGCCTTCTGCACCATCAGCGCGCACCAGGGAAAATTCATCGTTTGCCGGAGCAAGGAGAGCATCACCAAAGAGGTGGAGCAAATCTCCCGGATGGACGACTTCAAGGGATACCTGAGCGACTTGGGCGGTCCGTCGGCGAACATGTACGGCATGAGCGGAAGGAACAAAAACGCCTGCGAGAAATGCAAACGCCCCTCGTGCATCAACCCGCAGATATGCCCCAACCTCAACACCGACCATTCCGCACTGCTCGACATCTACCGCACCGTAGACGCCATGCCGGGCATAAAAAAGAGCTTTATCGGCAGCGGAGTGCGCTATGACCTGCTTCTGCACAAGAGCAAGGACGAGAAAACAAACCAGGCCGCAAGGGAATACACAAGAGAGCTGATTTGCCGCCACGTCAGCGGACGGCTCAAGGTTGCACCCGAACACACGTCGGACAATGTGCTGAGACTGATGCGCAAGCCACCGTTTGAGCAGTTCGGCGAATTCAAGAGGATTTTCGACCGCATCAACAAGGAGGAGAACCTGCACCAGCAGATAATACCGTATTTCATAAGCAGCCATCCGGGATGCAGGGAGGAGGACATGGCCGACCTCGCCGTGAAGACGAAGAAAATGGACTTTCATCTGGAACAGGTGCAGGACTTCACCCCTACCCCAATGACCATCAGTACCGAAGCGTGGTACACGGGGTTTCATCCATACACGCTCGAACCGGTATTCTCCGCCAAGTCGCCAAAAGAAAAGCTGGCGCAGAGGATGTTCTTTTTCTGGTACAAGCCGGAAGAACGCCGCAAGATAGAAACCGAACTCAAGCGCATCGGGCGGCCAGACCTTATCACCCAGCTCTATGCCGACGCTTACAGACCTGACTACAGGAACAACGGCAGGCCCGACAGCAGGCAGAACGCCGCCGCCGGATACAGGAAGGAGAAATCATGGGGAAACAGGGAACAGGCGAGAGGCGGAAAGAGAGGCGGTCCGGCAAAACAGGCGAAAGGCAGCCGCAACAGTCCGCCTGTGCCGAACGGCAGGAACAAAAGGCAAAGATAAAAAGAAGAACTTTTAAATTCAAATATCATGAAGTTTATTGGAATAATTCCCGCGCGCTACGCCTCACAGCGTTTTCCCGGGAAACCCCTTGCCATTCTCGGCGGCAAGACTGTCATACAACGGGTGTACGAACAGGTGAAGAAGGTATTGGCAGACGTTTATGTGGCGACCGACGACGACCGCATCTTCAAGACTGTGGAGAATTTCGGCGGCAAGGCGATAATGACATCGCCGGACCACAAAAGCGGTACGGACCGCATAGAGGAGGCGGTGGAGAAAATCGGCGACGGGTTTGACGTGGTAATCAACATACAGGGCGACGAGCCTTTCATCCAGGAAGAACAAATCCGCGAACTCTGCTCATGCTTCGACGACGAGAAAACGCAGATTGCAACGCTCGGCAAGCCTTTCACCGAAGAAACGGGGATGGAGGCTATAGAAAACCCGAACTCCCCCAAAATAGTGGTGGACAACAACAGCTACGCCATGTATTTCAGCCGTAGTGTCATCCCGTACGTGCGCAATGAGGAACGCAGCAAGTGGGTAAGCAGTTTCCCGTACCTGAAACATATCGGACTGTACGCATACAGGCGCGAAGTATTGCGCGAGGTGACGCTCCTGCCCCAGTCAAGCCTCGAGATAGCGGAAAGCCTTGAACAGCTCAGATGGCTTCAGAACGGGTATAAGATAAAGGTGGGGCTTACGGATGTTGAGACAGTTGGCATTGACACCCCTGCCGACTTGCACAGGGCGGAGAAATTCCTTGAAGAGAACGGAATAAAATAGAAACCGGGAATATAGACAAAGGTGTTGGAACATTGTTTTCCAACACCTTTTTATCATATCGGCATATCGTGGAGAAATCTAAACCGACTTGAAATTGTCAATGCCCCGCACGCCATTGACAAAATCCCTTGCCTCCATACGCTTCTTTCCGCTAAGCTGCACGGTAAGCAGTTCCAACTTGAAGTCGGCGGTATTGACATAGAGGTGTGTCTTGTCAACAGAGAAAGTGCCGGGGGTGTCGTCACTCTTTATTTCAGTCCGGGCGGTGCGGTACACCTTCATCACAAACCTCTTGCCATTCTCGTCTTCTACATCCGTCCAACATCCGGGATAAGGCGAAAGTCCACGAACGAAATCATAGACTTTCTTGGCAGGTCTGTTCCAGTCTATGCGACAGGTTTCCTTAAAAATCTTTGGCGCATGATGCAGTTCCAGACCTGTATCTATCATATTCTCCTGCGGCAAAGATTCCACCGTGCCTTCACCCTCGATAATCCTGTCGATAGTCTTCACGGCAATGCCGGCACCGAGTTTCATCAGTCCGTCATACACATCCTCCACGTTGTAGTCATCCTTAATTTCAAAAGGTTCCTGCATGATAATCCTGCCAGTGTCTATATCGTGGTCGAGGAAGAACGTCGTGACACCCGTCTGCGTTTCACCGTTTATCACTGCCCAGTTTATAGGTGCGGCACCGCGGTATTGCGGCAGCAAGGCGGCATGGACATTGAAGGTGCCGAACCGCGGCATTGCCCATACCACCTCAGGCAACATCCTGAACGCAACGACAACCTGAAGGTCGGCATCGTAGGACCGTAACGTTTCCACAAATTCGGGGTCTTTCATCTTAACCGGCTGCAACACCGGAAGATTGTGCGCCACGGCATACTGCTTCACGGCGGAAGGCTGCAGGGTATCCTGATGACGCCCGACAGGTTTGTCCGGCTGCGTGACAACGGCCACCACATTATATCCGCCCTCCACAAGAGTTCGCAAGGTCTCTACGGCAAACTCCGGGGTTCCCATAAATACTATCCTTAAATCTTCTTTTCTCATCAGTCAATGTTACTTCTTCTGTCAATAAAAGTTTCAGTCACGGTGCGGCGCATTCAAGAGGAAGACTATTTGTCATTCCACCGTGACGGACTTGGCAAGGTTTCTGGGCTGGTCTACATTCAGCCCCTTGAAAACAGCCACATGATAGGCCAGTAACTGCAGAGGTATTACCGACACCAGCGGTGCCAATGCCGGCAATGTGGCAGGAACTTCAATGACAGCCTCGCTCACCGCCTTTACAGCCTCGTCACCTTCTGTAACCACTGACATTATCCTGCCGTTGCGCGCCTTCACCTCCTGTATGTTACTGAGTATCTTCTTGTAAAGCTGGTGATGGGTTGCAACGAAAACCACCGGCATATTCTCATCAACGAGGGCGATAGGCCCATGCTTCATCTCGGCGGCGGGATAGCCCTCTGCATGGATATAGCTGATTTCCTTGAGCTTCAGAGCACCTTCAAGGGCGACAGGGTAATTGAAGCCTCTGCCCATGTAGAGAGAGTTACTTGCGTAGGTAAGCGTGCGCGCTATGTCTTTCACCGCATCATCCTGCTCCAGCACCTTTTTCATCTTCCCGGGAACAGCGGCCAACTCAGCCACATATTTCTCATACTCCATTTGCGGTATGCTCCCGAGTTCGTGACCGAGGGCAAGGGCGAACAGTGTGAGCACTGTAACCTGTCCCGTAAAGGCTTTGGTAGAGGCCACTCCGATTTCAGGCCCCACATGGGTGTAGATACCCGTATCAGAAGCTCTTGCTATGCTTGATCCCACGGCATTGACGATGCCGAAGCACAACGCGCCTTTCTGCTTCGCGAGTTCAAAGGCGGCAAGAGTGTCTGCCGTCTCGCCGCTTTGGGAGATGGCAATCACCACATCCTCACGCTGTATGACGGGCTTGCGGTAGCGGAACTCTGAGGCGTATTCCACTTCCACCGGTATTCCGCACCATTCCTCTATCATCTGCTTTCCTATCAGTCCGGCATGCCATGACGTGCCGCAGGCGACAATTATGAAACGCTTTGCACGTAGCAGACGGTCCTTATGCATATTCACGGCACTGAGGACTATCTTCTTTTCGTCGGCTAGCAGACGTCCGCGCATACAGTCGTCGATACACCGCGGCTGGTCGTAGATTTCCTTAAGCATGAAATGCTCGTAACCGCCCTTTTCCAGACTGTCGAGATTCAGGTCTACCTCTTTTATCTTGGGGTCTACGTCTTCGTTGTCGAGATTGTGTATCTCCACCTTCTCGCCAGCCCTCAGCAGTGCCACTTCGCCATCGTTAAGATATATCATCTGCTTGGTGTACTCTATGATCGGCAGTGCGTCGGAAGCGAAGAAGAACTCCTTGTTGTCCTCGCCTACGCCGATAACAAGCGGACTGGACTTGCGGGCCACCACAATCTTGTCGGGACATTCCTTGTCTATAACGGCAATGGCGTATGCGCCCGTCACGCGTTTCAGCGCAGCAACGACTGCCCCTTCAAGGTCTTTGTGGTATTCATCCTGTATGAACTGTATCAGCTGCACAAGCACCTCGGTGTCTGTGGAACTTTTGAATGTATAACCGTTGCCCTCAAGCAAGGTCTTTAGACTCGCATAGTTTTCTATGATTCCGTTGTGGACGAGTGCAAGCCGTCCGTTCTGCGACACGTGGGGATGCGCGTTCACGCGTGACGGTTCTCCATGAGTGGCCCAGCGCGTATGCGCTATGCCTATATGCCCTGAAGTGTCCTTGGAAGAGGCGAGAGCCTCAAGGTTGCTCACCTTGCCTTTTTCCTTGTAGACATTAAGCTTCATGCCCTCGCCGAAAAGGGCGATGCCGGCAGAATCGTACCCACGGTACTCCAAGCGGTGAAGTCCCTTAATCATTATTGGGAAAGCGTCCCTGTATCCTATGTATCCTACAATACCACACATATTCTTTACTGTTTGATTGGTTCACCCTACAAAAGTAGGAAATAAATTCATAACACTAATGGCACGGACTGAGAAATCCGCTTTTCTTTACTTTTTGTGGAGCGCCAAGCGCACCAAGACGAAGTTCAACGGAGTCAGTCGGTTCGTTATCATATAAGGGGATGCCCCCCAAAAGCGTATTACCCAAAGACACCCAAAGCATACTACCTAAAAAGCGTTTCGCCCAATCAATGATTATGGCAAAACGCTTTTATATTGACCTCAGTCTATCACAAAGACCACCAATGTTTTTTCTTCGGAGGCTCTTGATCAACACTGTTAAGGATGCTCTCTCTCAGCAACTGGCGGTAGCTCCTGCCCGTTTTCACCATCTGGTATATCATGCCCCATTCGGGTATACCGCCGACGTTACGGTCGTCAATGAACATATCCGCCTTTATCTTACGGCTGAAATGCTGGTTGTTGCTTGTGCCCCGTTCTTCGGGGTAGTCCTTGTTCACAGCATAGAACTCCACGCCTCTCTCGCGACACCATTCCACCGCGTCGTCAAGGAGCTTTCCCTCTCTCACGGACCACAGTATCAACTGGTGTCTGTCGGCTATAAGAGCCTTCAGCGTGTCGGTCGCGAAAGGTATCTCTTCTCCTATCTCGGGATAGCGGTGCTCCACTATCGTTCCGTCAAAGTCTACTGCTATTACCATAACGACTACAGTTTCAAGGAATTGTCATCTTTGCTGCCGTACTTGTTGCCGTAAGAGCCGTATGAAGTATAGCTGCCGTACTTGGTGTAGTTGCCGTAGCGTGAGTAATAGCCGTAGTTCTTGTATCTGCCGTACTTGCCCACACCATAGTAATAGCCGTACTTCTTCTTCGACATGTCGATACCATTGAGGACGATAGACATCTTGGGCAATTTCTTCTCGTCATTGAACTGGTTAATCATGTTGAAATTAGCCTTCGGGGTATAGTCGGCACGACACATATAGATGGTGGCGTCGCACACCTTGCCGATTTCGAGCGTGTCGGTGACAAGACCTGCAGGCGCAGTATCCACAAGGATGTAGTCGTAATGCTTCTTCAGTTCTTCCATAACCACCTTCAGCGACGGACGGCTCACGATTTCGCCTGGGTTGGGCGGAATAGGACCAGCCATCAGCAAGTCAAGATTGCCATTAACCTCAGAGGGCAGTATCTCGTGCTTGATTTCCTCCCACGTAGGATTGTCCTTAACGAGAAGGCGAGTAATACCGTTGTGGTGGTTGTCAATCTGGAACAGTTCCGCAAGACGGGGCTTGCGTATATCAAGACCGATAAGCACGACCTTCTTGCCGAGGAGGGCGAAACTTACCGCAAGGTTGGCTGCGGTGAATGTTTTTCCTTCACCCGAGGTGGATGAGGTAAACATTACTACTCTGTCGCCCGGCTCAAGGATGAACTGCAGGTTGGTACGCATCTGACGGAATATCTCCTCCATCTGGTTGTTCCTGTTCTCCTGAACCACGATGTCGGCACGCGTCTTCACTGCGTCGTTGGCGATTGCCACATCGGCAAGTATCGGCAATGACGTGAGCCTCTCAACATCGTCGTGACCCTCAATCCTATAGCGGAGGAACTGTATCAGGAAAAGTATGAGCGCGGGCAGGGCAATGCCGACAATAAGTCCAACCATGAGAATCATATTCGAGTTAGGACTTATCTGACCTGCAAACTGCGGTAGCTCTATGAGCTTGGCCTTGTCGGCCGTCGCCGCAAGGGAGATGGAGTTTTCCTCCCTCTTCTGCAGCAGCATGAGGTACAAGCCGGACTTTACCTCCTGCTGGCGACCGATTTGCGTAAGGATGCGCTCCTGCTCAGGTGTCCTTGAAACCTCATTGTCGTACTGTCCGTACTGCGAAGCCACGGCGTCGCGCTGGATTTCAAGAGTTCTCTTGGCCTGCTGCAAAGACATCTGTATGCTCGACATCAAGTCGTCGAGCTGCGATGTTAGTTCTACCACAACAGGACTGCTCTCCGAAGCGGTGCGCAACAAGCGGTTGCGCTCCAATGCGATTTTGTTGTAATCGTTGATAAGCGAGGAAGAAGCACCGTCGTCAAGTCCCACATTGGACGGGAGCACCTGATATTTGTTGCCGGGGCGATCGGCAAACTGTATGAGACTGTTGATGAGGGTAATCTGGGTTGCCGCCTCGGCAAGTTTCTGCTCGTAAGTGGTGAGGTTGGATGCGCTGTTCTTTGCATCCACCTTGAGACCTACGATACGGTTGGTTCTCTTATAGCTCTCCAACTCGCCCTCGGTGGAGCTCAGCTCCGTATTGATTTTCTGCAGGCGGTCGTTGATAAACGCTTCGGTGCGCACAGCCACTTCGTTCTTGTCCTCGTTGGCCTGCCGGTTATAGCATACGGCGAGCTGGCGAAGATAGTCGAGGCTTCTCTGCACGTTCTCGTCGTTCAATGTAACACTCACCGTAGTCGAAGACTTGCTCAATTGTTCCAACCCGAGACTGCCGCAGTATTTCCCGGCAACAAGCATCGGCGCAGCGATACTTACCTTAAGCACATCGCCCTCGCCTAGGACAGATTTCGGGTTCTGCGTAAGATAGAGCGTTCCGGCCTTTGTCCTTATCGTCGTGGGGAGGTTGCTGAACGTCTTGTTTATCTCGTACGGACCGAATGTGGTCAGCTCATCAACCCAAACGTAGCATTGTCCGGTCACCACGTACTTTCCGTTTTCCTTGGTTATCGACAGCTGTATCGGCACATTGAGTTTTTCCAAATGTGCAGGGTCGATGTCCACATTGACTGGCTGGGTCTTGTAAAGTATATGGTCTTTTATCTTGCCTTTCTTGTAATAGGATACGTAAAGCTTCAAATCCCTCACCACCTGTGCTCCAAGAGTACGGGTCTTGAGGATTTCCATCTCGTTGTCAATACCGTAGCTGTTCGTAATGACACCGAAATCAGACATTCCGCTTATAAGATCGCCGTTACGCCCGCCGCGCCCGCTATCCTTGATGAGCAGCTTTGCCGAAGACATGTAGACAGGTGTCGTATATCTAAGCTTCAGGTAGGATATTCCTACACATATTATTATAGACAGCACAAACCATTTCCAGTTCAGGATGAAAATGGAATACAGTTTCTGGAAATTAAACGAAGACTGTCCGCTGTCCTCTTCCACACCGTAATTTTTATTCAGCTCTATGTCAGCCATTTCCTAAATCACTTTATATTTTCCAAAAGACTCATTAAATACTTGCCATAATTGTTCTTCATCATCGGCTGCGCCACCTCCCGGAGCTTTTCATCGCTTATCCAGCCACGCTTGTAGGCAATTTCCTCAAGACAAGCCACCTTCAGCCCCTGACGCTTCTCTATCACCTCTATAAAGGTACTGGCTTCCGAAAGGCTGTCGTGCGTACCGGTATCAAGCCACGCAAAGCCGCGCTGCAGCGTCTGCACCTTGAGTTCGCCGCGCTTGAGGTACTCCTGGTTCACGCTCGTAATCTCCAGTTCGCCTCTCGCGCTTGGCTTGATATTCTTAACCACCTCAACCACGTCGTTGGGATAGAAATACAGTCCCACAACGGCATAATTGCTTTTCGGGTGTTCCGGCTTCTCCTCAATGCTCAGACAGTTGCCGTCGGCATCAAACTCCGCCACTCCGTAACGCTCGGGGTCGTTCACGTAATACCCGAAGACCGTAGCCTTATGGTTTTCCGCCGCAGCGGCAACACTATCCCGGAGAAGTCCGGTAAATCCCGAACCGTAAAAGATATTGTCGCCCAGGACAAGGCACACGTCATCGTCGCCGATAAATTTCTCACCTATTATAAAAGCCTGCGCCAAACCATCGGGCGAAGGCTGCTCGGCAAATTCAAAATTCACGCCGAAGTCAGACCCGTCGCCAAGCAAACGCCTGAATGCGGGCAAATCGTATGGCGTGGAGATAATGAGGATATCACGTATACCGGCAAGCATGAGAACCGATATAGGATAGTAAATCATTGGTTTGTCGAAAATTGGGATAAGCTGTTTGCTCACGCCCTTGGTGATAGGATACAAACGGGTTCCTGAACCGCCTGCCAGAACAATACCTTTCATTTTTCAGCGTATTTTTAAGAATATACTATTTGCAATCTCTAAAAACAAAGAATTAATTAATATCTATCGGACTGCAAAGGTAGCAATAAAATTTACATAATGCGTTTTTTATTTTGAAATTTAATTTAAATGGACTACTTTTGCATGAAGATAAAGCAAGTAACAAAATAAATACAGGAAAGAAAAATGGGATTTCTCACTAAGATTTTCGGACATAAAGACAACAACGAAACAAAGATTGGCGGGATGGAAGACTATATGACGCTCATACGCGTCTATTTCCAGGCCGCAATAGCGGAAAAGGTTGGAATTACGAACCTTGCCGCCCTCCCCGACCTGAGGCAGTTCAAGACCTCGCTCCGCGTGCCGACAGTAAACAACAAGTTGGGAGTCGGCGAAAAGGCAAGATGCAAGAAGATGCTGAAAGACCTCTACGGGACGGAGGACATGTTTTTCAAGGAAATAGACCAGAGCATAAGGAAAAACTGCCAGAAGATGCAGGACGTGCAGGTGTATCTCATCCAGTTCCAGAATTTCACGCAAAACCTGATGATGCTGACAGGCAACCTTATGAAATTCAAGCTGCGCCTGCCCTCGATATTCAAAAAGTATATCTACACCATGACGGAGAAGACCGTTTCCGACATTTTCACTAAGAACGACTACTCCGATGCCAGCGTCATGAAATCCATTGTGGCGGTGAGGCAGTACGACAAGAAGCTCGGCTTCAGCCAAAAGTGGACAACCGACTTCGTTTTTCAGGTAGTGATGCTCGCCAAGAAGGAAAAAGCGCCGAAAAACGAGGACTGACACATCTTTTGAAACGCCAACATTTGGCGAATTGACAAATTAACACTAAATTTGTAGGCAAATTAAATTCTGATGACTGATAACGACAAGACATTGACCTTGTTCACCACCAGGGTGAGGCAGATGATTCTCCATTACAAAGAAATGAAAAAGGAGAACGAGGAGCTATATGCCATGGTGGATGCGAGGGACGACGAGATAAAGTCGCTCAAGATGCAGCTCGAGCAGTCGCGGAATGACTACAACAGTCTAAAGACAGCGCGGATGGTGGAAATCTGCGACGGCGACATTGAAGCGGCGAAAAAGAAAATCGCCGCAATGATTCGCGACGTCAACAAGTGTATCACACTGTTAAGTGGAAAATAACCGGAGTGATGGCAGGGGAAAACGACAAACTGAACATAAGGTTGCACATCTACGATACGGACATGCCCGTCGTAATCGACAGAGAGGATGAATTTACGTACCGTGAGGCTGCAAAGGATATCAACGATGCCATAAACGCATACTCGGAAGTGTTCAAGGGCAAGAAGAGCGACAAGGAGATTCTCTATATGGCGCTCATTGATATCGCATACAACTATGAGATTGAAAAGTCTAGGAACGACACCAAACCTGTTAATGATATTCTCTCTAAAATTACCACTGAGATAGAAGAAGCCCTCAATGAATAGGAGGCTTATGTCTAAAACCGATGAATGCACTTGTTGACGACAGGCAAACGTACGTCTCTTAAAGAAGGGAAACTGTGTCTTAAAAATGGACAAACGCGCGTCTTTGAGAATGAGAGAATAATAACCAAACAAATAAAGTATTACAAATGATAGTAGCAACAATCGCGATAGTCGCACTCGTATTGGGAGGACTATGCGGATATTTTGTCTTCCGTTATGTGATAAACGGGAAATACAAGGAATTGATGGACACCGCGCAAAAAGACGCGGAAGTATTGAAAGAAAAGAAAATGCTTGAGGTGAAGGAGAAATTCCTCAACAAGAAGGCAGAGCTGGAAAAGGAGATACAAAGCCGTAACCAGAAAATCCAGCAGAGCGAGAACAAACTTAAGCAGAGGGAAATCAGCCTGAACCAGCGACAGGAGGAGATGGGAAGGCGCAAGCAGGAAGTGGAGCAGCAGCAGCAGCGCATCGACAACGAGAAGAAGCTCCTGCAGATAAAGTCGGAAGAACTTGACAAGATGCAGCTTCAGGAGCGCGACAAGCTGGAGGAACTGTCCGGACTGAGCGCAGAGGAGGCCAAGAACCGTCTTGTTGAGAGCATGAAGGACGAGGCGCGCACCGCAGCTGCCAGCTATATCAACGAGATAATGGACGAGGCGAAACTCAACGCCAACTCACAGGCGAAGAAAATAGTAATCCAGACCATACAGCGAGTGGCAACCGAGACTGCCATTGAGAACTCCGTCAGCGTGTTCCACATCGACAACGACGAGGTTAAGGGTCGTATCATCGGACGCGAGGGACGCAACATCCGAGCTCTCGAAGCTGCTACCGGCGTGGAAATTGTGGTGGACGATACTCCTGAGGCCATTGTCATTTCCGCCTTCGACCCGATTCGCCGCGAGGTTTGCCGCCTTGCCCTGCACCAGCTCGTTGCCGACGGACGTATTCACCCGGCACGCATCGAGGAAGTGGTTGCCAAGGTGAAGAAACAACTCGACAGCGAGGTTATCGAAACAGGAAAGCGTACCGCCATTGACTTGGGTATTCACGGACTGCATCCGGAACTCGTAAGAATTGTGGGCAAGATGAAATACCGTTCTTCGTATGGCCAGAACCTTCTCCAGCACGCAAGGGAAACTGCCAATCTGTGCGCAGTAATGGCGTCTGAACTTGGTCTTAATCCGAAGAAAGCGAAACGTGCAGGACTTCTCCACGACATCGGTAAGGTGCCGGATGAGGAA
This sequence comes from Oscillibacter sp. MSJ-31, assembly GCA_963629785.1. GTDB lineage: Bacteria > Bacteroidota > Bacteroidia > Bacteroidales > Bacteroidaceae > Prevotella. Next base: position 151,044 of record CAVGJZ010000001.1, on the reverse strand, counting down.
AGCGAACTGCCGCACGCTCTTTATGGTGCCAAGATTGCCGAAAAGTACAAGGAGAAACCAGACATCTGCAATGCCATCGGCGCTCACCATGATGAAATGGAGATGAACACGTTGCTCGCCCCCATCGTTCAGGTTTGCGACGCTATCTCAGGAGCGCGTCCCGGAGCACGTCGTGAAATTGTAGAAGCTTACATCAAGCGTCTGAACGACCTTGAGGCTATCGCCATGAGCTATCCCGGCGTTACAAAGACTTACGCTATTCAGGCCGGCCGCGAGCTCCGCGTGATTGTAGGTGCTGACAAGATGGATGACAAGGAGTCGGAGGCTTTGTCAAACGAGATTGCCACGAAGATTCAAAACGAGATGACTTATCCCGGACAGGTTAAGATTACCGTTATTCGCGAAACTCGTTCTATTGCCTACGCCAAATAATAAAAACATTGTTATGAATAGTATGAGCCGAATATTCTTGAATGTTCGGCTCTTTTTTGTTTAAGCACCATCGGCAATCATGAGTGGCGGCAAGAAAGACATGGCACAGTCACTTAAGACTAACGGATTACCATATAATAAACTCATATAAATCATGGACATAAAGTCATTGGCGGGTATAATAGCCAAGAAACTGTCAATCGGGGAACAGAGCGTGGAGAACACGCTTGCTTTGCTCGACGAGGGATGCACCATCCCGTTTATCAGCCGTTACCGCAAAGAGCGGACACGCAATCTCGACGAGGTGCAGATTACTGCAATAAGCGAGGCATACGACAAGCTGAAAGAGATTTCCAAGAGGAAGGAAACCATAATAAAGACTATTACCGACTTGGGCAAGATGTCCGATGAACTGTCGGAAAAAATCAACGGATGCTGGGAAACTAATGAACTTGAAGACATCTACATGCCGTTCAAGCCCAAGCGCAGGACAAAATCGCAGGTAGCACGTGAGTTGGGACTCGAACCGCTCTCTGCCATAATAATGCTACAGCGCGAAAACGACCCGGAGGGAGCGGCGCGGCGCTTTCTCAACGACAAGGTTAGGGACACGGCGACAGCGATAAAGGGTGCGCAGGACATCATAGCCGAAACCGTGAGCGAGGATGCCCGAAGCCGCCAGCAGGTGAGGTCGGTTTTCAGACGAGAGGCGGTAATAAGCTCAAAGGTAGTAAAGACGAAGAAGGACAGTGAGGAGGCGGCTAAGTTTTCCGACTATTTCGATTTCTCCGAGCCATTGAAACGGTGTACATCACACAGGATGCTCGCCATGCGGCGCGGAGAGAACGAGGGAATACTTAGGATAACCATCAGTGCCGACGATGATGAATGTCTGAATAAAATAAAAAGGAATTTCGTCCGTGGATACGGGAAATGCTCCAGACTTGTGGAAGAAGCCGTGGAGGATTCATACAAAAGACTTATCAAGCCTGCCATCGAGAACGAGTTTGCCAGCATGAGCAAGGAGAAGGCTGACGAAGAGGCAATCAATGTCTTTTCGGAAAATCTGCGGCAGCTGCTGCTCTCTGCCCCACTGGGACAGAAAAGGGTTATGGGCGTAGACCCCGGATTCCGCACTGGATGCAAGGTTGTATGCCTCGACGAACAGGGAAATCTCCTGCACCACGAAGCGATATTTCCACATCCGCCAGTCAATAAACGTACGCTCGCGGCGAAACAGGTGGAGGCGATGGCTGAAAAATTCAAAATAGAGGCAATTGCCATCGGAAATGGTACGGCAAGCCGCGAGACGATGGACTTCATAAAATCACTGAATCCCAACAGCAGCGTTAAAATATTTACAGTCAGTGAAGACGGCGCATCCGTTTACTCTGCGTCAGCTACGGCAAGGGAGGAGTTTCCCGACAAGGATGTAACGGTAAGGGGCGCAGTATCTATCGGCAGACGGCTGATGGACCCTCTGGCGGAACTTGTAAAGATTGACCCCAAGAGTATTGGCGTAGGGCAGTACCAGCACGACGTAGACCAAACGAAATTGAAGAAAAGCCTCGACATGACTGTGGAGAGTTGCGTAAACACGGTTGGAGTGAACCTCAATACTGCAAGTCAGCACCTTCTTACATACGTCAGCGGACTTGGTCCTGCGCTTGCCAAGAATATAGTGGAATACCGCAAGGAGAACGGTGCGTTTGCCAGCAGGGCGCAACTGAAGAAAGTGCCTCGTCTCGGTCCGGCTGCCTTTCAGCAATGCGCAGGCTTCCTACGCATTCCTGATGCAAAGAACCCTCTTGACAACAGTGCGGTTCACCCGGAGAGTTACAAGATAGTGGAGCAGATGGCAAAGGACTGTGGATGCACTGTTACTGAACTAATCAAGGATGCTGGCAAAAGAAAAAGCGTGAACATAAAGAAATACGTCACAGACAGCGTTGGAATCCCTACCCTATCCGACATCATGAGCGAGCTGGAAAAACCGGGACGCGACCCTCGCGCACAGATAGAGGAATTCGAGTTTGACAAAAACGTAAAGACCGTTGATGACCTCTGCGAGGGAATGGAACTTCCGGGTATCGTGACTAACATCACCAATTTCGGAGCTTTTGTTGACATCGGCGTTCATCAGGACGGGCTTGTGCATATTTCACAACTTGCCGACCGCTACGTGGCTGACCCGACACAGGTTGTAAAGCTCCACCAACACGTAAAGGTGAAAGTTATCGAAATTGACAGGAAGCGCAACCGAATATCGCTTTCAATGAAGGGGATGTGAACTCAACTCTAACAGCTCAGACTTCTCAGACAACTCAAGCTTCTCGGGCTTCTCGGAGTTGTCTGAGAAGTCCGAGCTGTCCGAGTTGTCTCAATCAAAAAAAGAGCGTCGCAAGCGACGCTCAAATATCAAGTTAGATTACTCTACAGATTACTTTACCTTAGCAACGATAGCCTTGAAAGCCTCGGGATTGTTCACAGCGAGGTCAGCAAGAACCTTACGGTTAATCTCGATGCCAGCCTTGTGCAGAGCACCCATCAAGGTGGAATAGCTCATATTCTCGAGACGAGCGGCAGCGTTGATACGCTGAATCCACAATGAACGGAAAGTGCGCTTCTTGTTACGACGGTCGCGATAAGCGTATGTCAAACCTTTCTCCCAAGTATTCTTGGCTACGGTCCACACATTCTTGCGGGCACCATAGTAACCGCGTGTAAGCTTTAAAATTCTTTTTCTCTTTGCTCTTGAAGCAACATGATTTACTGATCTTGGCATAGTTTTCTACTTACTTTAAATGTTAGACAATAGGGATTAACGGAGACACAGCAAATCGCGAACCTGCTTCATGTTGCTGCTGTCAACAATCGCAGTGTGTACCAAATTACGCTTCTGCTTCTTTGTTTTCTTAGTCAGGATGTGACTGTGGTAAGCATGGTGTCTCTTAATCTTACCTGTACCAGTGAAACGAAATCTCTTCTTAGCACCGGAGTTTGTCTTTACTTTTGGCATTTTTTTAATGTTTTATAAGTTATTTGTTATATGGCGGTGGCAACGTATATACCAAGACGTTACGCACCTTTTTCTTCTTACATTCTGAGTCTAAGCTCAAATCAGTCTTTCTTGAGTTTCTGAAGAGCGTCGGCACCATTCTTAGCATTGGCGAAAAGTCCGCCGTTTGCAGGTATCTCAACTGCTTCTTCCTCCTCTGCCTTTTGGCTCTCGCCCTTGGCTTCAGCCTCACGACGCTCCCTGTCCATCTTCTGCTGGCTCTTCTTTGCAACGCCAGCCTTCTTCGGAGAGAGATAGAGGAACATCTTCTTGCCTTCAAGAGCAGGCATCTGTTCTACCTTACCGTATTCCTCAAGGTCATTGGCAAAACGAAGCAAGAGAACCTCACCCTGCTCCTTGAAGAGAATTGAACGGCCGCGGAAGAAAACGAAAGCACGCACCTTGTTACCTTCTTCCAAAAACTCCTTGGCATGCTTGAGTTTGAAATTGTAGTCATGGTCGTCAGTCTGAGGTCCGAAACGTATTTCCTTCACCTCTTGCCTTACCTGTTTAGCCTTCAATTCCTTGGCTCTCTTCTTCTGTTGATAGAGGAACTTGCTATAGTCGATGATGCGACAAACTGGAGGCTGGGCATTTGGCGAGATTTCGACCAAGTCCACACCTTTGCCTCTTGCTATGTCAAGAGCCTGTCGTGTAGGCATTACGGTTGAACCATCGTCTCCAACAACTCGTACTTCCCGGACGCGAATCTGCTCGTTCACGCGGTACTGATTTTTCATTTTGTCATTCTTCATTCGGCTATTTTACGTTTAGCGGCTGCAAAGTTACGGCTTTTTGGTGTAACTTGCAAAATTATTCTTTTATTTTTGCAAGTAAAATCTGTGAAAAAAGCACTGTTACATAGCACACTAAGGACTGTGCCGTCAATGGAGCGAGAAACATTGCCGGTGAAGAGGCATACTGCGATTTTCTCTTTGAACTTTACGAAAATGTACTTGGACTTTACGAAAATGCGCTTGGACTTCACGAAAATAAAAGCCAGTGCGATTTTTGTCTCTTTGGCTTTTATTCATGAGAACAAGACACGATGACCAACCTGAACAAAAGAAAATAAAAATCCCCGCCACACGTAATGTATGACGGGGACGAACTATTGAGTTATTATTGACTACTCAATTATTTAGCGTTGTCGTTGAAAGTAGCAACGCGGTTGAACTCAACCTGCTCGAAGAGCTTGTCAGTTGCGCCCATACCCTTAGTTGTCAGACGGTCTGCAGAAATCTTGTACTTCTTAACGAGAATGTCCTTAACAGCGTTGGCACGAGCCTCAGAAAGCTTCTGGTTCAGCTCCTTAGAACCCTCTGGAGAAGCGTAGCCCTTGATTTCAACGGAAGCGTCCTTGTGGTTCTTCATGTACTGAGCGATAAGCTCGATGTTAGCCAGCTGAGACTTGTCAACAACCGACTTACCCTGACGGAAGATTACAGTAGGCTGCAGGTTTGTTGCAGTCTCAGGCTTCACATACTTAGGAGTCTTGTTGCACTCGTCGAGAGCGTTCTGCAGGTCAGCAATCTTCTTGTTCTTAGCAGCAATCTCAGAATCCTTGCCGTTCAGGTCGCTGCGCAGGTCGTTGATCTTAGCGTTCAAACCGTCGATCTCAGCCTGGTCGCGGAGCTGTGCGATAGTGAAGTTGTGAGTACCGTTAGAGTTCTTGAACTTGTAAACAACACCTGCGTTGAGCTGGAAGTCAGCGTAGTTAGCGTCGTAGCGAACACCCTGCCTTGCACCTTCAAGGTTCCAGATTACTGAAGGCTCAACGTAAACCTGCCAAGCCTTAGCCTTGCCAAGGTTGAAAGCGAAGTCAAGACCAGCCTTAGAAGTCAGGAAATCCTTCTTGTCAGCTGAGTTCCACTCGTTGCAGTAGTAACGCTCTCCGTCCTTGCCACCGAATACGTGACCCCAACCAAGACCGTAAACTGCGCTAACCTCGAACAGACGCGGAGTTCCCTTGTAGCCACCGAACCAGTTGCTGAAGTTAACAGTAGCAATCAAAGAGGTGTTCATTGAAGTAACAAAAGTGTTTGTCACGTTGCCGAACAGGTTGTTCATTGAACGCTGGCCGTGGTGAAGGTCCTTGAAGTAAACGTTGCTCTCAACAGCAAGACCGAACACCGGAGTGAAATAGCGGCCAATGCGGAGACCTGCGTTAGGAGCGATATCCTTAGCCCATGAGTGGCCTGTACCCATTACTGAAGGATGAATACCTGTTGCAACACCGCCGTTGATACCGATGTACCAGTTGTCAAAAGTTTTACTCTCAGTCACAGTCTGAGCAGTAGCGGAAGCAGCAAGTGCAGCTGCAGCGCACAAAGTAAAAATTTTCTTCATTTTCTAATCTTTAAACTATAATAAAATTGACTTGTTTATATGCCTATTGACAAATTTCGATGCAAAGTAAGGAAAAAAGTCCGTACCATCCAAATTTTTATTAACAAATGTTGCACAAAAATGGAAGAATGAGCTATTTTTACTCACAAATAGGTCAGACTACATATTTATTAAAGACACAGAACAAACGAAATACACAATTTGCGTGGCGGTTAGAATTGTTTTTACTACTTTTGCACCGATGAAACGGGTAATACTCATAACCGGAGGACAGCGTTCGGGCAAGAGCGCATTTGCCGAAAAGCTCGCACTGAGCCTCTCGGCAAATCCTGTCTACATCGCCACAGCCCACATTTGGGACGAGGAATTCCGCCGGCGCGTGGACAAGCACAAGGAGCGGCGGGGCAGCCAGTGGACCAACATCGAAGAAGAAAGGTTTCTCGGAAATATAGACATATATAATAAGGTGGCGCTGGTAGACTGCCTCACACTATGGTGTACCAACTTTTATTTCGATGCAGGCAACGGTGAGGCGTCGCCCGACATCGAAAAAACCCTCGAAAGGATAAAGCAAGAGTTCGACAAGTTCACAGCACAGGATGCCACGTTCATCTTCGTCACCAACGAAATAGGGAGCGGAGGAGTGAGCGGCAACGCTGTGCAGAGACATTTCACCGACCTCCTGGGATGGCTCAACCAGTACGTCGCGGCCAAGGCAGACGAGGTGTACCTCACCGTGAGCGGCATTCCCGTAAAGATAAAATGACTCTCCAAGCATAAAGCAAAGGAACGGAAAGACGACAACAGCGACAACGCCAGCAAAGGCAACATAACGATGAAAGAATTTCATATCACCAGACCGCAGCAGGACATAAGGCGGCAGATACAAGACAAGATAGACAACCTAAACAAACCGAAAGGCTCACTCGGCGGACTGGAGGAGCTCGCCCTGAAAATCTCACTAATCCAACAAACTCTCTCCCCCACCCTCACCCATCCATGCCATCTGCTGCTTGGCGGCGACCACGGCATAGAGAAGGAAGGCGTGAGCCTGTCGCCGCGCGACGTGACATGGCAACAGATGATAAACTTCACCCGCGGAGGAGGAGGCGTGAACATGTTCTGCCGGCAGCACGGCTTCGAACTGAAAATAGTTGACCTGGGCGTGGACCATGACTTGTCGGCATATCCTGAAATAACAAACATGAAGATAGCTCCCGGCACAAATGATTTCCTCTACGGCGCGGCAATGACGGAAGAACAGCTCGACAGGGCACTGCAGTGCGGCTCTGACCTCGTGGACGAGTGCGCCGAAGAAGGATGCAACATCGTGTGCGTGGGCGAAATGGGCATCGCCAACACATCGCCGTCGAGCATCTGGTTTCACCTGCTGGGCAACATACCGCTGGCAGACTGCGTGGGAGCCGGTTCCGGCGTGGCGGGCAGCCAGTTGGAGCACAAGTACAATATCCTGAAGAAATCCGTCGAACTATTCCGCGAAAGCCACTCCGCCGATAACATTTGCGACGTGGTGCGCTATTTCGGAGGCTTTGAGATGGTCGGGGCCATAGGGGCGATGCTCCGCGCCGCCGAGAGGAAAATGACAGTGATGGTAGACGGTTTTATAATGAGTGCGTGCATGCTTGCAGCAAGCAAGATGCACCCGGAGGTTCTCGACTACGCCATCTTCTGCCACCGGGGGGACGAGCACGCCCATGCCGCAATGCTGCAACTGATGAACGCCAAACCGCTGCTCGACCTCGGACTGAGGCTCGGCGAAGGGACTGGGGCTTTGTGCGCCTACCCGCTTATAGAGAGCAGCGTGAGAATGATAAACGAAATGAACAACTTTGACAATGCACACATCACCAAATACTTCTAAATGGTGGCAGAACATCTGGGCGGCACTGATTTTCTTCACGCGGCTGCCCTTTTGGAGAGTTTACCAACCGCCTAAGGATTCATACAAAGCCGTGGTGGAATATTGGCCGGCGGCGGGGTGGATTACCGGCGGCGCAATGGCGGCGACAATTTACTTCGGCTCAATGGCGATGCCCTACAACATGGCGGTTATATGCGCCATACTCATCAGGGTTATGGTAACAGGCGCACTGCACGAGGACGGTCTGACAGACTTCATCGACGGCTTCGGCGGAGGCGGAACAGACCGCCAAAAGATTCTTGACATAATGAAGGACTCGCGCATCGGCACATACGGAGTGCTCGGCATAACGTTCTACGAGTTGCTGCTCTTCACCGCACTCTCATCCTTGCCGCCCACACTTGCCGCAATAACTGTCCTCGCCGCCGACCCATACGCCAAGATGGTAGCGGCACAGATTATACAGATGATGCCCTACGCCAGGACTGAGGAGCAGTCGAAAGCGAAAAACGTTTACCGCCGCATCAGCGTGGGTGCCGGTATAGGGCTAGCAGTGCAAGGACTGTTGCCGCTGGCACTTTTCTTCTACGCCACCCGCGGCACGATAGCATGGGACTGGATACTTTTCGCCCCGTGCGTGGTGATGTATTTCCTCTACAGGCTCATCTGGAAAAGAATACAGGGATACACCGGCGACTGCTGCGGTGCGCTGTTCCTGCTCACGGAGCTGGCGGTGTACATTGTGGTGGCAATACAATGGCACTTCACACTGAAAGAGACAGCGACAAACGGAATTGACATAAGCCGTCTGTTCATGTAAGGCGGGCGACGCGACAACAAAAACATTGCGATATGAAAGTTACACTGATAAGGCATACAAGCGTGGACGTACCCAAGGGTGTGTGCTACGGACAGACCGACGTGCCCGTAGCCGCCACCTTTCCACAGGAAGCGGAAGTGACGAAACAAAAGCTTGAAGGGAAGGTCTTCGACAAAGTGTTCTCCTCTCCACTCACGAGGGCAAAACTTCTGGCGGAATACTGCGGCTACAAGGACTATGACACCGACCCGAGGTTGCTCGAAATGAACATGGGCGACTGGGAAATGAAACGCTACGACGACATCAAGGATGACAACCTGCAGAAATGGTATGACGACTACATGCACGTGACAACGACCAACGGCGAGAGCTACCCCATGGTGTACCGGCGGCTTGCGGATTTCCTCGACGAACTGAAAACGAAGGACTATCGCCACGTGGCCATATTCGCACACTGCGGCATACTGCTCTGCGCCGGCATCTACGGCGGACTGTTCCCCGAGGAGGGGTGCTTCGAGCATGCGGTGGACTACGGAGGCATCGAAGAAATAGAAATATAGATTGCGACAAGCATAAACAGGATAACAACAGAAAAAAACATGTTCAGACAATTAGCGATTATCATCGGATGCCTTGCCGTGGGCGAACTCATAGTGTGGCTCACGGGGACAGCCATTCCCTCGAGCATTCTAGGGATGCTTCTGCTCACGCTGCTCCTCAAAGTGAAGGCAATAAAGCTGGAATGGGTGGAAACGATTTCCAATTTCCTGGTGAAAAACATGGGATTCTTCTTCGTGCCGCCCGGCGTGGCGCTCATGCTCTATTTCGACATCATCGGGCGCGAGATAGTGCCCATCGTGCTCGCCACGGCACTGAGCACAGTCATCGTGCTCGTGGTGACGGGATGGACACATATCCTCACCCGCAAGGTGATGAAGAAGATTAAAAGCGCAAGATAACAGGAACAAAAGAACGTCAAAACAAAGACATCAACGACAATGGACATCCACCAATACCTGAGCAACGACTATTTCCTGCTCACACTCACCTTCGGAGTGTATTTTCTCTCCAAGCTCGTGAGAAAACTCCTCAGACTCCCGATTTTCAACCCCATCCTCGTGAGCATCGCCTTCATGATTTGCTTTCTCATGGTGGCACACGTGGACTACGAGACATACCGCGTGAGCGGTTCCAAGATTGATTTCTGGCTCAAGCCCGCGGTAGTGTCGCTGGGAGTACCGCTTTACAAGCAACTCAGTTCCATAAAACACGAAATGGTGCCCATTTTCATGTCGCAGCTGGTAGGCTGCCTCGTGGGCATCGTCTCGGTCGTGACACTGGCACAGTATTTCGGAGCGTCGAAGGAAGTGGTGCTCTCGCTCGCCGCCAAGTCGGTCACCACCCCCATAGCCATGGAAGTGACGAAGAGCATCGGCGGCATTCCGTCGCTCACAGCCACCATAGTGGTGTTCGTGGGCATCTTCGGAGCAGTGACAGGACTGAGAATACTAAAGTACGGACATATCGGAATGCCCTCCTCACAGGGTATCTCGCTGGGCACGGCATCACACGCCGTGGGAACATCGGCTGCAATGGAGCAAAGCATGGAGCACGGGGCGTACGCCTCGCTCGGACTTACGCTCAACGGCATCTTCACCGCAATCCTCACACCGTATATCCTCAAAATGTTGGGGTTCTTATAGACAACCGGCGAAATAATATATATCACACGTTGCAGATTTGACGGATTTTATTTAAATTCGCACCACAATTAACTAAGAAAAACCCAAACAATATTAAAGTATGATAGACTATTTCTCGGAAAACCTATGGCAGATGTGGGCCTTGGTCTCCATCGTATGCCTTATCCTCGAACTCACCAACGGGGACTTCTTCGTCATGTGCTTCGCCATCGGAGGAGCCTGTTCCGCCGTCCTCTCAGCATTCGGCATCTCGTTCTACGCCGGCCTGGCAGTGTTCGCAGCCGCCTCGATACTGTGCCTGTTCTTCGTGCGCCCTACAATGTTGAAGCGTATCCACAAGAACGAAGACCGGCGGCTGAGCAATGCCGACGCACTGATAAACCGCATGGGAACGGTGAGCGAACGTATCGAGGCTGACGGATACGGGCGTGTGGCTATCGACGGCGACGACTGGAAAGCGCGCTCCGCCGACGGTTCCCGAATAGAAAAGGGAGACAAAGTGAAAGTGGTGGGAAGAGAAAGTATCATCATCACCGTGGTAAAGAACTAACCTTTAAACCTTATAAATTATGAACATCGGATTTTATGTCTTGGCGGCAATCGTAGTTTGCGCCCTCCTGCTAGTAAAGAAAAGCCTGGTAATCATACCGCAGTCGGAAACAAAAATCATCGAAAGACTCGGAAAATACTACGCCACGCTGAAACCGGGCATCAACGTGATTATTCCTTTCATTGACCGTGCTAAAACCATCGTGACAATGACGCGCGGCAGGTATATCTACGCCACGTCCATCGACCTGCGCGAACAGGTGTACGATTTCGACAAGCAGAACGTGATTACCAAGGATAACGTGCAGACGCAAATCAACGCCCTGCTCTATTTTCAGATAGTAGACCCGTTCAAGGCCGTCTATGAAATCAGCAACCTGCCCAATGCCATAGAGAAACTCACGCAAACCACGCTGCGCAACATCATCGGCGAACTGGAACTCGACCAGACCCTCACCTCGCGCGACACGATAAACACCAAGCTACGCGCCGTGCTCGACGACGCCACCAACAAATGGGGAATAAAGGTAAACCGTGTGGAACTGCAAGACATCACACCGCCCGAAAGTGTGCTTCAGGCTATGGAGAAGCAAATGCAGGCGGAGAGGAACAAGCGCGCCACCATCCTCACCAGCGAGGGACAGAAGGCTGCCGCCATCCTCAAGTCGGAAGGCGACAAGACCTCCACGATAAACAAGGCGGAAGCAGACAAGCAGATGGCCATCCTCAACGCCGAGGGTGAGGCACAGGCAAAGATACGCACCGCCGAAGCGGAGGCAATAGCCATAGAGAAACTCGCCGAGGGCGAGGCGCAGGCGAAAATCAAAAAAGCCGAGGCAGAAGCCATATCCATAGAGAAAATCAACGCCGCCGTGGGCAAGAGCGCCAATCCGGCAAACTACCTTCTGGCACAGAGATACATACAGGCTCTCCAGGAAATCGCCGCCGGCGACAAGACGAAGACAGTCTACCTGCCCTATGAAGCAACAAACCTCATGGGCAGCATCGGAGGGATAAAAGACCTGTTCAAGTCGGAATAGGGAAAATGCGAAACCCGCAGAAATTTCAGCACGACATACAACAATTGAAAATAGACCGATGACAATCAACATTTGCATCATTGTGGGGGCACGCCCCAATTTCATGAAGGTAGCCCCCCTCATCCGCGCACTGGAAAAGGCCAACAAGGAGGGCTTTGAAATAAACGACAGACTCGTTTATGCCGGAACAGAAAATGACGCCACGCTCGAGGCTTCGCTCTTTGAAGACCTGGAAATACGGCGGCCCGACGTGTTCCTTGGAGTGGACTGCACAAACCTCAACGAACTCACCGGCAGGGTGATGGAGGAATTTGACGCCTATCTCACGGCAACACCTACCGACGCTGTGATAGTGGTGGACGACCTTGCCTCGACAATGGCAGCAGCCATAGTGACAAAGAAGCACGGCATCGCCCTGGCGCATCTCGTGGCCGGCACCCGTTCCTTCGACATAAGCATGCCCAAGGAGATAAACCGCCTGGTTATCGACGGACTGTCCGACTATCTCTTCACCGCAGGTATCAGCAGCAACAGCATAGCAAGCCGCGAGGGCGCCGAACTGTCGCAGATTTACGAAGTGGGCAACATCCTCATGGACACGCTGCGCTTCAACCACAACAAATTCCGCCGCCCTGCAATAATGGACGCGCTCAACCTGGAGGAAGGGAAATATATCGTGTTCACCCTCAACCGCAAGGCTCTGATTGCCGACACCAAGAACCTCACCGGCATGGTGAAAGCCATGACGAAAGCCGCCGGCGACACTCCAATAATAGCCACATTGAGGGACGGAGCAAAGGAGGCCCTGCAAAGTGTAGCGGCAGACACACCAACGCTTCACGTCACCGACACATTGCCCTACCTTGAATTCGGCTATCTCACGGCGCACGCCGCAGGAATAGTCACCGACTCCGGCAACGTGGCGGAAGAGGCTACTTTCAACAGTGTGCCCTGCATCACGCTTAACAAATACACGGAACATATCGAGACCGTGAAACAAGGGTCAAACGTTCTCGTTGGCGAAGACCCGGCAAAACTCGCCGAGGCGACAAGAGACATGACTGCCGGCAGATGGAAGAAATGTTCACTGCCCGACCGCTGGGACGGGCGCACTGCGGAACGCATCGTGCATATTCTGCTGAGCAACATCAAGCCGCAATCAAAATAAGGCAAACCTCAGTCGGATACGCTTCAGCCAACAGGCAACGACATATCGTTGAATTAACGAAACAGCACAACAGGCTTTAGAAAAACAAAAAAAACAGGATGCGCAAATCATTTTCCGGCGCATCCTGTTTTTTTTATTTTTTTCGTTGGCTATCAGCTGACCCTATTCAGTTTCTTTATTATAGAGAAGATGAAGAGTGCTGCCAGCAGACAGATTACCATAAGCGTGCCCCATACCACGGGGAGCGGCATGTCCCACATGTGGCCCGGGATGGAAACGAGCTTGTTGCCGAGAGCCGTGGCAACAAACCATCCGCCCATAATCATTCCCTTATACTTGGGAGGAGCAACCTTCGACACGAAGGATATTCCGATTGGCGAGAGCAACAACTCCGCGAAGGTAAGTATCAGGTATGTACCCACGAGAAGGTTGGGCGTAACATCAGCCACGTGGTTAGGATGGTCGGTGGCGGGCAGGCCGATGCTGAACACTGTCATCATGAGATAGGCGAAACCTGCCACAAGCATACCGAGACCGATTTTCACGGGAGCCTTGGGCTCCTTGCCCTTTTTGCCAAGCCATCCGAAGAGGGCAATGCTCACCGGAGTGAGGGCAACGACAAAACAGGGGTTGAACTGCTGGAAGATAGGTGCGTCGATTGTCACTGTGTCCTGTCCGTGCTTCATATACGTATAGGCCAGGATTACCGCCGGCACAGCGATAAGGAGCGTGTTCACGAGCTTTCCTTTGGAAGACGTTTCCTTGTTCGTAGTAATCCATCCCACGAGTCCATAGACCATCAGGATACACCATACAAGATTCACCACATTGAACTCCAGTCCCGTAACGCCGGTCACCTCGCGTGCCGTGAACTCATCGGCAAACCATGTCAGCGTGAGTCCATTCTGATGAAAAGCCATCCAGAAGAATATCACCACGGCGAAGACGAGGCAAAGGCAGATGATGCGCTCCTTCGTTTCAGCAGGACTCATCTCCTCAACGGTGCTTTCAGCGGCATTGCCAGACTTCTTGTCAGCCACAAGCACCTGCTGGTATGTCTTCTTGCCCAGGAAATATATAAGGATGGAAACAATAACCGAGACGCACGCCACGGCGAAGGCAAAGTGGTAAGAGTCGGCCTTGGTATACCCCAGGTCGTTCTGCGCCCATGCCATGATGCTTGTGGCAGCCGTCGGAGCGAAAAGTGCGCCGATGTTTATTGCCATATAGAAGAGCGAGAAGCCCGAGTCGCGCTGGCTGGCATATTTCGGGTCGTTGTAAAGGTCGCCCACCATGACCTGAAGGTTTCCCTTGAAGAAACCGGTGCCAAGACTGACGAGCAACAGGGCAATCCCCATGGCGGCTATTGCCGGAACGCCCTTGCCAAGCGGCACGGACAAGAACAGATAGCCGAGGAACATGATGAGAATGCCGACTATCACCATCTTGTTGTAGCCCCATTTGTCGGCTGCCATACCACCGAAGAGCGGCAGGAAATAAACGGCGGTGAGGAACCACGTGTATATTTCCGATGCCGTGCCGGCATCGAAACCGAAGTTCTCGCCGAGGAAGAGAGCGAACACGGCGAGCATGGTGTAGTAGCCAAAACGCTCTCCTGTGTTTGCCAGTGCTAAGGTCCACAGACCTTTCGGTTGATTTTCAAACATAAGTTTTATTTTAATTGTTAATGATTTGCGTTGTCATCAGTGCGTCAAGTCAAAGAAGTAGGCGAGTTTCACCACTATATTCCCAAGATTTGACTTCCCGAAATAGTCTTTCTTTGAGTCGCCGTAGATATTTCCCAGTCCGTAATAGTAACGGCCTTCAACCTGGAAATGCCCCACCTTGGGGTGGGAGTATTCCAGTCCGAGACCTGCCGCTATACCATAGTCGAACTTGTTTTCCACAGGCATCGTCTCCTGGGCGACGGTCTGGTTGCCGCGGTCAGCGATATTGGCGTTCGCCAGTTCGTAATTGGCTTTTGTTGTCTCCCCCAACAATATGCCAATCTGGGGTCCGGCCTGGACAAAGAACTGTAGTCCCTTCCGCTCCTTACCCCATGCAAGGTGGGCAAAGATTGGAATTTGAATATAGTTCAGTGTGCGGCTATATTCCTCAGCCACTCCGGTCTGGGTATTTATCACGGGAGCGTCGGCGGTGGTAAGGATTTCTTCCTTCCACCCCACCTTGGCATAGTTCACCTCTGCCTGTATGGAGCATATCGTACTGAAATATTTCTCGCACACATAGCGAAGAGAGACACCAGCCGTCATCCCGCCGTACATGCCCTGCGACACTGTGGGCGTGAAGCCTACATTACTCAACACGTAACCGCCATTCACACCTACACTAAAGTCGTTCCTGTGTTGCCCTATCTGGGCGTTGGCAGCAACGGCGACAAATGCCGACAGCAAGACGAAGACGGTTCTTATCTTATTCATAAACATTTTTAAACGAACGGTATTTTCGTTTGCCTTAATAATTGACGAGAGAAATGGAACGGTTGGTGTTGTAATGCACAAAGCTCACACTCACATTCTGCAGTCCTCCGTTCTGTCCCCCCACACGTTTGAAGTGCATGGGAGTCTGAAGCGCATTCGTGTCGGTTTCTGTTCCCGCGAAATTGCTTCCCTGCTTGCCTATACCTTTTATAAAATACATGGCATGGTCGTAGCCGGTGATGGCGAAGCGCGGCATGTAGTCCAACAGGCTCTGGTCGAATTTCTTCAAGTAGTCGTCGGTGAACGCCTTGGTCGCCGTATTCAGCGGATTGTAGTAGAAATGCGAGGGCACGTAGGTATCGTAGCGGCAGAACTTGTCCATGTTGTATTTGGCGTACATCAGCCACTCGGTATATCCGAAGAGCGAAATCTTCAGCGAAGGATTTGTGGCCTTCAGCTGGTCGAGCTTGGCGATGACGGCGTTAAGCTCCGGCGAACGGGCGGTGTTGAGCACCACGATGTTAGGCTGCGTTGCACTGAAAGCCTTGACAAAATATTCCGAACTGTTCGTCAGGTTGGTGATGCTATATGCGCGCCCCTTCTTTGAGAGTGCCTCACGCAGCGTGAAAGTGAACACGCCCTTGTCGCTGGAACGGTCGTTGCAGTCTACCACCACTACATGATGGTTAGCAAAGCGGTCCACGAAGATGTTTGCCACCTGCCCGTAGAAAAGTTCCGGGCTCTGGTAAACCTGAAACACGTTGGGATTTGACGCCACGTCGTTTCCCGTTATGGAAAACGGGATGACAAGTTTTATGCCGTTTTTCCTGGCGAACGCAGACATGGCCGGCACTTGCTTTGAATAGAGCGGCCCGAAGATGACGTTGCATTTGTCAGCCCCGTTTTGTGCGAGCACGGTATTCACGTCGGTGTCTATAGCCACGTTCCATGCCTTCACCTCGATGTTCATTCCCTCCTTTTTGAGTTTCTCGCATCCCATAAGGATGCCGCGGTAATATTCAAGCATTCGCCTGCCGTCGCCATCAACGTTGTGCAGCGGCAGCATTATGCCCACGCTCACCGCATTGTTTTTCTTTGCAGCAGCAACTGCGGTAGTGGTCTTGGCGGATGGCGCAGTGCCCTTCGGAGCCTTGCCGTCAGGATACGGAATAAATATATAGTCGCCCTTCTTTAGCTCGTAGCCCACGGCATTCATGTCAGGATTCGCCCTTACGAGTTCCTCTATTGTCAAATCATACTTCTTGGCTATTCCGAATACCGTTTCCCCCTTCTTCACTTTGTGCATCTGGCGGTAGCTGTCGGTCTGCGCATTTGCAGCGACACAAAAGAACATCATTACAAATAGTAACGAATATCTGATAAAACGTATCATATTTATACTTTTGTTGTTTTGCGTACAAAGGTAATACAAATCGAGTGAAGAACGAAATGAATTTATTCATTTCTTATTCCGAGATGCAGTTTACCTTATCCAAGTGCCCTTTCTACAGTCACGAAGCATAGCTTTGTCAGTCTTACACCCCTTGCTATACGACCGTACGCCCCTTGCCATACGATTGTATGCCCCTTGCCATACGACCGTATTGCAAGGGGCATAAGGTAGACAAAGCGGTACTTTGACCTTGATAAACGCATGGAAACATTTCACGAGCCACGCCCTTTCAGTGAAAAAGCACGGGGCAAATGTTCGTTTTTCGGCTTTTAATACAGGGCTATACAATAAACCCGCAATATTGCCGTTGGTGAAAAGTAATGCACCGTTACACACGGACGCAACAAGGAAATAACCTGAAACTAAATGCTAAAGAAAAACAAGGGGCATACCGGGCGTGACGTTTGGTGTGTCCCGTTTTCTTTACGAAGCGAGAACGTTTACGCTAAATATTGTTGATAAACGAAACATTTATTTTACGGGAAAGAATAAAAAACGTAATTTTGAACTCGAAAACTGAAAATCTATATGAAGAAAAAGATTGTAACTTTCGGCGAGATAATGCTCAGGATGACACGCCCGGACAAAGAGCGCATCATCCAAGGCAGCAAGTGGAACGGATATTTCGGAGGCAGCGAGGCCAACGTGGCAGTGTCGCTGGCAATGTTCGGCGACAACATAGAATATGTGACACGCCTGCCGGATAACAAGATAGGCCGCGCCTGCATGGACGAAATCAGGAAATACAACGTGGGGGTAAGCAATGTGGTGCTTGGCGGCGACAGGCTCGGACTGTATTACTACGAGGAGTCTGCTTCTCTGAGAAGCTCCAATATCGTGTACGACCGCGAGGACTCTTCACTCACTACGATAAAGGCCGGCATCATTGACTGGAAGAAAGCCTTCGAGGGAGCATCGATGTTCCACTGGTCGGGAATCTCCAGCGCATTGTCGCAAGGCGCCGCCGACGCCACAAAGGAAGCGGTGGAGGAAGCGGAGAGCGAGGGACTGCTCATTTCATGCGACATCAACCACAGGGCCAACCTTTGGAAATACGGAAAGGACGCCCACGACGTGCTGTTCCCCATGGCGGAGAAGAGCGACATCGTGTTCGGCACCGCAGGAGAATGGAAGCTGATAACCGGCGTCACGCCGCCCGATTTCAAAGCCACATCTGCCGACTACCAAATAGACGAAAAGGGCTTCGAGGATTATTTCCACACGGCGGAGAAGATTCTCCCCAAAGCGAAGAAGATGATTCTCGTGTTGAGAAACACCCTCTCCGCCAACCACCATTTGCTTTCAGGCGTGATTTACGCCGAAGGAAGACTCTACACCACTCGCATATACGACATCGACAACGTGATTGACCCGATGGGCGTGGGCGACGCCTTTATCGCGGCATATCTCCATGCCTACACAAAATGGCAGGACGACAACCAGCATTGCCTCGAATTCTCGCTTGCCGCTTCAGCACTCAAGAACACCGTACCAGGCGACTTCAACCTGATTACCGAAGATGAGGTAGAAGAGATCATGAGATGAAAGGTTTCAGCGCAAAGAGCAAGAAAGAAATCGACATGCTTCATGGACCGCTGTTCATGAAGATTATAGTGTTCGCCCTGCCGCTGGCGGCGAGCAGCCTGATGCAACAGCTGTTCAACTCTGTCGATGTGGCGGTCGTGGGGCATTTCGCCAACAAGGAGGCACTGGCCGCCGTTGGCAGCAATGCCCCGGTAATAAACCTGCTCATAAACCTGTTCATGGGCATATCAATGGGTGCCAATGTAGTCATTTCAAACCACATCGGACAAAACGACAAGAGGCGTATAAAGGATGCCATCAATACCGTAGCCCTCGTTTCCGTGGCGAGCGGCATCTTCGTGATGCTGTTGGGACTGGCAGTGGCAAGACCCATCCTCGAGCTGATAGGCACGCCGGACAGCGTGCTGGGACTCGCAACCGTATATCTGAGAATCTATTTCTGCGGAATACCGTTCTTCATGATATTCAACTTCGCCTCCGCCATACTCAGGAGCATGGGCGACACGCGCCGTCCGCTGTATATACTGCTGGTGGCAGGAATAGTAAACACGGTATTGAACCTGTTCTTCGTCATCTGCCTCAAGATGAGCGTGGCGGGCGTGGCTATCGCCACCTGCATATCAAACGTGATAAGTGCCGGCCTCATCGTGTGGATTCTGCTCAACGAAGAAGAAACCTACAGGCTGCGCCTAAAGGGTATCAGCCTGAAATGGGAAGAGCTTAAAAAGATGCTGCAGATCGGCGTACCCGCCGGCATACAGGGGATGATATTCTCCTTCTCCAACCTGCTCATGCAGTCGGCAATCAACGGTTACGGAGCTGCGGCGATAGCGGGTTCGGCGGCATCACTCAACTTTGAGTCATACTGCTATTTCCTTGTGGTGGCTTTCAACGGCGCAGCGATAAGTTTCATAGGCCAGAACTACGGGGCTGGCAAGAACGACCGCGTCAAAAGGGTGTTCTGGATTTGTATGGGGATGGGCTTTGCATCGTGTGTGGTGAGCAACATGATTATCACATGGCTGCACACACCGTTCCTGAGCATCTTCTCCACCGACCCCGACGTGCTGCAGTTCGGCACTGCCCGTCTCTACGTAGCCCTCGCCACGCAGTCGATAGCCTGCCTGTACGAGATACCGGGCGCATCGCTGAGGGGAATGGGAAAATCAATACAACCCACACTGATAACGATTTTCGGAACGTGCCTGCTGAGGATTGTATGGATTTTCGGCGTGGCGGAACATTTCAAGAGTTTCAGCATACTGATGATGGCCTACCCCGTGTCGTGGACTATAACCGGCATCATGATGAGCACGACGTTCTATATTTTCGTAAAGAAGAATCTAAAGCCAAGTCTTGATGGAGAATAAAAAGACATTGTATGTAAGCGATATGGACGGCACGTTGCTAAACAGCCGGTCTGTGTTGTCGGAAACGACCGTTAGAATTCTCAACGCCGTCATAGGCAAAGGGGCAATGTTTACCGTTGCCACAGCCCGCACCCAAGCCACGGCAGTGGATTTGATGAGGGACGTGAACACAAACATCCCGTTTGTCATCATGGCCGGATGTGCTCTGTGGGACAACAGCACCCGGCAGTACACGGCGGTGAGGACTATCAGCCGCAATGACATACAACGACTGACCGGCATCTTCGAGAAGTATGGCAACAATCCTTTCGTCTACTACAAGCACGACAACAAAATCGTGGTTCACCACGTGAACGAACTGACAGAGGAAGAAAGGGAATTTATCGAACCAAGAATAAAGGGCCCGTTCAAGAAACTCGTAACCTGCGACAAGCTGGACACAAATCAGACCGACGACGAGGCCATGCTGATATTCAGTATGGGGAAATACAAAGACCTGAGAACCATTGCCGACTGTATCGACGCCGAGGGTATCAGCTGCACATACAACTGCTACCCCGACATATTCAACGGCGAAGACGGATTTATCGACGTATATACTAAAGGCACGACCAAGGCGCAGGCGGTAAGGAAGCTTGCCGCGGAGATTGGAGCGGAACGCATTGTGGTGTTCGGCGACAACCTCAACGACATCCCGATGATGCGCATTGCCGACCGCAGCGTGGCAGTGGGCAACGCCTACGACGAGGTGAAAGCCGTGTGCGACGAGGTGACAGGTAGCAACGATGACGACAGCGTGGCAAAATGGATTGAAAAGGATTTCCTAAGTCATCTTAGCTGACGCACGAATGCTGCAATCTTATCAACGTCCTTCACGGCCGGCGATGTTTCGAATCCAGGGTCCAAGTCTACTCCGGCAAACATCGGGTGGTCTACATTCCTTATATTCTCAACGTCTCCCATCCCAATGTTTCCGCCCACGAGAAACGGTACGTCGCCGTCGTATTCCCCAAGCAATGACCAGTCGGCAGTCTTGTCGATACCATTTTCCGACGGCGACTGAAGGCAGAACCTGAACATATCCACGTGCCCGTAATATTCGCTACACCGCTTGATGTCAACGGAGCTACTTACCGTGACCGACTTTATAATCTTCAGACCTGCATGAATATCAGGGTCTACACTCCTGCGCAAATTGTCTATCATCAGCGGCAACTCCCCGCCGTTGAGCTGCACGTAGTCAAGACCGTAATTGTAGATGCGCGTTATGATATTCTGCGGCATATCATCGGCAAACACTCCGGCACGAGCGACATATCCATTGGCATTGCCTGCCGCCTTTTCCTGCGGACTGTTGTCCCTCAACATGTCCTCCTGCACTCTGTCAGGAATAATTCCCGCACGCGAAGACACCATTCTGACACAGCGTGTGTCGTCAGGACAAAACACAAAACCAATAATGTCTATACCAAGATTCTCCACCGCGCGAATATTCTCCGGCTCACGCATTCCGCATACCTTTTTTATCATATTGCAAAATTACAAACTTTATCGGCACTGCCAAATGTCAGCCCATAAAATAAGACGAAAAGAAAAAGCGTCCCCAAATGAATTGAGGACGCAACTACACAAACCGTTTATGACTAAAAGTCAAATACGGATTACTTAACGAACTTCTTGCCGTTCTGGATAAGGATACCCTTGGCGTTAGCGTTTACACGCTGACCGGCGAGGTTGTAAACAGGAGCGCTCACATTGGTCTTCTCTACATTAACCTCTTTCACACCTGTAGGTTCAGTGACTGCCTGAACAGGCATAATCTCAGCAGAGCCCTTGAAGATAGCACCAAAGATACCGACAACGGTATAAACCTGGCCTTCAACGAGATCTGCCACACCGCCTACTTTGCTGAACTTGTCGTAAATCATAATCTTGCTATCGCCATCAGTTCCATAGTAGTTGTATTTGCCTGTCTCATATTCCTCCTTAGAGAAAGTAAGATTACCGACACTCACGAGGTCGTTCAAATACTTGAGAGCGACAATATCAGCAGCTGTTGCAGAAACAGGAGTTGCAGCCTCTGTGCTCTCTGTTACGGTAAGTTCGTCTGCGCTTGTTCCGCCGTTCTTCTTCAAATAAGGCACACCGTAAGAATAAACGAGGTCACACTTGACACTACCGTTAAGAACAGAGTTTACAGGTGCGTCAATGCCCAAAGTCCTAAGTTCGATAGCCGAACCGTTCTCGCGAACATAAGCATTAACAGTTCCGTTATACTCGTTCACGTAAACCACCTTGGCGTTGTTGAGCTTCAAGTTAAGGTTTGTTGTATTCTTCGTATAGTTAGCGAGAAGGTCAGCAACACTTGCCACATCCGTATATGTCACCTCCGGCTCATCCGGCTCAGTGCTTCCTTCACCCAAGGTAACGATCATCTGATTGATGCGGCACTGTCCGTTCACCGTGAATGTCACCTCTGTTGCGCTGCCTGTCCAAACTCCTGCCGCTATTGAACCTGCAGAAACCGTTGGCTCAGTCCACTTTGCGGATTTTGTCGGCTGCACGAACTCTATCTTTGAGATTGTCTTGGTAGCCGAAACCTTGAAAGAGCCTCCATAGACACGAAGCTGCGAGCCATTGTCCCAAGCCCAGAATCTGTTTGCATCTTTTGTTGTTGAAGGCGAAATGGTAAGGCTCACCCCGTCGATCACCGTAGTCTTATCCTCTGTGAAATCTCCTGAGTGATCGTTTTTTGATGACACAGCAGTAATTCCATCAAACATTGTAAGTCCGTTGTTGATGAAATCGAATGTCACTTCCTCTGCAAATGAACCTATTGCCATAAGCAGCGAAGCCAAAACGAGTAAAGTTTTCTTCATAATGATGATAAATTAATTAACTAATGTTTTTGATATCTATTACATGTGCAAAGTTAGTTTTTTTATCGAGACTTTGACAACTTTACGACGTTAAAATTCGGTTAAGACGGCAATAGAACCGAAAAAGGGGAGCATTTTTCGTATGCTCCCCCTACACTTCATCAAAAATTCCAATACAATGTCAGTTCTTCTTTACCTTGTCCACCATCGTCTGACCGTTGGCGAACGTCATCTTGCGGATGCTGACACCCGTCTGCGGTGCGCTGAGTTTTCGCCCGTCGAGGGTATAGTATTCGATTGACTTGACATCTGAGTTCACGGCGGCTTTTGTTATGCCTGTCGTCTTTGACTCAGGGTAATATTCATCAACGGGAGTGTCGGCATCGGCGTTCTGTGCCTTCACGATACCCTCCACCAAGGAGTTGAGGTAGACTTCAAGATTGGTGTACCATCCTTTGCCGTCTACAGTATAGAGAGTGGCATCGCTGGCATCGTTGGGATTCAGTCCGTTTGCCAGCTCCCAAGCGTCGGGCATGCCGTCGCCGTCGGTGTCAAAGCCGGCGGGACGCGTTTCGGAGGTCAGCTCCGGGAAACTTGCCGTAGTAGAGACTTGCTCGGAAGAAGACGGGTCATTCACATCGTCGATGATACCTGCCACACCAGCATGCGAGGCGTTGTAGGTAGTAGTGCCGTTGGCAGCCTCATCGGCATAGCGCACGTCGCAGGCATCACGGTAAAGGCTTGCGCCGCTGTATGCCAGCACCTTCTCAAAAGCCTTCTGCGCAGTGTGCGTCGTCACCTCACCTGCGTCTACCGGGGAGTCGAGCTTTATCTTTATGCAGTCCACACCGCTTGCATCCTGCACGTAAGTCTGGTCGTCACCATAATAATGGTTGGCATCCTGCATGCAATAGCTGCCGTCCACGAGGATAGTCTTGTCGTAGATAACGCCCTTCCAGTCGTAATTCTCGGCGGCAGCACCGGCGGCCGTCACGTAATTACCTTTTATATAATAGCGGCTCGCATAGTTGGGGAACGGGTTGTCGCCGCCGTTGGAAGAGTCGGAGAACGAAACCTGTGTCACCCTCGTGGTATTCTTCGTGCCGGGACCGGCCTTGAAGTAGTTGTTCACCATATTGATATAGCCGCCGCCGGGACCGCCGTAGCAGCCGTTGCCGTTGCCCCAGTTGTAAATCACGCAGTTGCGGAAGTCCACGCGCTCTGCCTGGATGGCGTTGGCATAGACAGTCTTGTCATAACCGTTCCAGTTGTAGCGCGCGCCGTTGAAACGCGGGGCGCGGTTGTTCACGTGGGCTATGAAGTTATGGTGGAAGGAAGCAGGCTTTCCGCCCCAGATGCCGCCGTAGCTGTGGTCGCCCTTGTCGTGGCCGGAGTTAAGTCCCTCGGCAAGCATACACCACTGCATTGTGAAATTCCTGTTGTCGTAGAAAGACGCCAGCTCGTCGATGCTCCAGGACATCGAGCAGTGGTCGAGGATGATGTTCTTGTGGTATCTGCCCCATGTGGTGTCAGCGCCGTCATTTACGTTCTTCACCTGTGAACGGCGGAAACGCAAGAAGCGGATAATGACATTGTCGCAGTTGGTCAGCGTCACCGTATAATAGCGCAGCGTTATGCCGTTGCCCGGCGCCGTCTGTCCGGCGATGGTGGTATTTGAAGTTACTGCCAGGTCGGATTTCAAGTCAATGTAACCGCTGACATCGAAAACGATTGTCTTGGGTCCAGACTTTTTCAATGCTTCGCGCAAAGAACCAGTACCGCTGTCGTTGAGATTAGTCACATGGTAAACCGTTGTCGCGCCGTTAGTGCCGCGGCCGCCGGTTGTAGTATAGCGGGCAAAGCCTTCAGCCCCCGGGAACGCCGGTATCTCTGTTTGTGCCGATGCGGAACATGCCAACGCAAGCGCCGCAACTGATAGATAAAGTTTTTTCATTCTTTCCTATATTGTTTTTATCGTCAAATTAGCCGTCAATACATTTACAAGCCAAGTTGCCCGCTGTACGGATAGCCCAAGAGCATGCGCAGGTATTCACTATCAGTACCGCAGGGGTATGCAAAGATACGTTTTATTTACCAAAGGATAAAAAAAACGGCACAAGGTTTACACCCCATGCCGTAATTCAAGGCGAATTTATTTGTTATTAACAAATCAGTCCATTGTTATTTGTTCAACGAAGCCACGTCGTATCCCATTCTCTCCATTTCAAGGGAAGCCCAGATAAATGGGCCCACGCCCTTGCCGTCGTTGTCGCGGATAGGTTCGCTGATGTAATACTCAAACGAACCGTCGCGGCGTTTGTTCTCCTTCACGTTGGGGGCAGCCTTCAGCACCTTGGCGCTGACACCCGGACCAAGGCCAGACACCTCGCAGCAACGGGTGAGCGAAATGGTCTTGTCAGGATTCACCTTAACGAAATTGTTGAGTATTCCCTTGTAGCCCTTGAGACCAGCCTCCTTGAGCTTGGCATCGAAATAGCCGAGACGCGAGCCTTTGAGAAGTACATAAGTGAACATTGACGAAGCAGTAGCCTCAAGATAGTTGCGGTTGTCCTTCACGTCCATAACGTCATACCAGAGACCCGTTTTCTTGTCCTGGTATTTCACGGTAGCCTTCATCACCTTGTTGAGCATGTCAATAAGCTCCTGGCGATGGGCATAGTTCTCGGGCAGAGCGTCGAGCACCTCAAGGATTGCCATGGCAAACCACCCCTGGGCGCGCGCCCAAGTATGCTGCGAGAGTCCCGTCTCCTTGTTTGCCCAGAACATTTCCCCTGTCTCGTCCCAGGCGTGTTTCCAGAGCCCGGTCTTCTCGTCGTAAGTGCGCTTGAAGGTTTTTGAAATCTGGTCGAACGTGTCGTCGTAGTATTTCTGCGCCTTCTTCTCCCCCTTCAGTACAGGAGCGGCCATCGTGTAGAACGGATGTCCCATGTAAACGCCGTCGAGCCATACCTGATATGCGTAGATTGCCTTGTGCCACCACACGCCGTCGGTAGTGCGCGGCTGCTTTTCAAGCTGCTTGAAGATTGTCTTCAGAGCCGTTTCGTTTTTCTTCTCGGGAAAGAGTTGGTTCATGCGGAGCAGGAAACGGGCAGGGCGCGTGTTGTCAAGGTTGAATGCACTGTAGTCGTAGCCCGTGATGTTGCCCTTGGCATCCACCATGCCAGCGGGATATTTCTTGAGGTAATCCATGATAGTCTCGTCCTTGCATGCCTGGTAGGCGTCGAGGAGAGACTCCAGTTCGATACCCGTCACGTAGCCCCATTTCGGTTTCTTTGCGAAATCAATGTAGCGGGGGTCGGGATTGCGCTTTATCTCCGACATGGCCATCCACTGGCTGTAGGTCTTGTAGGGGGCCTGCGAAAGAATCTGCGACCCGTTGATTACAAGGTTCTCGTAATTCGGCTGGTCGGTCTGTCCCGTGATATACACGGGCTTGCCGTAAACGCCGTTGAAGGTACAGTTCTTCAGGTTGATATTGTGGATGGTGTTGATATTGTCGAAGCCCACAATCATCACGCCGTACTTGCTCTTCTGGCAGGTGACGTTCTCCATATAAATGTTGCGCACCGTGGGATAGAAACCGCGGCGACCCACCTCCTTCTGCTCGTAGTTGGTGTTTATCTTCAGCACGGTCTCGCCGCACTGACCCACCGTCACGTTGCGGAAATACACATTCTCGATTATACCGCCGCGGCAAGAGTTGGTCTTGATGCGGAGCACGCGGTCGAGGTCGGGGCTGTCCATCGTGCAGTTCTCCACGAACACGTTGCTGCATCCGCCGGAAATCTCAGAGCCGAGAACCACGCCGCCGTGACCGTCTTTCATGTCACAGTTGCGGATGATGATGTTCTTGCTCGGCCTGCCGGCATACTTTCCTTTTCCGCCCTCGCGTCCGTCCTCGTTGCGTCCGCTCTTGATGGCAATACAGTCATCGCCGGTGTCGAAGATACAGTTCTCTATGAGCACGTTCTCGCAAGACTCCGGGTCGCAGCCGTCGCCGTTTGGACCGTGGTTCTCCACATGCACACGGCGCACGGTTATATTCTTGCTCAGCAGCGGGTGCATCACCCAGAACGGCGAGCGTATCATCTTCACGCCCTCGATGAGAATACCGTCACACTGGTTGAGGTTCACGGTCTGCGGGCGAAGTCCCTTCCACGGACCGAACACGCGCTTCTCCACCGGCACGCCGTCCTCCGCCATCTTCAGCAAGTCGGCACGTCCGCCGGGGTTCTGCTGCTTTTCCTTGACAACCACGTCGCGGCTCTTCGGCGTCTTGCCGCTCATCAGCCACCATGTTTCGTCCGAACCGTTTCCGTCGATAACACCCTCACCGGTGATGGCAACATCGGTCTCCTTGAAAGCGTAGATGAGCGGTGAATAGTTCACGCAGTCGAGGCCCTCCCAGCGTGTCTCCACAAGGGGATAAAGGTCGCGGTCGAACTCAAAGAAGAGCGTGGCCCCCTTTTCAATCACGAGGTTCACATGACTGCGCAGGCGTATCGCGCCCGTCTTCCATGTTCCAGCCGGAACGACGACCTTGCCGCCGCCTGCCTTGGAACAGGCTTCGATGGCTTTGTTGATGGCCTTCTGGTTTTTTGCAGCCGTATTTTTCAACGATGCGCCGTACTTTGTGATACTGAACGTACGGTCAGGGAACTTCGGCTCCCTTATGCTTTGCTCCACCTGCTTGTACTCGGTGTCCCACACGGAAGCCACCATAGTCAGCGGGAAAAGCAAGCACAAAAGGAATAGTGCATTTAGCTTTTTCATAAATTTTAGTTGTTGATGTATTCGGTTTAAGTTTTTCCTGTAACGACCAAGGTTTGCTCTCGGCATTTGCAAAGTTACACAATATTATATATAAAAAGGGGGCAGGCGTATAAAAAAAAGGTTAATTGCGCTCCTGGACACAAAGAAGTATGGCGACAAGACTGCAAGCCAACCCTTGTAAGCGCACACAGGACGGGCATAATGTTAAATTCATCATTTTATACATATAAAACCTTGCATGAACCGGAACAAAACCTTAAATTTGCCACATCTTATTTATGATTTCGCCATTTACGAAATCCATCGAGGTTGGTTGCATCCTGCGCCAACCTCTTTTTGTTTCATGACGGGAAAAATCACGCCAACTTATTCTCACCGCCGCCAAATTCCTCTGTCCCATACGACGGGATGCCTGTTTTTTTCGTACATTTGCAAAAACTTTAAACCCCGACATACCAAAATGAAGAAACACGCCATCATTTATCTGCTCATGATACTGACCGCCGCACTGTGCTGCTGCGAAAAGCCCGAATACGACGGGAAGGAAGACAAAACGGAGAACAAAAAGGACGACAGCGGCAAGGACGACGGCGACAACGGCGGTTGGGCAAACGACCCCAACAACAACGGCGACGGCACCGACTGGCAATACTCCGACACACTCACCGTGAAGGCGTTCTGCGAGGCTGAGACCGGCAAGGCCGTATGGGTGAGGGGCGTAATAATTGGCTGCGCAACAGGAACGGGAGGCTACAATTACCAAACGGAACAGCCGTTTGAATACAACACTGCATTGCTCCTCGCCGACCTTTCCGCAGGAAACGACGTCATGGCAGTGCAACTGCAAAGCGGATCGAGGATAAGGAAGGAACTGAACCTTGTAGACCACCCTGAGAACTACGGGAAAACGCTCGTGGTTTACGGCACAAGGACTACTTACCTGAAACTGCCGGGAATGAAGACGATTTTCGCATACGACATAAACTGAAATTGACGCTGCCTCACGGCAACGCCAATTCACCTTAACTTATATAATAATACACGCATGATACGTTCGTCGTCCACTACCCGACCGGAACAAAGACGAAACGCAGCTATCATGCAGGCAATACGTACCGACCGGAACATATACACATGATTCCATCGGCGCATACCCAATAAAACAGTCAATTGTGCGTCGGCTCCTTACATCGAGAAGTTTCGGCATCTACTCGGCAGAGGCAGGTATTCTGACTTTGCTCCTCTCATCCGACACCTTCCCGCCTTGTTCCAATACAATAAAAAGGCAGTGGCTTACCGTCGGCAAGACATAATGGAGCTTACAGCTGCGGGACAGTCGGAGACTTACACTCCGTTCCCTATTGAGCGCGCTACCGGCGCACCTCCACGTCTTTTACGACACCCGGCACACGACCGGTTCGTAAACACCTGCAAATGTATATGTTTTACGGCAAACCGCAAAGAAAATCGACAATATAAAGTTGAATATTTGCGCAAGTGAACAAATATTCATACTTTTGCAGGTGCGCAAGGTACACGACAGGCACCGTTGCGCCGATTTAGCTAACTAAGTATAACAACAAACAAAAGGGAAAGCCTATTGACACATCATTTACTTCACTAAAAAATTGAACAAAATGATAAAGCTTAATGAGATGCCGGACGAGGAGCTGGCATTGTCATACATCAAAGGAAACAACAAGGCTTTCGATTTGCTGTTGTCGCGCAATCAGACGAAATTGTTTTCGTATATATTGTTTGTGGTTCACGAGAACGACATTGCAAACGACATCTTCCAGGAAACCTTCGTCAAGGTCATCACCAAACTGCAGGAGGGGAAATACGTGCCGTCGGGAAAGTTCGCCGCATGGATCATGCGCATCGCCCACAACGTGATTATGGACTGGTACCGCGACAACCGCACCCAGAACATCATCGAGCTTAACGACGACAATGACCTCTCCAACATAAACAACAACGTATCGTCGGTCTGCAACGCCGAGGACAGGTTCGTCAACGAGCAGGTGATGAACGACGTGAAGAAGATGATGAACCTTCTCCCGCCCACACAACGGGAAATAGTGTTCATGCGGTTCTACCAGGAGATGTCGTTCAAGGAAATAGCCGAAACGACGGGCGTGAGCATCAACACCGCCCTCGGACGAATGCGCTATGCCGTCCTCAACCTCAGGAGAATGGCGAAGAAAAGCAACATGGCACTGGAGTTGCAGTACTGACGGCTACAAGCTTTTCAATTCCCTGATTTTCGCCAGCGGATCGGTAGCCTTGAATATATAGCTGCCGCTGACAAGTACATCAACGCCGGCCTTGACAAGGCGCGGGGCTGTTTCGGCCTGCACGCCGCCATCCACTTCTATAAGCGTCGGCAGACCTTTCCGGTCAATCATCTCCCTCAGGCGTCTTACCTTGCCAATCGTACCCTCAATGAAACGCTGGCCGCCGAAACCCGGGTTTACGCTCATCAGCAAGACCATGTCAAGGTCTTCGATTATATCCTCGAGCATACAGACAGGCGTCGAGGGGTTAAGCGTGACACCCGCTTTCATGCCAGCGTCATGGATTTCCTGAACGGTGCGGTGGAGATGCACGCACGCCTCGTAATGCACATTCATCATCATTGCCCCGGCCTTTGCCGCACGCTGCACATAACGTTCCGGCCGGTCAATCATGAAATGCACGTCAAGCGGCTTGCTGCATATACCGGCCACAGCCTCGATGACAGGGAAGCCGAAAGAGATGTTCGGCACGAAGCTGCCGTCCATAACATCCATGTGGAGCCAGTCTGCCTCACTGCCGTTTATCATTTCCACGTCGCGGCCGAGATTTGTGAAATCCGCAGCCAGCAACGACGGTGATACCATTGTCGCCATCTTTAAATTCGTATTGTATTTTCCAAGCGGGAATTCCGGTCCCCGACTTTAGTTCAGGCAATATGCTGTCATTCTGCCGTTCAGGTTCATCACCCGGTATGTGTAGGCTATAGCGCGGATTATGTCGAGCGTTCTCTTTGAGGGTTGCGCCTCTTCTGGTGTAAAATATTGCATAGGCATTGTTTTTGATGTTAATTTTGTCCTTTCACCCTTACTAACGGCAATACGTGGAATTTATTACATCGTTCACTTATTTTTTTTTGCAATGTTCAACGGGGAACGCTGTTTCTTCTAACTTACATCGTACGACGCACGACCTCTTATCGTACGATGTACGGTTTGCAAAGCATTGCTCCGCAATTGGAGAAAAGCGGAAAAGGGTCTGTCCCGGCTACCGTTGGAAACAACGGAAAGCCAAGAGCAGACCCTTTTATTTTGCAGGCGTATCAAAGAAACCGCCTGTGCGGAGTGAACGGATTACAGCTTCACCTTCAACTGCTGCAGATCCTTTTCGAGACTTGAAGTACCGACAAAGAGAGTGTACTTGCCCTTGAGAACCCGCATGGTATTTGACGAAGCGTCCCAGCACTCGAAGCTCTCGCGCGGCAAGTCAATACGCACGGTGTCTTTTTCCCCCGCCTTCAGACTTACCCTCGCATATCCGCGGAGCGTCTTCACCGGACCTTCCTTGTCGGCATCGCGACGCAAATACACCTGTATGATTTCCACTCCGTCGCGGTTGCCGGTATTCGCCACATCAACGACCACCTGTTCCGCCGTCTTGTCATAACGGGGCTTGCCCACGGAGAACGTGGTGTAGCTTAGTCCGTAGCCAAACGGGAACAGAGGCTCGCCCTTGAAATAGCGGTACGTGCGGTTTGCCATATTGTAGTCGTCGAAATCTGGAAGCTGGGAATCGTCCTTATAGAAAGTGACGGGCAGCTTTCCCTCGGGATTATAATCGCCAAACAGTATCTCAGCTATCGCCTGTCCGCCCTTCTCGCCGGCATACCACGCCTGCACGATAGCATCGCAGGTCTCGGTTTCGGGGGCAAGGGCGACGGCACTGCCGCTGCAGTTCACGAAGACGATTTTCTTGCCTGCGTCATGCAACGCCTTGAGAACCTGACGCTGGGCTTCGGGCAGTTCTATGCTAGTGCGGTCGCCGTTGTCAAATCCCGGCTCCGTCACCTTAGCCTCCTCACGTTCCAGATTCGGGGAGATACCGCCGACAAAGATTACCGTATTGGCGTTTGCGGCCTTCGCCACAATATCGGCGGGTGTCTGAGGCAATACTTTAGCCACGTCAAACGACAGCGTGGCGCCGCCCTTCAGCTGCATATAGTCAAGACGGATGTCGTATTTCTCGCCTGCCTTGACCCGCATCTTCTTGGTGTTGAACATCAGGCGGGAAGATTTCCAACGCTCGGAAATCACCTTGCCGTTTACCGTAAGCCTCACGCCGTTGGTATGGGAGAAGTCAAACTGTATCTCGCCGTCTTCCTCGGGAACCAGCGTTCCGTGGAAAGTCGCAGTAAAGTCCTCAAGGTTCACACCGGGGGCGAACACCGTGTTTCCGCCGTTGTCAAAGTTCAGCTTTGACGAGTAGCGGCTCGCCAAGACCGGTTCGCCCTCCATGGAAGTGTTGTTCCAGAAGCGCGCCGTCATGCCGGGTTTTCCGTCCTCCGCCACAATGTTGCCGAACAAGCTGTTGCGCTCGGTGATGGAGGTAATGTCAGTTGCCATCGTGTACGGCACGCTGCGCCCGATACATTTCTCGATGCCTTCCTTCACTGTAACGGTATGCGTGGGCTGGCCATAGTATATGCCCCACATCATCGTGGAGTCAGCGGCGTTAGGCCCCATGAGCATTACCGCTTCGTCCGTCTTGCTCAACGGCAGGATGTTGTTTCTGTTCTGCAGCAGCACGATCTGTTCCCTCGCCATCTGCAGCGCAAGTGCCTTGTGTTCAGCCGAAGCCACAACGCTCTCGGGGATCTCTGTCCATTCCACAAGCGAATCGGGGTCAAAGTCTCCGAGCTTGAAGCGCGCTTCAAGCAGCCGCCTCACGCTGGTGTCCACTTTCTCCATGCTTATCTCGCCGGCTTCGACAGCGTCGGGAAGACGCTTGTAATTGCTGCCGCACTCCACATCGGTGCCACTGGCAACGGCCTTTGCCGATGCAGAAGCGGCATTCTTCGACACTTCATGGCGGCCGGGCTGCCAAAAGTCGTTTATCGCCCCGCAGTCGCTCACCACGAGTCCGTCGAATTTCCATTCGTCGCGCAGTATCTGCTGGAGCAAGCGGGTGCTTCCGCAACAGGGTTCTCCCTCGAAACGCTGGTAGGCGCACATCACCTCTCTCACCTTGCTTCTCTGCACAAGGTCCTTGAAAGCAGGAAGATATGTCTCCCACAGGTCGCGCGGCGACAGGTTCTCGATGTCAAACCTGTGGCGTATCTTCTCCGGTCCGCTATGCACGGCGTAGTGCTTGGCGCAAGCGAGAAGCTTGATGTACTTGTGTCCATCCGGACCCTGCAGTCCGCGCACCACCGCCTGACCAAGACGGGAGTTCATGTAAGGGTCTTCGCCGTAGGTCTCCTGCCCCCTGCCCCACCTCGGGTCACGGAAAATGTTTATGTTCGGTGTCCAAAAGGAAAGCCCCTGATACGTGGTAAGCCCCTTGCCGGATTTCCGCTGTGCGGTATTCTTTGCCCTGCCCTCATCGCTCACGGCAGTGAATATCCTTTCGAGCAGTGCGTCGTCAAACGACGATGCCATGCCTATGCACGAGGGGAACACCGTGGAATACCCGTTTCTGCCGATGCCGTGCAGGGCTTCGCTCCACCAAGCAAACTGCGGAATGCCCAAACGGGGTATGGCAGGCGAGTTGTTCTGCATAAGGGCAGCTTTCTCCTCTATCGTCAGCCGCGTGCAAAGGTCTGCCGCCCTTTCCACGGGCGACAGGTTGGGATTTTGATAGGGCATCTGCTGGGCGGCGGCATTCACCGCTGCCAACAATGCCAGCGAGGTTAGTAGTTCCTTGTATTTCATCATCATATCATTAGTGTACTGTCTGCAAAGCCGGAAATCAACGGTTCACGATTTTCTTTCCGTCCTTTATATATATAACGCCGGGGAGACATTTGTCCACAGCCATGCCCTGCAGGTTATAGATTTTTCCGCCGGCGATTTTGCCTGTCGTCTTCACTTCGGCGATACCCGTCTCACCGTCGTATGTCTGGTTGCCGCTGAGCAGCTTGCCGCCTTCGTTCTCCTTCTCCATGATATCGGCAACGATGCTGTTCATATACACCTCAAGGTTTGTATATCCCTCGGCGTTTGTCAGGTTTCCGTCGGCTGCGTCATTCTTGTCCAGTCCGTTGGCGTCTTCCCAATAATCGGGAATGCCGTCGCCGTCGGTATCTGTCACGTCAATTGCCGTGTCAGTAACAAGGTCGGGCCATGCACACCAGTCATCGGCTGCGCCTTCGGGCTTGTTGTCGTCCTGATTGTTGATGATGCCGCCGCTGTTGCCGCTGCCCGTTGAGGTGGCGACACCATTCCTTGTGTCATACACCATCTGCTCGTCAACCCAGTCGCGGCGGAGCGATGCCCCGGCGTAGGCCAGCACCTTGTCGAAGGCATCCTGTGCGGTGTGCGTAGTGACGGCCTCAAACGTCATCGGCACAGTGAGTTTCACGGCGTCATCACCGGGGTAAGTTTTGTCGTTGCCGGTCTTGTCTATTTGCGCAGACACTCCATACTTGAAGTTGTCGTTGTTCATGATTTCGTAGTTGGGGTTGTAGTTGCCCTCAGCATAGATTTTGCCCCATGTGTGGAGCATGGCTTTCCAGTCGTTCCATGCCACCGTGACCTGCTGGCCGTCCACGTCAATCTTGTTTGTCGCCATGTCAATGAGATACGCCTTTCCCTTTATATTGACGTAATTGTTGGTTCCGTCGGAAGTGCCGGTGACATTGCTCGAAGTGATTGAAACTCCCGTTGCGTTCTTGTAATTGGTGGCAATGGCGGACTTGTTAAGACAATAGTCCACGGTGCGTATGCCTGGTGCCGCAAGCCGGTACTGTATTGCTGCGCTGCGCTTCAGCGTGGCGGGTCCCGGCTTGTAGTAGTTGTAGGCGATATTCACATTCATGCCTTCTCCTCCGTAGCATCCGTTTCCGCCCCAGTTGTAGATGACGTTGTTGCGCAAGTCCATGCGCTCGTCCTTTTGCGTGCCGGGGCGAGGACCCAGGCGCGGAGTGCGCGAATCGTGGTGGGCAAGGAGGTTGTGGTGGTAAGAAGCACCGCTGCCGCCCCAGTTTCCCCCATACCCGTGGCTGCCCTTGGAGTGGCCGGAGTTCTTGAGGCTCTGCGACACGATGTTCCACTGCAGTGTGATGTTCTTACTGCCGTAGACCGACAGACACTCGTCGATGCTCCAGCTCACGGAACAATGGTCCACTATGATATTCTTGCGGTCCATGCCGCCCAGTCCGTCACCTTCATGCTTGTCCACATGCCTGTTGCCGAGGCGGAAGCGCATAAAGCGGATTATAACGTTGTCGCTGTTTATCACGAAGGGATAGTCGGCTACACAGACACCATCCCCGGGAGCGGTCTGTCCCGCTATGGTGACATTACCGTTTTTCAGCTTCAGCTCGCTATTGAGGTAAATCGTTCCGCTGACATCAAACACGATTGTCCTTGCCCCGGACTTGTTGCAAGCCCAACGGAAAGTTCCTTCCGAACCGTCGTCGGTCAATTTTGTCACATGATACACGGCACCGCCGCGGCCTCCCGTAGTATATCTGCCAAAGCCCTCTGCTCCGGGGAATGCCGGCAGCCCGTCTGCCAAGACACCTGACACTGGCACCGCACTAAGCGCAATGGCGGCGGCGCTCATCACAAACAATTTCTTGAAATCCATATCGGTTATGTTAATACTTAATTTCAAAACTATGCGCCGGACAACCGGACGCATTTTCTCTTTGCGAAATTATTAAATTTAGACGGAACACACAAGCCATACGGACATAACGCATTTGCATTTACACCAATAACGGAGAATATTCCCCATCTTACGGCGATTTTTACTCATTCCCGACCGCCTGCGACAGCACATGCAAAGCTCTCTGCATAACCAACAACGTCATTGCGGATGAAAACGGAAACAGCCCGGAACCCCCAAAAGGCCCGAGCTGCTATGTATGGATTTTATTAAGTGATGCCGTTGAAAAGATTACTTACCGAAGCGTTATCTTTAATGTTTCGTTCACTCCTGCACCTGTCACTTTAAGCATTATCACACCGTCTGTGTCCGGGAGATAAATACTGGAGTTTGTACCGTTGAACTGATGGGTGCCGAGGCACAATCCGTTCACATTGTATGCTGCCAGAGTGAATTTGTCCTTGGCTTGCGCTCCGGCGACATTGACAATTACCTGACCGTTGAAGGCTTGCACAAGACGGACTTTCTTGCCGTCGCCGCTGACGCTCTTGATACAGCCAATGCCTGTCGTTTGCTTTCCGAATGCCACCGTCCTGGCGGCAAGACCGAGTTCAAAAGCCCCGAGGTCGGGAGCTTCGCCCGCATATCTGACAGAAGGCACGACTACCCCCTGTGACTTGTACTTGTCGTTCTCGCCGACTACCGTACCGCGGTCTACGAGCAAGGCATTGCCCTCTACGGGATGCGCCCATGTACTCTTGTCCCACTGCAGGTCTCCGTTGGCATCGCGTTCTCCTATCATGTCGGCGTAGTTGTCCTCACTCTGCACGTTGGACGGGTCTACATTGAGGTCGGAGGTAACAAGTTCACCTACGGTAATCTGCGTGCGCCCGTATTTCTGGCTCTTCTCGCCCCATTTCGACGGGTCGTCATGATGAGTGTCGGTCTTGAGGTTGTCGTTTATGGCGATGCAATTGGTTGCCACAAGTTCATGGCCGTCTGCAATCGGCTCGTACATACGGTAGGAGTATGATTTCTTCAGCGCAGTGCCGTTAAGCGACTTCAGGGCGTAGCCTGTGCAGTTGTTCATGATGATGTCGCCGGAGTTGTGGTTCTGGTCAAAGCCCTTGTTCACATTGTTCACAGCCACGCAGCGGTTGAGCACCACGTTCATAGCACCCTGGTCAGACCCGCACTTAAAGCCGTTTCCGTTTCCTTTTGTTACCGCCCCGTTGATGATGGCATTCTCATAGGCAAGGCAGTTTTCAAATACTATGGTCACGTTGTCCTCGAAACCGCCGGACTTTTTGAAGAACACGTCGTATCCGTCGTCGGAATTGTTGTATGCCCTGCATCCGTAAAAATAATTGCCCGTCCCGACTGATATTTTGGGAGCAAAGCCGTCGGCATCGCCGTCGTCCTCGTCCTTGTTTTCAAATGCGTCGCAGTTGAGGATATAGTTGAACGAGCCGAGGTTCTTTATCTGCACGCCGGTGTCACCGTTCCTGTAGAACTTGCAGTCTTCTATGATATTGTCATGGGCGTCTTGTGTGCGGTTCTTTATATCCGAAGAAGTACCGCCTGTCGGCTTGTTGCGTTCAATAAGCAGGCCGTTGTCACTGGCGTTTGTCACGTCCACATGATAGAAATGCCAGTACGACGAGGTGAGGCGTATTCCCTGATACGGGTTGTCGCTGTGTCCGTGCTGCGGATGGTCACAATTGATTACCGCCCTGCCGCCAAGACATACAAGGGAGTTGTAGTTGTCGGCAGTTCCATTGCGCTCGTCAATGTTTATCCTCGCCGTGGGCCGGTACTCACCCGGCGCAAGATAGATTGTCGTCCCTGGGTCTACCCCCTTGTCGATGGCGAGCTGGATGCTTGCCAATGGCGTGGATTCCGTGAGGCCGTCATTTGTGTCACTACCCGTAGGCGACACATAGAACACCGGGCCGTGCCCCAAAGTAGGTGTAGCTATAGTCTGTCCGTCTGCCACATAGTCAAGTCCCCGTGTCTGGTCGTTGGGATTGTCGGGGTTGTCGGGGGATGTCGTTCCGCCGCCACCTATTGTCTCTTCGTCGCCCACTGCAATGTTGTATATATACATACCGCCTGTAATGCCAATCGTGACATTGCCGTCGGCAACAACTTTTCCACTGCCTGTCTGGTGTTCCTTGCCCGATGATGCTGGAAACGTGCCGTCGATATTGCCCAGAGAAAGCGAGCGTGTGGAAGACTTGTTTGATGTCATGTATTCCACCTTGAGCATTTCCCCTGCCTTGCATCCGCTTAGCGTCAGCGTACTGGCATCGCCGAGCCACAAGGCTCCCGTAGAACCGCCAAGGCGCACGTTTCCATTTGCATTGGCTGTAACCGTAAAGGTCAGCCCCTTGGTTGTCGAGAGTTCTTCACCGTTGGCCGTCAACGGTGCCTCGTCGATGGCGAGCACATAGCAATAGCGGCTCTTTGAGTCTGTTTTCCAATTTGCATCTGCGCTGATATTCTCAACGTCCCCAGCCGTTACGCTAGTCAGGCTCCACCGGCGAACTTGCGTTTCGGTTTCCTGCGCACAGACTGTCATGCCGGACACGGCAGCCACAGCAAGTAAAAATAAATGTTTCATCTTTAACCTTAGTTTAATAGATTGTTGATAGATAGTATTATTAGAATTATGTATTCGATGTTGGTCTACATTGCAAAGGTATTCATTATATGTTTAGGTTTGTCAAATTTCTTCGATTATATTTACGCAAACGTTTACGCCATGTTCACGGGGTGACATGGCGAGTTAGTGACGATTAAAAGGGTAGTCCTGTTTTTGTGTATAGCCCCAGTATCTGACTATTTCTTGAGGGCTGAGAATTTCCTTACACCTTTGGCGTAGTATTGCCAAAGGACAGAATGTTCATAGATTCCGCAGACGCAGCCTGGCGGCACAAGGCGCGTTTCCTGTATGCGCTTTCTGTCGGCAGCAAAATCCTTGCGCCAACGCTTAAAGTCGCGCCTGCCGCGAACGACGGCCTTGAAGTCCCCCCAGCTTCTGCCGAGCAATAGCATCTCGAAGGCGGCCATCCAGTCAAGGAAGAATCTCATGCGCATCACAGCGTTTAGCTCTGTATCCGCCAAATTCTTGTAGAGCATGGTGAGGTTGTTACGGAAATTGAGGTACGTCTTCATGGGGTTTCCCTTAGGAAGAGTTCCTCCGCCGACATGGTACACCGCACTCTCCGGCACGCACACTCCTGCCCTGCCCTGCAACCGGAGACGCCAGCACAGGTCAATCTCTTCGTTATGAGCGAAGAACCTGCCGTCAAGCCCGCCTGACTTCCAATAGTCCACCGCGCGTATCATCATGCAGGCTCCCGTGGCCCAGAGTATTTCCGCCACACTGTCATACTGCCCGTTGTCCTTTTCCACCGTATCAAACATTCGTCCCCGGCAATAAGGATAGCCGTATTTGTCGATGTATCCTCCGGCAGCACCTGCATATTCAAACGTATCCCTAGCTTTTTCCGAAAGCAGCTTGGGCTGGCAGAACGCCACCTCAGGATGGTTATCCATGTATGCAACAAGGGGAGACAACCAATGCTGCGGCACTTCCACGTCGCTGTTCAGCAACACATAAAGCTCCGCGTCTATTTGTTCCAGAGCTTTGTTATACCCTTCGGCAAACCCCCAGTTCTTTTCCAGCTGAATGGTGCGTACCTGTGGGAAACGTTCTTTCAACAAAAGCATCGACCCGTCGGTGGAGGCATTGTCTGCAACATACACTGCGACACCGTCACCTGTAGTATTTTCCTGTACCGTGGGAAGGTATTTCCTGAGCATTTCTTCCCCGTTCCAATTTAATATGACTACGGCTACCTTATCCATATCATTAATCAAGGTGAGTTCTGTTAGTTATGGGTAGTTCTACAAACACGCCACTTATATGATTTCGCATTTCAGCGCCGACTTGTCGTGATTGAAGTCTCCAAGGCGCACCGTCACAAGCTGGTTGTCGAGAGCGTCCGACGACAAGGCGGCTGGCAGCTCTACCCTGATATAGTTCTTGGTAAAACCGTGCATCGCCCTTCCTTTAGGGGCTTTTTCAAAAAGCACCTCCGCCTCGGTGCCGATATAGTTGGAATAGAAAGCGTGCTGCTTCTCGTCTGACATGTCGAGCAGACGCTTGCTGCGCGCCTTTTTGTCTTTTTCAGAAACAACGTGAGGTATGCGCAGAGCTGCCGTCCCGGGGCGTTCCGAATATGGGAACACGTGAAGATGGGTAACATCAAGCTCCTTCAAGAAGCTGTACGTTTCCTCAAAAAGTTCCGGGGTCTCACCCCTCGTGCCCACCATGACATCCACTCCAATAAAGGCATCCGGCATGTATTTCTTAATGAGACGTATCTTGTGTGCGAAAAGAGCGGTGTCATACCGGCGGTGCATAAGTTTCAACACCGCATCCGACCCGCTTTGCAGCGGTATATGGAAATGCGGCATAAAAGCGCGGCTGCCGGCACAGTATTCTATAAGTTCGTCGGAGAGCAAATCCGGCTCAAGACTACTGATACGGTAGCGTTTTATTTCTTCCACCTTATCAAGAGCCTTCACCAAATCCAAAAAGCTCTCATGTGTAGTCGCACCGAAGTCACCAATATTAACACCTGTAAGAACAATCTCCTTTCCTCCTTCTGCCGCCGCGCCGTGCGCTTGTCCCACGAGGGACTCGATTGACGGATTGCGACTGAAACCGCGTGCGAACGGTATGGTGCAGTATGTGCAGAAATAATCACACCCATCCTGAACCTTAAGAAAGAAGCGTGTGCGGTTTCCCCTTGAACAACTTGGGGCAAAGCTCTTAATATCTTTCGTCTTAACGGAGAAATGCTTGCTTCCGACACCACAATCATAGTCAGACTCATCACAAGACAGAGCCTTTGTCCAAGCGTCGGAGAGATACTGGATGAGATTGGCCTTCTCGTTGGCGCCAAGAACGAGATTCACACCTTCTATATTGGAAATGGTCTCTGCTTCGAGCTGGGCATAACAACCTGTCACGACAACAAACGCCCCGGGATGCTGACGCACCATGCGGTGTATCGCCTGACGGCATTTATGGTCGGCTACCTCTGTCACAGAGCAAGTGTTTATCAAACAGATGTCGGCTTTCTCACCTTCGTCTGCGGTACGAACGCCCATATCCTGAAGCAGCCTGCCGAAAGTGGAGGTCTCCGAGAAATTGAGTTTGCATCCCAACGTGAAATAGGCTGCCGTCTTGCCCTGAAAAACTGAAGAGTCTATCATATATACTTTAATTATTCAACATATCTATAGCACTACGAATACTACACCTTATTATATATATATTGGGAGAAAGGGGTTGCCTGATATAAACCAAAGCGACGTAATACCAACTGCAAAGTTAGCATAAAATTCTGATTTTCCCTTATCCCTGCATTTCCTTTTAGCCAAAGGAAACAACGAAGCACCGGCAAGAACATAATCGTCAAACTTACCAAAGCACATACAAAACAATACGGTAAACATTATTTAACAATACAAGCAGTGATATACTCCTTTGATTTATAGACACTTATAGAAAAGTTACAAAAAAGGTTAGAAAAAAACACTAAAAACGAGAACAACGTATGGGAAATTTACTTACCTTTGCAACGTTTTAATAAACAAATGATTGTTTTACAGATTTAAAAAAGCAAAGAAGAAAATGAAAAAATTGGTTTTAATGTTCGTAGCTATTGCAGCTATCTCTTTCGCATCTTGTGGCAACAAAACAGCTCAGTCTAACGCAGCTGACACTGACACTGTAGCAGTTGATTCAGCAGCTAGCGATTCAGTTGCTGCTGACACTGTAGCAGCTACTGACTCTGTTAAGTAATTTGCGAAAGCGAACTTAAAGAAGAAAGAAAGCCGTGGGACTAAGTCCTGCGGCTTTTTTTATTGGATGATTTGGAATTCTCGGACAACTCAGACTGCTCGGACAACTCAGACCACAAGAACCATCAGGACTACTCTGAGCTGTCCGAGCCGTCCAAGTAGTCCGAGCAACCAAAAGAGCAAAATTTCAATACACCCTCGGACCAAAAATTGTCGTCCCCACTCTAACCATTGTGCTGCGACACTCTACAGCAATTCTGTAGTCATGACTCATCCCCCATGATCTTTCGCAGAACATATCTTCATCGGCGAAATATTCCGTCTTTATTTCATCAAAGAAATCGGCAGCCTGCAGAAATTCCTTTCGTATCTGATCCTCGTCGTCCGTATTCGACGCCATAGTCATAAGTCCGCAAATGCGTACATTGGCAAGACTGCGCCATTCACCGTCGGCGAGCAATTGTCTGCAGGCATCAAGCGTCAAGCCATATTTCGTTGCCTCCTGCGCCACGTGCAGCTCAAGCAACACATTAACGACACGCTGATGCTTGGCTGCCTGCTTATTGATTTCCTTCATGAGTTTCATGGAGTCTACCGCCTCAATCATGTCAATGTACGGAGCGATATATTTTACCTTGTTCGTCTGAAGATGCCCGATAAAATGCCACCTTATATCATCAGGCAAAGTGGCCTGTTTCTTGGAGAGTTCCTGTTCCTGACTTTCCCCAAACACCCTTTGTCCCTCATCATAAGCGGCTTGTATATACTCATTGGGATGGAACTTGCTGACCGCCACCAACTGCACACCGCCGGGAAGGTTGCCAAGCACCTCACGCAAGTTCTTTACCACATCGTAATCCATACCATTCCTCCCTTCAAATATTATTCCGCAGGAGCGTCTGCCGTTCCGGCGTTGTCCTGCTGCTCATATTCAGGCACATCATTTACCTGGTCAGCTTTCGTTTTCATGTCTGCTCCATGTTCGAAAACGTCCATAATCTGTGTTTCGGCTACTGATGCTATGGAATAGTCAATCATCGTCTTGCCCATCACTTCGTCGATATTATGCACAGCACCGTTGAAAGTCGCAGCATGAACGAGATAGTTCACGTTGCTCCTCTTCTCCTTGTCTGTTTTCTCGTCGATGGTAATAAACTGAAGTTTAGCCTTGTACCAACGGTCGGCAGAAGGTTCGTCGCTGAAGAAGATTTCGCCGTAGGGAGCTTTCTTGATGTCGCGCACCTCAAACTCACCGCTTATATAAGCCGACATCTCGTCGATAATAGACGACTCCGCCTCGGTAAAGCTCAATGCGTCCACCACATAAAGCTCGGTTACCTTCTTTGGCACTCCATCTTCCATTGTTTTGTCATAACGGATTTTACATTCAAACCAAGTTGTAGTTCTCGTTCTCATTCCTATAAATGTTTTATGTTTTTAAAATTCAGCAAACACACGCCGAGTCAAACCGGCACGCGTCAGTTCACATTACGAGCCCGACCACGATAGTCAAGCCATACACCAACATATTGCGGGCAGTTTCAGCAAGCACCACGTTAAGTTCCCGCCCCTTACCGATTCTCACCATTTTCCTGTACGTGGCAATATGCAGTATCAGATACAACGGCTGTAGACAAGCCGCCTGCCAATGGCCATCACAGATGAACATCAAGCTGGCTAGGCTAGCCGCCAAACCGAGGCAAAGGTACAGCCTTCTGCCGTTAGCACCGCCAATCATCACTATGAGAGTATTCTTTCCGGCACGCCGGTCGTTGTCTATATCCCGGTAATTGTTCACCACGAGCAACGTGTCTATCACTAATCCACAAGCCAGCGACTGCACGAACACAAACCACGTGCAGCAGCCTGTCTGCAAATAATAAGTCACACAGACCGGCACAACTCCAAAGAACACCAACACAAGGACATCCCCAAGTCCGCGCGAGGCAAGAAACGTGGTATAAAGAAAGCAAAACACCACGCACAAAGCTCCGACAACAATCATGTCAATGCCGCCGTAGAACACCAACGGCAAGCCGACGGCACAGCCAATCAGCGTCGTCGCGATAACACCCACCATCATCTTGGGAGCATCAATCCAACCCATAGCACAGGCACGAGGGGGGCCAAGACGCGTCTCATCGTCCTTGCCGCTCTTGAAATCAAAATAGTCATTCACAAAATTGGCATCTATCTGCATAACGAAAGCGAACACCAAGCAAAGCAACGCCGGAACAAAATTGAAACCACCAAGTCCCAAGTCCGAATAAGCCATCGCCAACCCAACCATAACGGGCACAGAAGCACCGCTCAGCGTCTTTGGCCGAGCGGCAAGCACCCACGCCCGAAAGGAATTCTTCCGAATATTCTCTGTATCAAATGCCATCTTATTTTCGTCAATTTCGCAGCCAAACAACAGCTGCGGGCAGTAACAAGCTAAAAGCCAACGGCAAATCCGCCTGCTAATAACGCAAAAGCCTTGAACTACTTGCAAAAGTAAATATAAAACCGTACATTTGCAAAAATTAGAACTACTTTTAAATGATAGACAAGAATGTAAGTTTAGACTTGATGCAGTTTGTCGAGACGGAAATTTTGCCCCGATATTCGGCATTCGACCAGGCTCACCGTCTCGGGCATGCGAACCATGTAATCAAGCAGTCACTTTCACTTGCCAGAAAAATCGGCGCCGACATAAACATGGCCTACGTCACGGCAGCCTACCACGACCTCGGGCTCGAGGGGCCAAGAGCAATCCATCATCTGACGAGCGGGAAAATACTGTTGGCTGACAAGCGGCTGCGCCGTTGGTTCACCGACGAACAGATAAAGATAATGAAAGAGGCGGTAGAAGACCACCGCGCATCGGCATCACACGCCCCAAGGAGCATCTATGGAAAAATCGTTGCCGAGGCAGACAGGGAGCTTATGCCCGACACTGTATTCCGCCGCACCATCCTCTACGGCATCGACCATTATCCTGAAAAGACAAAAGAGGAGCAGTGGACGAGGTTCTACGAACACCTGAA
Organism: Oscillibacter sp. MSJ-31; assembly: GCA_963629785.1. Lineage (GTDB taxonomy): Bacteria > Bacteroidota > Bacteroidia > Bacteroidales > Bacteroidaceae > Prevotella. Next base: position 106,807 of record CAVGJZ010000001.1, on the reverse strand, counting down.
GAACAAATATTCTGCCACAGGATACATAAAGCTTTGGATTCCAGGGGGAGAGAACGAGAAAAAGCTAAAGGAAATTCGGGACATAATGACCAAGCCACAGACGCTGAAAAACTGTTTCGACAGCATCTACAACGAAATATTGTCAAAAACAAAACAACAGGGAAACGAATGAAAAAAACGCTACTGGCATGCCTGCTTATGACGGCAATGACCGCCGGAGCAGTAAAAATGCAACCGGGAAGAACCGTCGTAAAACAAAGCGACGGCACATCACTAACCATAAGAGCGATAGGCGACGAGAACCTATGCTACTTTTTAACCGACGACGGAACTATCCTTTACCAACAAGGCACTGATTTCTTTGTAGCCAACATCGGCAACGACGGAATCCTCAGCCCGTCCCGCATACTTGCCCACGAGCCAAACCTAAGGGATGCGGCAGAGAAGAAAGCGATAAGCGCACAGGACAAGAGTCTGTTCTTTGAGCACGCCGCCACGCAAGCCAGAGCGAACAGGACAATGCGCGAACCCATGGCAGAAGACAAATCACTGATGCCGCATTTGGGCAAGCAGAAAATCCCCGTAATATTGGTGGAGTTCAGCGACGTACCGTTTACCGTGGCGGGTCCCAAGGAAACATTCAACAAATACCTCAACGGCACGGAGTTGTTCAACAAGGACGACGACCCGGAAATGGGATATTTCACGGAGAAAGGCAGTTTCGTGGGCAACTACGGCAGCGTGGGGCGCTATTTCTCCGACATGAGCTTCGGGATGTTCCAGCCGGAGTTCGACCTGTACGGTCCGGTAAAACTCGACAAGCCGCTAAAGACCTACGGCGCCGGATACTCGTCGCAAGAGGACATGAAAGCGCTGTTCACCGATGCGTGTACCGCGGCTGACGGCGAACTCGACTTCTCGCAGTACGACAGCAACGGCGACGGCAACGTGGACCTCGTGTATATCATATATGCCGGATATTCACAAAGCATCGCGGGCAACTCCACCGACTGCATACACCCGAAATCCGGCGTTACGAGTCTCGGCAAGACTTTCGACGGGAAAAGCATCGTGCGCTACGGAGTAAATAACGAACTCAACGGAACGCCGGAGACGACCGCCCAAATTGGTACGATGATTAACGGCATCGGACTATTCTGCCACGAATTCTCCCACTGCCTCGGCCTGCCCGACCTCTACCCCACTCCCGGCAGCACAGCCGAGCAGCTCACCAACCAGAACATGGACTATTGGAGCCTCATGGATGCAGGCGAGTACACCTACAACGGCTACCGCCCCACGGAATACACGGCCTGGGAGCGCGAGCGCATGGAATGGATGAAGATCGACACCCTAAGCAAAGCTGACGACGTGGAACTCCTGCCGCTATCCGACGGTGGCAAGGCATACCGCATAATAAACGACAACGACGAAAGCGGACACGAATACTACATAGTGGAAAACGTGCAGAAGAAGGGATGGAACAAGTCCATAATGGGAAGCGGCATGATGGTTACCCACGTGGACTACGACGACTATTATTTCTCTCTCGGCGGCTGCAAGACAAACAGCACCGTGGGACACCCGAGAATGACGCTGATGCCGGCAGACGGACTGTTCGTGCCCGAATATTACGTCGGTTCAACGATCAAGGAAAGCTCCGACGACATCGTGAAGAAATACAACACCACACTCGTAGAGAAATACGACGGACAGGAGTTTACCTCCGCAACATACAGGACAGAGGCAGCCGGTGACGTTTACCCCGGCAATACAGGTGCTACGGAACTCACCGACACATCATCACCGGCAAAGGCATGGGTCTTCATCGGCGGCACAATGGGCAAACCTATAACCGACATTGCAATGGACTCCGAAACCGGCGTTGTATCGTTCAAGTTCATGGGTGGCAAGACTGACGGCATAGCCGGTGTACTGTCCGACAAGACATCCTCTACCGATATATACACACTCAGTGGCACGCGCATTACCGGCGACATCAAGTCCTTGCCCAAAGGCATTTATATAACAGGCGGCAAGAAAATAGTAAAGGACTAAAGGCCGGTTCTATAAGTTACCAAGGCAAATATAAAATGGCTTTCCGAACGCTCTACCATCGGGGTTGCAACCCGACAGAACGTCTGGAAAGCCATTCCTTATATATTACGAAGCCGGGGCTAAAACGCAACAAACCGTTTCAGCCTCAACCGCAAATCAAATTCTGAATTTCAGGCACTCGCTGATTTTCTGCATCGTAGTGAGCCGCGTAGGCACGAGCGGCAGGCGCAACACGTTTTCTATCATCCCCATTTCGTGAAGCATCGCCTTCACGCCCGCAGGATTACCGTCCACAAAGAGAAGGTTGAAAAGGTCGGTAAACTTGTGATGAATCTTGCGCGCAGGTTCAAACTCGCCGTTCATTTCAAGGCGGAGCATCCTTGAGAACTCCTTTGGCAGGGCGTTTCCGATTACGGAAATCACCCCGACGGCTCCGCATGCTATCATCGGGAAAGTGAGCGCATCGTCGCCACTTATCACGTCAAAGTCGTCCGGCTTGTTCTTTATTATCTCATCAATCTGCTCCAGACTCCCGCTCGCCTCTTTCACCGCCACTATATTCCTGCAGTCGCGGGCGAGCCTTACTGTGGTTTCAGCCTTGAGGTTCACCCCCGTTCTGCCCGGCACGTTATAGAGCACCACGGGCATGTCCGTTGCGGCAGCGATAGTCTTGAAATGCTGGTACAGCCCCTCCTGCGAGGGTTTGTTGTAATATGGGCATACGCTCAGCACGCCGTCAATACCGGAGAAATCGCGTGTATGCAATTCTTCGACTATAGCCGCAGTGTTGTTGCCGCCACACCCGATAAGAATAGGCACTTTCCCGTTCACCACCTCCACTACCAAGTCTTTTATCCTCTGCTTCTCATCCTCTGTAAGCGTGGGAGTCTCACCCGTTGTGGCCAGGATGCAGAAGAAATCAGCACCGTTTTTAAGTTGGTATTCCACAAGCTTCTTCAGCGCAACGTAGTCCACAGCGCCTGAAGCCGTGAAAGGTGTGACGAGGGCTATACCAAGCCCCTTGAATATGTTTTGAGACATGTTTCCTTTATTGTTCGGTTATAAAATCTATTGCAAAAATACTACATATAGAGTAAATCGCAAAACTTTTCGCCCACATTAATTATATTCCGTAGCATTTAAGACAGGGACCTGTGGCATCCTCCGCAAGCCATCACTATTTGCTTCCGATATACAGGAACACCATTCCGAGGAGTACGAGAAAGAGGTCTGCCATCTTACTCTTCAGGTTCTTCTCGTGGAGCAAAGCCGCACCGAAGAGGAACGACACCACCACACTGCCGCGGCGCACCATGGATACGACGCTTATCATCGCGTCGGGATAACTCAGTGCATAGAAATACACAAAATCTGCCGCACTGAGGAACACACTGATAAGTATGATACCCCAATGCCAGTGGAACGGTGTTGAGCCGTGTCTCTTGGGATACCATATTATCATCATCATGACGAGCATCATAAAACACTGGTATATGTTATACCAGCTCTGGACCATCATGCTGTTGAGCCCCACTCCGCCGCTTTCTTCCGGCGCCATCAGGTATTTGTCGTAGAGTCCGCTCACCGCACCCAGCATTGCGGCAAGCACAATGAAATATATCCACTTGTCGTGTTTGAAATCAATACCCTCTTTCTTTCCGCTGCGACTGAGCATGAAAAATGACGCCACGGCCAGTGCCACACCAATCCATTGATACACATTGAGGCGCTCGCCAAACACGAGCAGTGCGCCCACCAGCACCATAACGGGGCGCGTGGCGTTGATAGGCCCCACTATCGTCAGCGGCAGGTGTTTCATGCCGAAATACCCGAATATCCACGACGAAAGAACGATTACACTCTTGCCTATAATATACTTGTGCTCATGCCAGCCGCCCCGAGCCACATGGAAGATGCTGCCGTCGAGCACCGAGGTGTTGTATGACAGTATGATAAACGGAAGGAATATCAACGACGCAAACAGCGTGTTGAGGAACAACACCGGAATGACGGCATTGTCGCGCAGCGACTCCTTCTTGAAGGAATCATAAAATCCCAACAGAGTTGCTGAAAGAAAAGCCAAAATAAGCCACATTGTTTTTATTTTTTTGTTATCCAATACAGTATGCCAATCTCATCGGACAAAGGCAGACCAAAACCAAGTGATACAATTCAACCGAAGTCAAAGGGATACTTTACCTCTTCCAGGAACAAGGCGTTTCCCGGCATACTCTCGCCGGCATTGCTCCGGTTTTTGCCTGCCACGACAGCCTTGAACTGTTCCAGCGTCAGCCTGTGACGACCCACATCGACCAGTGTTCCGACAACAGCGCGCACCATATTCCTCAGAAATCTGTCGGCGGAAATGACAAAATGCCAACAGCCGCCGCCGTCGTCAATCCACTTCGCCTGGGTGACGCGGCAGATGGTGGTCTTCACATCGGTATGCACCTTGCAGAAGGCTGCAAAGTCGCTGCACTCGAGCAAATGTGCGGCTGCCTCGTTCATCAGCGGGAAATCAAGTTCATAGTGGAGTTCACAAGAATAGAACCTGCAGAAAGGATCCTTGCGCGTGTGTACGTAATAGTGGTACGTGCGTTTCACGGCACTGAACCTTGCGTGCATACCATCCGCAACAGGAATTACTTTGTCCACCGAAATATCCCTCGGCAGAAGCCGGTTGAGCTTATACGCAAGCTGCCCGCAATCAAGACCAGCCTCCGAATCGAAATGCGCCACCATCACACGGGCATGCACACCTGCGTCGGTACGTCCTGCTCCCACAATCTCCGTCTTACACCTTAGCAACGTGGAGAGTGCCCCTTGCAGTTCCTCCTGCACGGAATTGCCGTTGGGTTGAATCTGCCAGCCGTGATAGCCGGTGCCGTCATAACTCAAATATATAAAGTATCTCTGCATCAGAAATGTCCTTGTCTTACCATTTATATGTTTGCGACTGCAAAATTACTCCGAATACGGCGATTATCAAAGAGAAAACCGCTAAAAGGCGTATTCTGAAAATTTCAGACACTGTCAGACAGGCATTACCGAAGACGAGGTGACAGCTATGCTGAAATGAGGAAATAGTGACAATAGAGACAACCTTGGTGCAATGTTCGAAAAGTGTTCCAAATGTCGCATTTTGCCGATGTGGGACTTGCCTGGATTTTAACTGGATTGTACCGTTCTTTTATGGTAAATGCAAAATGTTGATAATCAACATAATAGATACATCCTAAAAACAGACACCCCAAAACCTCGGCGAAAACGATAGCTTTTCGGGGAGCAAAGCTATCGTTTCCTCCGGGCAAAGCTATCGTTTCCTCCCCGAAAAGCACTGCTCCTTAAAATCAGACAAAAAACAAAGTGTTCCAAATGTCTTATTTGTAAAACATTTTGCAAGCGTATTCCAAACGCCTATACCTAACGAAGAAATCGTGATTCCGTTTCGTTAAAAGACAGCAATAATTTGCCGCAGAAAAAAAAAACGCTATACCTTTGCAACGGATTTGGAAACGAGAGGGTGTTGCCCCTCGTGCAAGGGAATCAGGTGAAAGACCTGAGCTGTTCCTGCAGCTGTAACCGCATTGTTCTCCACGCCATTAATGTCACTGAAGGCAAGGCAAAGCAAGCCTTGCACATTCGGGAAGACGGCGGAAGAGAGCGGAAGCCAGAATACCTGCCAGATTCAAGAGTCGGAACGGCACGCCCCCAGGACAGGGGCAATCACGATTCAAGAAACAAGTCATAGAATGAACAGAATTTTAACGACGCGCCTTTTGACGGTCATTGCGGCAAGTGCGTGCTGCGCAGGAATTCGTGCCCAAAAAGGAACTGACGGCAAGGGGAGCAACGCCTTCGGCGACAAGACGCTGCAGGAAGTGGTGATCACCGCCACCGGCACAGGACATTTGCTTAAGGACGTGCCCGTGCAGACGGAAGTGATATCACGGAAAATGATAGAGAGCTACGGAGGAAAGTCCATCGAGGACATACTCGGCGGCCTCACAGCCTCATTCTCGTTCAACGAGGGCGACATGGGCAGCCAGACACAGCTCAACGGACTGGGCAACAGCTATATCCTCATTCTCATCGACGGGAAGAGGATACACGGCGACAATGGCGGCGAGAACGACCTCTCGCTCATCGACCCGCACAACATCGAAAGGATTGAAGTGGTGAAAGGCGCACAGTCTGCCCTTTACGGCTCCGATGCCATCGCCGGCGTGATAAACATCATCACGAAGAAGCACGACACGGAAGGACTTTTGCTCGAAAACAGCACCCGCTACGGACGGTTCAACGACCTGCGCCAGCACAACGGCGTGGGGTTCAGAATAGGCAAGGTGCAGTCGTACACGGGTTTCCAACTGCAACACACTGACGGATGGCAGAACACGGCGGAAGAATACGCCGAGGGAAAGGTACTCACGGACAGCCGCAACAAGACACTCAACAAGTTCACAAGCTGGCAGATAAGCGAGAAAATCACCTACACCCCGTCAAAAGACCTTGAGCTGTATGCCGACGGATCTTTCTACCGCAAGATCATCAGCCGCCCGACAAACGGCAAATACGCATCGTGCGACGTTTACACATACGACCTGTTATATAGGAACATGTCAGCCTCGCTTGGCGGCAAATACTTCACCAACAGGAAGAAGAAAGACTACGTTTCTGTTGATGCCGACTGGAACAGGCACGCTTACTACTACCAATACACGGCGCGCACCTACGAAGACGCTTATATCGACGGGGAACTGGAGCACGGAGTGCCGTTCTATGCGGGACAACAACGGCTGCAGAGCGACCAGCAGCGCCTTATGGTTACGGCGAAAGGCGTTTTCCACCTGCCCTACAGCAACACGCTCAACGCAGGGGCAGAATACAGGCACGACTACCTGAAAGCGCCGATGAGAACCGCCAAGGGCAGTGCCGGCGACAACACCACATCGGTGTACGTGCAGGATGAATACACCCCCCTGACATGGCTTAACATAACCGCCGGGGCACGGCTCGTGGACAACGGGAAATACGGACTGCATTTCACTCCCAAGGTGAGCGCGATGGCAAGTGCAGGCGACTTCAGACTACGGCTCGGTTGGAGTCAGGGATTCAAGTCGCCCACCGTGAAAGAGCTGTACTACAGGTATCTCCATGTGATGGGCAGCACCACATTCTTCAATATGGGGAACACCGACTTGAAGCCGCAGACGAGCAATTACCTGAGTGCCAACGCGGAATACAGAACGGAGAGATTCACCGCATCCGTGACCGGCTACTTGAACAAGCTCGACAACATGATTGCACTCGTGAACGTGCCCGTCGACATGCTGCCCAAGGACGTGACGACAAACTATTTCGGCGACGGTAGCGACAAGGTCACTGCCCGTATGTACCAGAACATGGAAAACGCCAAGACATACGGCGTGGATGTAAACCTGTCGTACAACATCTGCAAGGACCTCACCCTCAGCGGCAACTACAGCTACCTCGACACCAAGGCACACCAGTACAACACAGACCGCAGCCGTCTGGAAGAGGTGACAATCGACGGCATGGCACACCACAAATGGAACTTCTCCGCCATATACAGCCACAGGTTCAGCGGCATCTACCGGCTTGGCGCAAACATCTCCACAAGGGGAAGCAGCAAGCGCTACTACGAGAACAACGGCAACGGCAAGGCTTTCCAAATATGGAGAATCAACACCACGCACGACTTCGGCAATGCCAAGGCCTCCGTATTATATAAGGTGGAATTGGGAGTGGACAACATCTTCAACTACAGGGACACCACGATGCACCCCTACCACCTGGGCACCACAACGGGCGGAGCCACATGGTACGTGGGGTTTGCCGTGAAATTCAACAAAGGAAAGAGAATCAACAATCATAGCACTAACAAGAAAAACAAAAACGACAATGAAGAAGATTAAGATTTTTATGATGATGCTGCTTGCCGCCATATCATTCGCAGCCTGCAGCAACGACGACAACGACAGTAAGCAGAACGTCATCTCGGAATATTCCGTGAACGACCAGGCCGTGGCCGCGCAAAAGGCCAAGTCGGGCAAGAGCAAGGCCGTGCTGCTTGTGGCTTTCGGTTCAACATGGCAGAATGCCTTCGCAGCCTTCGACAAGACCAAAGAGGCATACGAGGAGGCATTCCCGGATGCCGACGTTTACGTGAGCTTCTCTTCCGACATCTGCATCAACCGCGCCAGTGCCGGCGAGCACGACGAGAAGCGCGACTACTACGAGCCGCGCTATCTGCTCCACGCCATCGGGGCTGCCCAATACAGCACCATCTACGTGCAGAGCCTGCAGGTAATCCCCGGCGAGGAATTCTCCAACGTGGTGGCAGCAGTAAAGAAATTCGCCAACAACGGCTACGTTAAGGAGGCACACCTCGACGACAATTATCTCAAGAGCGTGAAGATCTACCTCGGCATGCCGCTCCTCTTCGACGAGGAGGAGGTTGCCAACGTGGCAAGCATCCTCGACGGCCTCTACAAAAACGAGGCAGTGGACGGCGTAGTGGCTTTCATGGGCCACGGCAACCCGGACAACTACGACTCCTTCAAGGCCAACGTGCGCTACACCCAACTTGAGGAGGCTCTCCAGAAATACAACAAAAACTATTTCGTCGGTACGGTAGACATGGAAGACAACAAGAAGGAGGACGTTCTCGCCCGGGTGCAGGCCGCCGGTATTACCACAGGCAAAATCAGCCTCCACGCCCTGATGTCCATCGCCGGCGACCACGCCCACAACGACATGGCCGGCGAGGGCGACGACTACTGGGACGCTTCCGAGCCTTCAAGCGAGGACAACAGCTGGTTTGAGTATTTCGGGCACAACAACTTCACGCCGTCAGTACCGCAGACCAACGGCAATCCGCTCGGACTTCTTGAGTTGCCGGGCATCCGCCAGATATGGATTAACCACACGAAGAACGCCGAGCTTCTTGAGGACGCTTACCACTCAATGTACCCGGAGGAATAATCCACAGGCATAAAAGGCTTTAGAATAAAGGAATCACTTTGTCAATAGGGACAGCGAAGGGCTCTTTCTTCCGCTGTGCCTATTTTGTCGTTTTTAAACATATACGCATGAAACTCATAATTTACATCACAACGGTGCTGGCATTTTTCGCCTCATGCGCCACAACGCAGGACGGCAAGAGACAGCTCCTCGCCGACCAGCTCTTCCATGACCAGGACTCCATTCTGGCCAACGTCGAAAGATACAGCGACACGATAAAAATAAAATACGCAAAAGGACTGAAGGTGGATTACCGCAAGGACGGCATACACGTGACGCTGTCAAACCCCGACCCTGCGGCAACGGGAAGCAAGCCTGCGGAAATCGTCATCAGAAAACCAGCTTCGAGATTTGTATGCACCACAGCTCTGCAACTCGGAAACTTCGAGGTTCTCGGACTTGAAGACAAAATCGTGGCAATAAACTCCCTCCGCCACATCTTCTCGCTGAACATGATTGACCAGATAGAAAGCGGCAAGACGGCGGAAATCGGCAAGGAGGGGAATTTCGACATCGAGGCCGTAATGGCGGCGAAACCTGAATACATATTGGTGAGCGCAAGCAAATACGGAGGGTTCGAAACCTTGAAAAGATGCGGAATACCGCTCATCCCGCACCACGGATACAAGGAAACCAACCCGCTCGGACAAGCGGAATGGATAAAGCTCGTCGGACTGCTCACCGGCGAGACGCGGCGCGCCAACGCCGTGTTCAGCGACATCGAGAACAAATACACCACGCTGAAACAGGAGGTGGAGAAGGAATACACGGCGAAGAAAAAACTGCCCACCGTCATCAGCGGCAGACAAATGCGCGACGGATGGTATATCGTGGGCGGAAAGAGCTACATGGCGCAGATATTCAAGGATGCCGGAGCTGACTACATAATGAAAGGCAACAAGGAGTCGGGAGGCGTTACACTCGACTTTGAAACGGTATATGCAAAGGGCATACACGCCGACTTCTGGCAGACTGACGGCGCATCCGACGGCAACTACTCATTGAAAGACCTTGCCGCCGAGGACAGCCGCTACGCCACGCTCGACGCATACAAAAACAAACGCGTCATTTTCTGCGACCTCAGCCAAACGCCCTACAGGGAACTCGCCGGGGTGCAGCCGCATTTCCTCCTTGCGGATTTCGTGAAGGCGTTCCACCCGGAGCTTCTTCCGCATTACACGCCAAAGTATTACCAGATTATAAAATAAGAACTTCCAAGTACACGAGTTCGGTTCTGCAAATAACAAGAACTCCGGAACAATATTATACCGGACATCTCGTTATTCCATCAAAATACAGGTTCGGAAACTTAAACATCCCGACAAGCGGATGAGTGTAAAGACTAAGAATATGAAGATATATGTTGCGGGCATAGGCCCCGGTCCGCTGGAAGACATCACGCCTGCCGTAATGAGCGCAATGAAAGCCAGCGATGTGATAATAGGCTACAAATATTATTTCCAGTTCGTCGAGCAGTATTTGGACTGTCACACGGAATGTATCGACACCGGCATGAAGAAGGAACGCCAAAGGGCGGAAATGGCGTTTGAATATGCCGAACAGGGGAAAACCGTGTGTGTAATCTCCAGCGGCGATGCCGGCATATACGGAATGTCCCCGCTCATCTACGAGATGAAACGCGAAAGGCAGTCGGCCGCCGAGATAATACCGCTCCCCGGAATCAGTGCGTTCCAAAAGGCTGCATCCCTGCTGGGCGCGCCCACCGGCCACGATTTCTGCGTAATATCAATGAGCGACCTCATGACACCGTGGCAGGTCATCGAAAAGCGCGTGAAAGCTGCCGCCGGGGCTGATTTCGTCACCGCCGTTTACAATCCCAAAAGCAACGGCAGATACTGGCAGCTGCACAGGCTGAAGGAGATATTCATGCAGGAAAGGAAGCCGGACAACGTGGTGGGTTACGTGCGCCAGGCCGGGCGCGGCGAGCAGACCGTCACCATAACCACGCTGAAGGATTTCGACCCGGAGGACGTGGACATGTTCACGGTGGTTATCATCGGCAACAGCCAGTCGTATAACTGGAACGGACACTTCATCACTCCCCGCGGATACTACAGGGAAGACTCGGCGGACAACAGCAAGAACATCGGGCAGAGCATAATGATAAGGTCGTTCCGCACGATAAGGCAAGAACTCGCCAATCCCGACATTCCGCTATGGAAGCTCTGGCCCATGCTGCACGCCATCCACACAACGGCGGACTTCGACATGGAGAAACTCCTGTGGATGGACAACGGGGCGACAGCCGCACTCTACGAAAAGGTGAAGGATGGCAGCATAAAGACCGTAGTTACCGACGTGTCGATGGTGGCGTCGGGGATACGCAAGGGGGCTCTCGAGCGTCTGGGCATCGGAACGGTGTGCTACATAAACGACCCGAGGTGCGCCGAGATGGCAAAGAAAGAGGGCATCACCCGTGCACAGGCTGGAATGCGCCTCGCCGCCGAGGAACACCCCGGGGCTCTCTATGCCTTCGGCAACGCCCCCACGGCATTGCTCGAGCTATGCACACTGATACGCAAAGGCCGGTGCCGCCCGGCCGGCATCATCGGTGCGCCGGTGGGCTTCGTGCATGTGGAGGAAAGCAAGCACGCGGCGAAAGCGATGGCAGGAATCCCCAAAATCATCATCGACGGAAGGAAGGGCGGGAGCAACCTCGCCGCCACACTGGTGAACAGCGTTCTCACCTACGACGACGCAGAACAACTAAGACCGGGAAGAGATGTATAAGTGTACTGTCATTGGACTGACGGACAGCCACCGCCTGTGGCTGCCGCGCGAAGTGACGGATGCCATTTCTGCCGGAAGGGTCTTTTCCGGCGGAAAAAGGCACCGCGAAATCGTGAAAGACCTACTGCCTGCGGACTGCGTATGGATTGACATAACAGTGCCGCTCGACTGTGTTTTCAAACAGTATGAGAACTATGGCGAAATCGTTATTTTCGCCTCCGGCGACCCTCTGTTCTACGGTTTCGCCAACACCATAATCCGGGAATTGCCCAACGTGCAGATGACTGTCTACCCGGCGTTCAACTCGCTTCAGACTCTCGCCCACAAACTCGTCATGCCATACCACGACATGAGGGCGGTATCGCTCACTGGGCGGCCTTGGCAGAAATTCGACGAAGCTCTCATCAACGGCGAGCCGCTCATCGGCTGCCTCACCGACCGCAACAAGACTCCGAATGCAATTTGGGAAAGAATGACGGCATACGGCTACGACAATTACAACATGTATGTGGGCGAGAATCTCGGCAACGAGGAAAGGGAACATGTCGGCGAGTTTTCAGCAAACAGGACATACGACTGTCCCAACTGCATTATCCTCAAGAAAAAAGGAGACATCCGCCACATCTTCGGCATTCCCGATGAGGAGTTCCACCTTCTCAACGGCAGGAAAAAGATGATTACCAAGATGCCCGTAAGACTTGCCGCGATAGCTGCGCTCCGGCTTCGGGAGAAACGGTCGTTCTGGGACATTGGCTTCTGCACGGGCAGCGTGAGCATTGAAGCGAAGCTCGCCTTTCCGCACCTGCATGTCACGGCATTTGAAATACGCGAAGAAGGAAGGGAACTGATGGAACTCAATTCAAAGAAATTCCACGCTCCGGGCATCGACTGCGTAATCGGGGATTTCTGTGCGGCAGACACCGGGGGAATGGAATTGCCGGATGCGGTATTCATCGGCGGCTATGGCGGCAGGATGAGGCCGATGCTCGCCAAGGTGAAGGCAGTGCTGAAAGCAGGCGGCTGCATAGTGTTCAATTCCGTGAGCGAAGAGAGCGAGCGGACATTCATCGAAACGACAACTGAAATGGGAATGAAGCCGGAAATTCTGCACACCATAAAAATTGACGACAATAATCCCATCACGATAATAAGAGCTATATGATAACATACGAAACGGTAAACGAAACAGGAAAGAAACTGGCCTGGAGGATAAAGAAAAACGAACCGCCGTTTGAAGGCGAAGCAATCGTGTTCATCGGGGCTATGGGTATCTGCGTGAGGAAGATTCTCCCGAAAGTTTCCGACAAGCACACCGACCCTGCCGTGGTCTGCGTGGACTCCACGGGAAAATATGTCATCCCCGTGTTGGGCGGCCACGTTGGCGGCGCCAACCAACTGGCGCGCGACATTGCGCGCATTATAGGCGCAAAGGAGATTGTCACCACACAAAGCGACAACTGCAACCTGTGGGCTCTCGACACTATGGCAAAACGCTTCGGATGGAGAGAGGAGGAACTGACAAGGAAGGAAACCAACAGTGCGATAGCTGCGTTCGTGAACAAGAAGCCTACGGCTCTCGTGCTGGAATACGACGACGAGGGGACAAGGTTTCTCGAGAGTTCCATACCCGACCACGTAGCCCTCTTCCACAGTTTCCGGGAATACCGTTCTTATATAAACAGTAAAAATGAAACAGACGGCGCGGACCGGAAATTTGAACTGCTTATCGTGGTTTCGCCATACTACAGGAAAAGCGAAGGCACCATCTGCCTGCGTTTCTTTCCGCCATGCCTTTGCTTGGGAGTGGGGTGCCAGAAGGACACACCGGCTATGGCGGCAGAAGATATTGTCAAGAATCTGGAAAGCCGCGGCTTTGCCATGAAGAGTGTGCGGTCTATCGGGAGCATAACGCTGAAGAAGGACGAGGATGTAATCAAGCTGCTCAGCCGCATCATGCCGTGGGCTGAACTCGACATACACGAGGCGGAAAAACTGGCTGCGGTGGATGTGCCTAACCCTTCGGAAAAAGTTTTTGAAGTGACGGGATGCTACGGAGTTGCGGAGGCGTCGGCGCTGGCTTCCAGCAGGAACGGCGCACTCGACGTGGAGAAGCAAAAAGGCTTCGTCACCGCAGCGGACAGAAACTACCACTACACCTGGGCTTTGGCCAAAGACCATAAAGGCGGCAAAGGCAAGGGCCATATAGAGATTGTTGGGGCAGGCCCGGGCGACCCCGACCTCATCAGCGTGAGGGGAAGGGGATTTCTGGAGAAAGCCGACTTGATACTCTATGCCGGAAGTCTCGTGCCGCGGGAACTCACATTCTGCGCAAAGAGCGGAGCAACGGTACTCTCGTCGGCGGGTATGAATTTGGAGGAGCAATTCGAAACGATGAAGGAGTTTTACGACAAGGGGAAACTCGTGGTGAGGCTCCACACCGGAGACCCGTGCATCTACGGGGCGATACAGGAGCAGATGGCGTTCTTCGACAAATACGGCATGGACTACCATATAACACCGGGCATCAGCAGCTTCCTCGCCGCAGCAGCGGAGCTGAGAAGCCAGTTCACCATACCCGAGAAATGCCAGACCATAATACTCACGCGCGGCGAGGGAAGGACACCGGTGCCCGACAAGGAGAAGCTGAGGCTGCTGGCGCAGCACCAGTCCACGATGTGCATATTCCTCAGCGCAAATATCGCCGACGACGTGACGAGGGAGTTGCTCGAAGGCGGCTATCCGCCCGAAACGCCCGTCGCCGCCTGCTACAAGCTCACGTGGAAGGAACAGCGGATTTACCGCGGACAGCTGAAAGACCTTGCCAAAATTCTGAAGGAGAACAACCTGACGCTGACGACAATGATTGTCGTGGGCGAGGCGATAGACAACAGGCACGGACTGAGCAAACTCTACGACGGACATTTCTCCCACATCTTCCGGAAGGCAAGCAAATAAACGCAGGACTATGATACTGGTATTTGGCGGAACAACGGAGGGGCGCATCGCCGCCGAGGTATGTGATGAGGCCGGCAAGAAATTCTTCTACTCCACAAAGGGCGACAGGCAGAACATAGAGACGCACAACGGCGTGCGCCTCACCGGGGCAATGTCTGCCGGACAGCTAAAGAATTTCTGCACCGACAACGGCATAAAGTGTATCATCAACGCCGCGCACCCCTTCGCCGAGAACCTGCATGAGGCGGTAAGACTGGCCGGCGTGCCGGTTATACGGCTCCAGAGGGAATTTGCCCGACCGGTTGAAGGCGTGGTATACTGCTCCTGCTACAACGAAGCGGCAAAGGCCATGGAGGCCGCCAACGTGAAGCATCTGCTCGCCCTCAGCGGTGTAAATACGATGGCGAAACTTGAAGAATACTGGAAGCGTCACAAGACGACATTCAGAATACTCGACAGGGAAGAGAGTCTAAGACTATGCGCCGATGCCGGCTTTCCCACGAAGAACGTCATCTTCTACAATAACGACAACCACCTGCCCACCAAAGACGAAGAGAAGGAAACGATGCTGCGCCTCGGCTGCGACGCCATTCTCACCAAGGAAAGCGGAAATACAGGCGGATTTGAAGCGAAGGTGCGCGCCGCCCTTGAAATCGGAATAAAGGTGTTTGTCGTGAAGCGTCCCGTTCTTCCGGGAAACTGGACTGTCGTCACGGGCAGACACGGGCTAAGAAGGGCCATCGAACGTTTTGTGCCGGAGTTCTTCGACCTGAAGACGGGGCTGACGACAGGTGCCTGCGCCACGGCTGCCGCAAAAGCCGCAGTGCAGTCTCTGCTGTGGGACGACGATTCGGAGGAGGTAAGCTTCTCGCTGCCCGACGGCGAAATACTCACCATTCCCGTAGAACACGGGGAGAGGGGCACCGCCAGTGTCGTAAAGGACATGAACGACGACCCCGACGTGACAAAGGGATGCAGGATAACGGTCAGTGTTGCCCTGCACGGAAACACGGACAATCACAGAAACAACAATCACGGAAACAACAGTCACGGACAACGGGTGAGGTTTCTGCACGGCAAGGGCGTGGGAACGGTGACACTCCCCGGTCTCGGCATCCAGACAGGAGAACCTGCCGTGAACCCTACTCCACGGAAGATGATCGAAAACGAAATCCACGCCCTGACGGACAAGGATGCCGACGTGACGATAAGCGTGGACAACGGCGAGGAAATTGCCAAGAGGACTTTCAATCCAAGAGTGGGAGTTGTAAACGGCATCAGCATACTCGGCACGTCGGGCATCGTGCGACCGCTGTCCAACGAGGCGTTCATAAGCAGTATCAGAAGGGAGATTGAAGTGGCGTGGGCCATCGGGAAAAGGGAAATCGGCCTCGTGGCGGGAATGAAAAGCGAGAGGGCTCTGAGGGAGGAAAGGGACATACGCTGCGTCCACTACGGCAATTTCATCGGCGAGGCCCTCAAGGCGGCTTACGAAACCGGTTTCAGACGGGTTGTCCTTGCGATAATGATTGGCAAGGCTGTGAAGCTGGCTGACGGAAATCTCGACACCCACTCCCACAAGGTGACAATGAACAGGGATTTCCTGAAACGAGTGGCACAAAGCCTCAACATCCCTGCCGATTCCATCGACGGCATCACCATGGCAAGGGAACTGTGGGACATAATGCCAAAAGTTTTTTTCGACAAGATTACTTCGCTCTGCCGGGAACACTGCGCCACGGTTTTCCCAGGGGGAGAAATAGACATCAGACTAATATGCGACACACCACGACAATGACATTGCTCCTCGCGGGCATACTTGTTCTCGCCGTCCTTAACCTCACGGTGGGTTCGGTGAACATTCCGGCCGAAGCCGTGCTGCGGATTCTAAATCCCTTCGGCAACGGACTGGACAAAGGCGACACCAACGACATCTGGACAAACATTGTAATGCAGACACGGCTGCCGCAAACGCTCACCGCCATCGCTTGCGGAGCGGGACTGTCTGTGGCGGGGCTGGAGATGCAGACGGTATTCCGCAACCCGCTCGCCGGACCGTCGGTATTGGGCGTTTCCAGCGCGGCAAGTCTCGGCGTGGCGTTTGTCGTCCTGCTCAGCGGAGCGGTATGGGGCGGCACGCTAATCAAACTGGGCATCATCGGAAACACTGCCGTCACACTTGCCGCAGTATGCGGAGCACTGTTCGTAATGGCAATAATTGTCTTTCTCTCCCAAAGGGTAGACGGCAACGTGACGCTGCTCATCACCGGGGTGCTGATAGGATATATAGCCACCGCCATAATAGGTGTGCTGAAATATTTCTCGAGCGAAGAGGATATCAGGGCTTACGTGATATGGGGGCTGGGGTCTTTCTCAAGGGTAACGGGCGGACAGGTGTATGTGTTCGTGGGACTCACGGCGGCACTGCTGCCGTTCACCATGCTGCTTGCCAAACCTCTCAATATGCTGCTGCTCGGCGAAATGTATGCGCAGAACCTGGGTCTTGACGTGAAGCGCGCACGCTTGCTCGTCATAACATCGGCAGGCGTGCTCACCGCCATCGTCACGGCATACTGCGGACCGATAATGTTTCTCGGACTTGCCGTGCCGCACATCTGCCGGGGGCTCTTCAATACCAATGACCACTGGATACTGCTGCCGGCCACAATGCTGTGCGGAGCCGCGCTCGCCCTGCTGTGCAATATCATAGCCAGGATGCCGGGGTTCGAGGGGGCACTGCCCATCAACTCGGTGACATCGCTCATCGGAGCGCCCATCGCCCTGTCAATACTGCTCAGGCGCAAAAGGGGAGTGTAACATTATCCGCTTGAAAAATCTCATAAAACATTTTCGAATGAAATCATTTCTCATCGGAGCCGCCACGTCAAACAGCGGCAAGACTACGTTTACCATGGGACTGCTCAGGGCGTTGGCAAAGCGCGGCATCAGCGTGCAGCCGTTCAAGTGCGGTCCGGACTACATCGACACCATGTTCCATAAACTGGCATCGGGAAACGAAAGCATAAATCTCGACACGTTCATGGCATCGGGGAATCACGCCAGGGAATTGTTCCACAAGTTCGGCGACAAGGCCGGTGTCTCGGTGGTGGAAGGCGTGATGGGACTTTTCGACGGATACGACAAGAGCCGCGGCAGTAGCGCGGAAATGGCGATGCTGCTCGACATACCCGTAATACTTGTGGTGAATGCCAAGTCAATGGCATACAGTGTGGCGCCGCTGATATACGGCTTCGCCAACTTCAACAAGCGACTGAAAATCGGCGGTGTGGTGTTCAACAACGTGGCATCGGCAAACCATTTCGACTTTCTCAAGACAGCGTGTGCGGAAGCCGGGGCCGAGTGTCTGGGGTATATGGCGAGAAATCCGGAACTCAACGTCCCGGGCAGGCATCTTGGCCTTACCGTCGGCGACAGGGAGAATATGGAGAGTGTCATAAACATCGCTGCGGAGGAAGTGGAAAGGAACGTGGACTTAAACAAAATTCTCGGACTATGAAGATACTGGTTGCCAATGACGAGGCTTTCAATTTCATTTACAAAGCCAATGTCGATTCGCTCAGAGAGAAGGGGGAGGTGAGCTTTTTCTCACCGCTGCACGACAGGGTGCTTCCCGCTTGCGACATCCTGTATCTCCCCGGTGGCTACCCCGAACTGCATCTTCTGGAGATTGCAGAAAACAGGCTCATGGCTGAAACAATAAGGGATTTTGCAGAAAACGGGGGAAAGGTTTTCGCAGAATGCGGAGGTTTCATGTACCTTTGCAACGACATCGACGGAACGCCCATGTGCGGCGTTTTCCCTTTCAAAGCCACAATGACAAACGCCCGGCTGCATCTTGGATACCGGCAGATGGAATGGGGCGACGGCGAAACTCTGACAATGCGCGGACACGAGTTCCATTACTCCGACATAATCGACGCCCCACGCAACGACATACAGAAACTCTGCCGCCAATACTCGGCAAAAGGCAAAATAACCGGCACCGCCATATACCGCTACAAGAACGTGATTGCCGGATATACACACTGGTATTGGGCTGAGACGGGCTTCCCGTTCTTTTAATGTTTTTATTTCCACCCCCACTAAAACAAATTCACAAAGGCTTTTTCAGAAGCCGCACTACGATAATGAAGAAAAACAAGAAGTTGCATCCCGTGATGCTTGTCGGTACAGGCAGCGACGTGGGCAAAAGCGTACTCGCCACGGCTCTCTGCCGGATTTTCCTGCAGGAGGGCTACTCCCCTGCCCCGTTCAAGGCGCAGAACATGGCGCTCAATTCTTACGCCACTCCTGACGGACTGGAAATAGGACGGGCACAGGCGGTGCAGGCGGAAGCGGCAAGGATACCATGCACGACCGACATGAACCCGCTACTGCTGAAGCCTAACTCGGAACACACCACACAGGTGGTGCTCAACGGCAAACCTATCGGCAACCGCTCTGCATACGAATATTTCAGGAAAGAAGGACGCGAGGAACTGCGCAACGCCGTAAATACGGCTTTCGACAGACTTGCCGGAAAGTTCAATCCCATCATCATGGAAGGCGCCGGCAGCGTGTCGGAAATCAACCTGCGAGACTCCGACATCGTGAACATGCCTATGGCTCGCCATGCCAACGCCGATGTGATACTCGTGGCGGACATCGACCGCGGCGGGGTGTTCGCCTCGTGCTATGGCAGCGTGATGCTGCAGACTCCAGAAGACAGACAACGCATCAAAGGTATAATAATAAACAAATTCCGCGGCGACATCAGACTCTTCGAGGAGGGAAGGAGAATCATTGAAGAACTGTGTCAGGTGCCGGTGCTCGGCGTCGTGCCCATGTTCAGCGACATTGTGATAGAGGAAGAGGACAGCGTGGAACTGGAACGGAAGATTCGTTCCGCATCCGACGGAAAGGTGAACATTGCCGTCGTGCTGCTACGGCACATATCGAATTTCACCGACTTCAACGCACTTGAGCGCGACGAACGGGTGAACCTGTTTTATACAAGCAACACCGACGACATCGAGAAAGCCGACATCATCATCCTGCCTGGCACCAAGGCCACAATGGACGACTTGTACGAGCTGCGCCGCAACGGCGTAGCGCAGGCGGTGGTCCGCGCCCACAGGAACGGGAAAACAATCGTGGGAATATGCGGCGGCTACCAGATGCTCGGACAAACGGTGGGCGACCCCTACGGTGTGGAAGGCAGCATACCGCAACTGCCGGGACTCGGGCTTCTGGACACAGCGACGGAGATGCTGCCGGAGAAGGTGACGAAGCAAGTGGAATTCACGTTCAACGATTCTCCTTGCAAAGGCTACGAGATACACCAGGGTGTCACGACATTCTGCAACGGCAGTGGAAGAGACGGCGAAAAAGCAGACGCCATCGTTTACGGCGACCATTGCATCGGAACTTACCTGCATGGTTTCCTCGACAACCAGCCGGTAATAGAATATCTCATTGCACCATTCAACAAGGGCGGACAGACTGCAAAGAGGGAAAGCGCAGAGGAATTCAAGGACAGGCAATACGACCTGCTTGCCGACCATGTAAGGAAACACGTGGACATAGAGAACCTGATGAAAATAATGACAGAATGATACACGGGCACGGGGACGACTTATACAAATACGGCAACGTGGAAATCAATTTCTCCACGAACATTTACAACCATTTCGACCACTCGCCGCTCTTCAAGGCTCTCGCCGGCAAGTTGCCGACAATAACGAGTTACCCGGAACCGGCGCCGGAAAGTCTCGAACACGCCATCGCCGAACGACTCGGTGTTGGAAACAATAACGTGATGGCCGCCAACGGAGCTACGGAAGCGATATATCTTATCGCCTTATGCTTCAGGGAAAAGCGGCACCATATTGTGCAGCCCACGTTCTCGGAATACGCCGACGCATGCCGGATTTACCGATGCGAAACGGAATACATCACGCACATAAACCCGACGGACAGTTTTGGAGTCAATGACACAGTGTGGCTGTGCAGCCCGAACAACCCCACGGGACAGGTTATGCGACACGACTTGCTTGTCGGCATAATAAAGAAGAATCCCGGCACGCTGTTCGTCGTAGACCAGAGCTACTCTGCCTACACCACAGAAGAGACATTGCAGTGCGAAGAGGCAGTGCAGCTGGGCAACGCACTGATACTTTATTCCATGACCAAAGACTTCGGCATACCCGGATTGCGTCTTGGGTATGCCGTAGGAAACGACACGTTGATTTCCAAGGTAGGGCGTTACAGAATGCCGTGGTCTGTAAACAGTCTCGCGGCGGAGGCCGGACTTTTTCTTGCCGCGCATCCTGACAACTACTGCATTGATGCCGCTGCAATATGCAAGGAACGTGTACGGGTGGCTGAACAGCTGGAAGGAGCCGGCATCAAGACATTCCCGTCCGACTCCAATATGCTGCTGTGTGAGATGCCCGCAGGAAACGCCGGTGAATTGAAAGAAAATCTTGTGGCGAGGTACGGCATACTGATACGCGACGCAAGCAATTTCCACGGTCTGTCGCCGAAACATTTCCGTATTGCCGTGCAGACGGAAGCGGAGGACAACAAATTGATTAACGCTTTGAGAGAATGGACGAAACGATAATATTCCTGAACAACAATACCACACTGCTAAGTTTAGTGGCAGGCTGGCTTCTCGACTTGGTTTTCGGCGACCCCGTATCGCTACCCCATCCCGTCGTTTATATGGGGAAATGGATTGCCCGTGGGGAACGCCGGCTCAACAAGGGAAGGCACAAAAAGTCGAAGGGAGCGGTGTTCACCGTATTCAGCATCGCCGTTGTCTTCGCCAGCACACTACTTGGCGTGACACTGCTCAACAGTTTAGCTGCCATCGACGGCAAGCCCGAACTGCCGTTCGTTCTGCTGTCGTTTGCCATACAGTCGGTACTCGTTTTCTATTGCCTTGCTGGAAAGACACTGCGGCGCGAAGTACGGATGGTTTTCGAAGCCTTGCAGCGCAGTCTCGACGAGGGAAGAAAACAAGTGGCGCGCATCGTCGGGCGTGACACGCAGTCGCTGTCGAGGCAAGAAGTTGCAACGGCGTCGCTCGAAACACTCGCCGAGAACTTGT
The DNA here is from genome assembly GCA_963629785.1 of Oscillibacter sp. MSJ-31. Taxonomy (GTDB): domain Bacteria; phylum Bacteroidota; class Bacteroidia; order Bacteroidales; family Bacteroidaceae; genus Prevotella. The sequence goes on along the minus strand of CAVGJZ010000001.1, from coordinate 84,882 downwards.
CCGACGGTGTCGTGGCACCGCTTTTTTGGTTCTGCCTCCTGGGTCTGCCGGGAATGCTCGCCTATAAGATGGTGAACACGCTCGACTCGATGATTGGCTACCGGAACGAACGTTACAAAGACTTCGGATGCTGGGCTGCCCACATCGACGACATCGCAAATTACATCCCCGCACGCATTACGGCATTCTTTCTGCTTGGTGCAGGGCTGGTTTGCAGATGCTTTTACAAAGCTGTCCCCCATCGCACCGCCGTTTGCTGCGCAAGGCATACTTGGCGTTATTCCCGCTGCCATGCCTCGCCAAACAGCGGATGGCCCGAAGCGGCACTGTCGGCTCTGCTCGACTGCCGTTTCGGAGGACCGCACAACTATTTCGGCGAACTGTTCTACAAACCATACATCGGCACTAACGACCGGGAACTTGCTTCCGCTGACATGCGGTTCAGTGTCTGCGCCTGTCTTGTCGCCGAGATGATGGCAGTAGCAGCAGTTGCCGCCTTTTTGCTATTTAGCCGGCAGTACCTGTGAGATATTCTGCTCGCGATGGAGTATCCTCACTTCCACGCCAAATTTTTCGTTGAGATGCTCGGCGAGATGCTGGGCGGAATACACGCTGCGGTGCTGACCGCCGGTACAGCCGAAAGAGAACATCAAATCGATAAACCCGCGCTGGATATATCTCGCCACATGGGCATCGGCAAGTTTATACACGCTATCCAGAAAGGTCAGTATCTCGCCGTCGTCCTCAAGAAAGCGGATTACAGGTTCGTCAAGTCCCGTGAGTTTCTTGTAAGGTTCGTAACGCCCGGGGTTATGGGTGCTGCGGCAATCGAACACGTAACCGCCGCCATTACCCGACTCATCGTCGGGTATTCCTTTTTTATAGGAAAAGCTGAAAACCCTTACGACGAGCGGTCCTTTGCCGTCGTATTTTGAGAACGTGGCAGGACCGTCTTGAGGATGACTCTGATAAACATTAGATTCCGCTGTCTTGAAACCGTCCGTCCTGTCCGCTGGCTTGTTTTCTGCCGGAGCAAACTGGGGCAGTTCCGTCAGTCTCTTGAGCATGTCCATCATATAGGGATAATGGAACACATTGAGTTCAAGCAGTTCGCGCAGGTTTTGCATTGCAGCAGGAATACTGTCCAGAAAGTATTTCTTGCGCTCGAAATAGCCGCGGAAACCGTAAGCCCCTAAAACCTGCAAGGTGCGGAACAGGACAAACAGACTGAGCCTATCCACGAAATGCCTTACCGAAGGCACTTCTATGTAATTCTTCAACGAGTCGTAGTATTCATAAATGAGTTCCCGTCGAAGTTTATGAGGATATTTCGCTGATGCCTGCCACAGGAACGATGCGAGGTCATAATAATACGGTCCCTTTCGCCCACCTTGGAAATCAATGAAAAAGGGATTGCCCTGGGCATCAAGCATCACATTGCGCGCCTGAAAATCACGGTACATAAAACTGTCCGTATCCTCAGCTGTGAGGTCTTTGGCGAAAAGCCGAAAATTTGCCTCGAGCTTTAGTTCATGGAAATCAAGGTCTGTCGGCTTCAGGAAACAATACTTGAAATAGTTAAGGTCGAAAAGCACACTGTTCTCGTCAAACTCCGGCTGGGGATAGCAGTTGGTCCAGTCGATACCCACCGCTCCCTGCATCTGGACAGCCGGCAGTTGGCGGATTGTTCCGACAAGCAGTTGCTTCTCATTCTGGGTGTACCTGCCGCCGGCTTCCCTTCCGCCTTTCAAAGCATCATAGAGCGACGTGCAACCAAGGTCGGTCTGCAAATATCTCAGTTCGTCTCCGCTCACAGCAAGGACTTGCGGCACGGGCAGACACAGGTTTGAGAAATGCCGCGAGAGATAAACGAAAGCGTGGTTCTCATCACGGCTCGTACCCACAGCCCCAACAACGGTTTCACCGTCACTGCCATAAAAACGGTAATACTGACGGTTGCTGCCCGCCCCTGCCATTTTCTCTATATTCTCGGGCTCGCTGCCTGTATATTTTTCGTAAAGTTCAATCAGTTTTTTCATACAAGCGCAAAAGTAAGCAAAATTCCATGAAGCGCAAAGAGAAATCTGTAAAGCCCAAAGAGAAATTCACAAACCTCAAAGAGAATTTCATAAAGCTCAAAGAGAATTTCACAAAGTCCAAAGAAAAATTCATAAAAGCCAAAGGGAAATCAGCAAGACCCAAAGAGAAGCATCCGCACAACTCAAGTGGGAAGCAAAAGGGTTAAAAAAAAAATCGGATGTCTCACGACAACCGATTTTCAAAAACAAACTACTTAAAAACTAATCTACTAAAACAAATCAAAAAATAATGTTATTTTTCTTGTTAAAATCCTTTCTTCTTTACATGGGCAAAGATAGAAAGTTTCCTTTTACGCTCCAAATATTTTCGCATATATTCTTATGAATTTTAATCAAAAGGCATAAAAAGAGAGCCAACCTTTACAAGCTGACCCTCTTTTGTTATCTTGACGTGTCAAAATCGGCTTTTTACATCATGCCGCCCATACCAGAGTTTCCCATTGGCATCTGTGCCTTCTCCTCCGGTTTGTCCACGATGAGACATTCCGTTGTGAGGAACATGCCTGCGATGGAAGCAGCGTTCTCAAGTGCCACACGCTCTACCTTTGCCGGGTCGATAACTCCCGCTGCGCGCAAATCCTCGTAGATGTCCTTGCGGGCATTGTAACCAAAGTCGCCTTTGCCCTCGCGCACTTTCTGCACGACTACGGCACCCTCGCCGCCGGCATTGCGTACAATCTGACGGAGCGGCTCCTCGATGGCACGCTCAACGATGTTCACACCTGTCTGCTCGTCCGCATTTTCGCCCTTTATGTCCTTCAGAGCCTCGAGAGCGCGGATGTATGTTGTACCGCCGCCGACTACAACACCTTCTTCGATAGCAGCGCGTGTGGCGCAGAGAGCATCATCAACGCGGTCCTTCTTCTCCTTCATTTCCACCTCGCTGTTGGCTCCCACGTAGAGCACTGCCACGCCGCCTGCCATCTTGGCAAGACGCTCCTGCAGCTTCTCCTTGTCGTAAGAGCTTGTAGTATTGGCGATTTCGTTTTTAATCTGTGCGATACGGTCTGCGATAACCTCCTTCTGGCCGGCACCGTTCACGATAGTGGTATTGTCCTTTGAAACAGTCACCTTGTCACAAGTACCGAGCATTTCGAGAGTTGCCTGCTCGAGTTTCAAGCCTTTCTCCTCGCTGATTACCACACCGCCTGTGAGCACAGCGATATCCTCGAGCATTGCCTTGCGGCGGTCGCCGAAACCAGGGGCCTTGACTGCACATATCTTCAAGCCGCCGCGCAGACGGTTCACAACCAATGTTGTCAGAGCCTCTGAGTCTACATCCTCCGCGATAACGAGCAACGGGCGTCCGCTCTCAGCAGCCGGCTGGAGGATAGGCAGGAAATCCTTTATGTTGCTTATCTTCTTGTCGTAGATAAGGATGTACGGGTTATCCATAACACACTCCATCTTGTCTGAGTCTGTCACGAAATAGCCGCTGAGATAACCGCGGTCGAACTGCATACCTTCCACTACGTTGATATATGTGTCACGGCTCTTGCTCTCCTCGATTGTTATAACGCCGTCCTTACTGACCTTGCGCATGGCATCAGCGATGAGCTTTCCGATTTCAGGGTCGTTGTTGGCGCTGACAGTGGCAACCTGCTCAATCTTGTCGTAGTTGTCGTTCACAATCTCAGCGTTGTTCTTGATGTAGTCCACAACGGCGTTCACAGCCTTGTCGATACCGCGCTTCAGGTCGAGCGGATTAGCTCCTGCCGTAACGTTCTTCAGACCTTCGGTCACGATAGCCTGCGTAAGGATGGTTGCTGTTGTCGTTCCGTCGCCGGCATCATCGCCGGTCTTGCTTGCCACGCTCTTGACAAGCTGCGCACCGGTATTCTGGAACTTGTCCTCCAGTTCGATTTCCTTAGCCACTGTAACACCGTCCTTGGTAATCTGCGGCGCACCGAATTTCTTCTCAATAACCACGTTGCGTCCCTTCGGGCCGAGAGTTACCTTTACTGCGTTAGCCAACTGGTCTACGCCCTGCTTCAACTGCTCACGGGCATCTACATCAAACTTTATTTCTTTTGCCATGATTGTATTCTCCTTATTTGTTTATTTTCAGCATATCGCTCCCATAATTTAACAAGAAAAAGAATCCTCTATTCCTTTATTAACAGGGAAGCCAATTTCTGATTTCCGTTTTCTAATTCCTGATTATTTTGCGATAACAGCCAACACGTCGTTCTGGCGCATCATCAAGTACTTGTTGCCTTCAAATTCAAGCTCCGTTCCTGAATACTTGCCGTAGAGAACCTCGTCACCGGCCTTGAGAACCATCTCCTCATCCTTTGTGCCGTTTCCCGTGGCAACAACCTTACCATGCAAAGGCTTCTCTTTTGCTGTGTCAGGAATGATAATTCCACCAACCTTCTCCTCTGCGGGAGCCGGCTCAATCAAAACTCTGTCTGCTAATGGTCTGATATTCATAATTGTATGTTTTAATTAGTTTTACATTGTTTTCGCAGCCCTGTTGTTCTTGGGGCTTTCATCCGAGAATATACGAAAAGTGTGCCAAAAGGCCGTAGCGACATTTTGGCACACCATACACGTGACGTATTGTCACTTTATGTTTAGGTTATTTAAACACCCACTTGAACTTTATGTTACCCGCACCGAGTTCAAAATGACGCATGGCAATTCCCAAGTCCATATTGGTGTAACCGAAAAGGGAAAAACGTTTTTGGGCAGCTACAGTCTCAACACCGCCATCGCTACCGAGATATTCAAAATAGAATTTCTGCTGGTTTATCGCTGTCGGCGCAAGCAATGCCGCCTCCACGCCACAGCGGAACCATCCGGGAGTAACAGCGGACACATTGCTCACCTGCCCTGCGGTTTTTATCCTATGCCCTGCGCCGTGTGTCTTGCCATAACCAAGAGCGATAACACAAGCCACTTTCTCGTCTTTCTCCAAAGCGAAAGCGTCAGTTGTCTTGGAGTATGTAAGCCCGACCCAACAAGTGTTTAGACCAAGGGTCTGGGCAAAAAGAACGAGTTCCTCGCCGTAGTAGCCCACCTTTCGGTCAAGTTCTTTTTCTTTTTTGCCAGCCATAACGATATAGTTTGAAACGCCGCGGAACACGCCATACGACTTGATTCCGTTGAAAGCCTTCGGCTCGTCAAGGACAAGCTGCGCATGAAGTCCGCTTTCGTTATTGACAGCCTGTATTTTTGCATTCAGTTCTGAAACAAGACTTTCCGCCAGCGGCTGGTCTATATAACTGCGGACGCTATGCCGCTCAAATATTGCTTCGTAAAGAGTCATGGTCTCGTATTATACTACTCCTGCAAAATACCATCTAAAAAATCATTCGGTGTCATAGCTATTTTTGTGAATGGGATAAAATCCTTGACGTTACGCGTCACTATAACATCTACATTATAAGGCAATGCAGACTCATACTGTACGCTGTCTTCAAAATCTTTCCTCTCTTCAGACAAGCATTTATCAATGACAGCCCAGTCTACATTTGTTATTTCACAGAGCGACGCCAGCCCCTTCATTGATTTATATAAATCTGTAGAAGGAAATGTCTTCCTCAACAAGAAAAAAGCATTGACGAACGTTATTGCCGAAACATAAATCTTTATTTTACCCCTATACGCCAAATCAAATATAACCGCTGCGGGATAAAAGAATTCACGTCTCCTATCGTAAAAATCTATTACAATATTGGTATCAAGAAAGACTTTCATTTGTATTTCTCCTCTAATGCCGAGCACAAAGAATCAGAAATATCATCAGCCATGTCCTTTCTTGAACCCAACAATAAATCCGATATGTTTTGAGATATGACATAATTCTCCCACGAATATTCTGTCTGTTCGTTGGCATTCGTTTCTGACTTTGCATTAGCAGACTCCAGCAAACGTGCCGCAAGCCAACGCTTATTGTTTGCAGTCAAAGACAATGACTGAAGAAAACTCCACAATTTATCTACCACCAAAGTTGTCATAGAATACACTCCTTATTTTTTTGCAAACTTACAATATTTTTTCTCTTCTCCCAACCTTTCAAAAGTTTTTCTTCGCAACCGTTGGTTTGCGCCACATATATACGCATCAAACACACTACCGGCAAATCAAAAAAAGGAGCGACATATTGCCGCTCCTTTTTTTGATATTAATACACTATCCTGATTACTCAGCCGGGAACCACCTTGGGTCGCCGAGGCTTCTGTAATAGCTTGGCATTACAGTGAAATCAGCATTGTCAGTAGCAGGATTTACCCACAGCTGTGTAGAAGTCTCAGAAATCTGAGAGCCGATTTCATAATTGAGGTTCCACTGGAAGTCGCTCGTGTAAACAGTACCTGAACCGTCGATATCCTTCATACTGTTACCCTTCACCGTTTCTCCCTCAACAGCCTTGTAATATGCTCCGATAAGAGAATTTGTGCAGGCCACCGTCACACCTTCAAACTTGTTCACGTCGAAATAAGGCTTTCCTGAAGGCACGCAATTCCAGATAGTACAGTGGTCGAGAGACAACGTGAAGTTCGACTGGCTCGTATTCGTCAATACGGAATTTATCGTATTCAGCGTGGTGTTGGTAATGCTTACCGAACCAAGCGTCAGAGACTTCTGGTCCTTTGCATTGAATACACCGTAAGTACCGATGTTAGTCAATACGCAGTCGTTAATCTTCACGCTCTGTACCGATGCACCCGTGATATCCTTGAAGCGGAACACGCCGCGCACATTCTGCACGTTACATTTTTCCATCTCAAGGCTATTGAGAGTGAAGGCGCCGCTCTGTGCCATCACATAACCGTCGGAGTTTGAAGTAAACTGCATATTGAGGTTATAGAAGCGCAGGATGTCCATTGAGGAAGCCTCGAACGAAACGCCCTTGAAGTTCAGTGTCGGCTTAGCACCGCCGGCAGCTCCCCAGAAATATACAGACTTGATATTCTCGGGAATCTTGAAACTGGCAACAGGAGCGTCAGTTGAAGTGGCAGTATATTCCATGCCCTGCGGGAACACCACAACAACCTTGTCGGTAGCGGCGTTCTGGAGCACCGTACGGATATCATCTCCGGCGGTCAGCGTTATCACCTCATATCCGTCGGGATAAGCCTCGGTAGTGGTGAAACTCATGCTGCCGCGCACGTTCTCGCCGTTGAGCAACTGCACGGTGTAAGAAGTCTTGGGCTGCATACTGCCGTCACTGCCGTCAACAAGCAATGTTCCGGCTTCAACCTCAGAGGCAGTCACTTCACGGGAGATGAGCACCTGGTCATCCTTCACAATCTGTACAGTGGTAAGCTGCTTTCCCGCGGTGAACTTCACCTGAACCTTGTTGGAACCGGGCACAACCTCGCTGATAATCTGCTCAGACTTCGTCGTGAAGCTGTAGCCGTCTTCATCAAGATATTTCCACGTAGACCCCTTGCCAGTAGTGGCGCAGCTCTTGATACGGAAGAAATACTTTGTTGAACCCTCCAGTCCGGTAATGGTATAAGGAGTGGTAGTGATGCGGTTGTTCTCCTGATCGCCGTAAATCACACTGTGTTCCGTAGTCTCCACTCCATCATAAAGAGTGTCGGTGCTGATTTCTATGACATAATACTCGGCGTTAGGCATTTTCTTGAAAGTCACCTCAGCATCGTCCTGGCCGGGGCTCACGCTAACGTTCGACGAATGGAACAAACGGTCGTAAGACGGGTCAACGTCCCATTCGTTCTTGTCGGTACAAGCAGTGAAAGCCGCGCTTCCGAGCAGGATAGTTGCTCCGAAGATAGCCTTGCTTATAATTGATTTATTCAGTTTCATTATGTTTCGATATTAAATTTAGTTATGGAGAAATCCATAGGAGTTCTGGAGAGAACCCTCCGACTCGTTGATTGTGCTGTTGTAGATGGGCAGGAGATAGCGGTTCTTCACCGTAGCGTTGAGACCGCCGCTGATATACTCAAGGTTAGAGAGGTTTGTCTTCGTCAGGTTAGACTCCTTGGCCTCGTCACCCCAGAAGGTCACATACTTGTAGTCAGTTTCGTCAGCAGGTTTCTCCTTGTCATACCAGCGGATGGAGTTCATGTCAATCTTCACGAGTCCGTTCTCGGTGTATGTCTTGTAATACAGCTTTTCGGGATACTCGTAAATCTGAGTCTTGTAGTCCTCCTTCATCTGGTCAATCTTCGCGCTAAGCAGGTTCCAGCGCTCCAACTCATACTTGCGCACACCCTCGCCGGCAAATTCAAGGGCATTCTCATCAACGATAGCGTTGAAGAAGGCCTCCTTGTCTGCGGGGATGCTATACACATACTGCCAAGCAATATTCTTGTCAGCATCGGCATAAGCGCGCACACGCACCTCGCCAAGAGCCTGACGAGCCGTCAAGCCGCAGCCGTCGGTCGTAGCGTCAGGGTCGCCGTTCAGCTCGTTCATCACCTCGGCATACCAAAGGAGAACCTGTGAGTAGCGAAGCTTCACATAGTTGATACCTGTACCGAACTTGGCGTTCTTGATTTTCGCAATTTCAGACCAGTCGCTGTTGAACTTGCGCACATCCCACTTGCCGCAGTAGATATTGAACGGCTTGTTGCCGAGCATAGTCTCGGTGGTAACACCGTTCTCCACCTTTATCTCCATATCAGAGCAGGTCACGTCGCGGCGAGTGTCCTTGCCGCTGTGGTCGTACATCCAGAAGAGAGTGGAAGGCAGCTGGACATTAGCCGAAGAGTTTCCCTTCAGAGCGTAGTCGGAGCCGTCGGCAAACCTCACGCCGATACCGTAGCCAAGTTCGCTGGAGTTGCCCAAGCCCATAGGAATCTCGAAGATGTTCTCCTGATAAACCTTGTCAAGAGTCTGCTGGTTAATGAGCGTCCACTCGTCGTCGAAGCTCGGGTTAAGCTGGTGCTTGCCGGACTTGATGACTTCGTTCAGGTGTGTAAGCGCAAGCTTGTAATACTTGGTGCGGTCCTCGTCGCTGCAACGCTGTGTAGGATAAGTGGGGTCGCTGTTTTCCGAAGCGGTAACATATCCCTCCTTGGCAGCCTCGCGGATTGCCCATCCGGCACGCTGCATGGCGATATTAGCAAGCAGGGCGTGGGCGTATCCCTTTGTTATATGCTCTGTGGTGTAGCCGCTCTGCCCGGCCCAAGGCAGATAGTTTATAGCCTCCTCGAGGTCGGTAATGAGAGCGTCCATGATAACATCGCGGTCGGTCTTGCCGGTGTTGATGTTCGAGAGGTCGTTCTTTGTGGGTTCCGTCTTGAACGGCACGTCGCCCCAGTTGCGTATAAGCTCCTGGTAAACCATAGCCCTCATCGTCAAAGCCTCGCCCTTGTAGATAAGGAGCTGCTTCTCCGTGTTGTCGGTTGTATTGGCGTCAATAGAGCCAAGACCCTGAATAATGCTGTTGCAGTATTCGATGTTCTCGTAGAGGTGGTCCCATGCGTCGCGGTTCTTCTGGAACGTAGCGTCGTTGTTGGCATAGTAGTTGTTCAGGTCCCTGCCCTTGCCGGCCTCCGTAGCCTTCGAATAGCCGTAGGCGTTGGCGAACTCGATGTCGGAGTTTGCCATGAAGGTGTAGCAAAGCACCTGAGAGTAGGTGTAGTCCTCGCAAAGCAGACCATACGCCTTGTTGAGAACGTTTTGTGTATAGTATGCAGACTGCCACACGTTGCTGGCATCGGTATCCGACGGTGATTTCTGGTCAAGGAAATCGCTGCAAGACGAGAATGTCGCAAGGGCGGCACCGCCAAATACTATCGTCTTTAAAATATTTTTCATCTTGTTTTACTCCTTATTATATATTAGAATGAAACGTTTACTCCGAACACATACAGACGGCTCTTGGGATAAGAGGCGTAGTCCACACCCGGAGACATAGGAGATTTCTTGCTGCTGGAGTCAACCTCCGGGTCGTTGCCCGAGTAGTTGGTGATGGTGAGCAAGTTGTAACCTGTGAAATAGAAACGCACGTTGCTCAAGAAGATTTTCTTCAGCAGCTTCTTCGGCAGAGTGTAACCCACTGTGAGGTTCTGCAGACGCAGGAACGAAGCATCCTCCACGAAATAGTCGAGAAGATACATCTTGCTCACTGCAACGGGGTTGTAGATAGAAGCGTTGGCGTTGATTTCGTTCAAACGCGCGATGGCACCGGCCTCGCCGCCATAATACTGAGCCACGTTTGTCGGGTTGGCAAGCGACAGACCGTTGTTGGGGTCGATGTTCGTGTAGCGGGTCAGGAAATCGGAATTGAGGTTGTATCCTTTCTTGTTGTCGTGATAGAAAGAAGAACCGAGCTTAGTACCGTTCACGATCTTGTTGCCCAACTGGTAGTTGAAGAAGATAGAAGCGTCGAAACCGTAGAGAGTGGCGTTGAAACCGAAACCGCCGGCCCAGGGTGCGATGGTGTTGCCGAGTTTCTCCTTCACCACATTGCCGTCGGCATCAACCTTCAGCTTGGGAGAACCGGGCTGCAGTGTGCCGATAAGCGAAGAGCTCTTGTCCTTGATGCCTTCGCGGAGTTCCCATGCCCTGCCGTTCCACTGCAGTTCACCGTTGGGGTTCTTCTCTGCGTCATAAGCCGTGTAGTATCCCTGGAGTCTGTAGCCCCATACCTCACCGAGCGAACCGCCTTCCACCACGCGGAAGTTGTCGCCTGTAGTCACATCAGGTATCGTGTAGTTGGTGTCCCACTCTGCACCAGTGTTCAGCTTGTCGATTTTGTTCTTGTTGTAAGAGATGTTGGCGTTCATGCTCAGGGTAAAGTTCTTCTTCTCGATGATAGAGGCATTGAGGGCAAGCTCCACACCCTTGTTTGATGTCTGTCCGAAGTTCTTGTACATGTAGCTGTAGCCCGAGCTTGAAGTAATCTTGCTCTTCATCAGCAGGTCTTTGGTCGTGTTCCAGTAGAAGTCCAAAGTACCGTTGATACGGCTGTTGAGGAAGCCGAAGTCAAGACCGATGTTACGGGTGATGGTTGTCTCCCACTTGAGGTCGGTGTTAGACTTTGTGTTGCCCAATTCCATAACCGTTGCAATAGTGCCGTCGAAATAAGGTTCCTTGAGCTTGTCATAGTTTGTCGGGAACGAATACGGCTGGTAGATACTGCCCGAGGGAATACGGTTGTTACCGGCTTCACCGTAACTCAAGCGGAGCTTCAGGTTAGACAGCCAAGTAACGCTCTTCATGAAATTCTCCTCGCTGATGCGCCATCCGAGAGCCACGGCGGGGAAGAAGCCCCAACGGTTGCCCTTGGCAAACTTGCTTGAGCCATCGGCACGGAACGTGGCGGTGAGAAGGTACTTGTCAGCGTAAGTATAGTTGATACGTCCGAAGAACGAAGCCATGTTGTCCTCAGCGCCGATCGTGTTGGCGTTGGGCTGTGCCTCGCCGGCACCCTGGTGAGCCAGCACCTCGGAGATAGTATAGTCTATAGGGAAATTGATTGTTGCAGAATAATAGTCGTTCTCCTTAGAGCTTGACCACTCCTGACCCACGAGTACATTCAAGCGGTCGCCCTTAGCGAAAGCGTTCTTTGTATCGTATGTCAATGTATTGGCGTTGCGCCAGTTGCGCACGTCCACACGAGTGAACCTTGACTTTGGAGCACCGGCACCCGTGTTGTCGTTGCGTGTGGCGAGCTTGTCCCAAGCCTGGTCTGTGTTCTCGTATCTCCATGTGTAACCGAATTCAGAACGGAACGTGAAGTGCTTGAAAGGTTTCCAGTTCAAGCCGGCATTGTAGTCCTGACGGAAACGGCGCTGCAGCTTGTATGTTCCGCTGATACGGTCATACGGGTTGATATCCGTTGTAGACGACTCGTCCGGGTCGTCATCGCCGTTGGAGCTGAGCGGCTCAACGGGACGGAAAGTGATAGCCTTGTTGATAATAGAGTTAGAGGCGCTGGAGTCGTTGGTATCGCCTCCGGAATTAAGTCCGTTAACAACGGAGTATGCCAGACGGGCGTTGAAATCAAGCGAGAGCCACTTGTTGAGGTTGGTGTTCAACTTGGCGTTGATGTTGTCCTTGGTGAAATCAGAGCCAAGCATGATGCTCTTGTCATCGGTTCGCGAGTAGCTTACATTGAATTTGGTGTCCTTTGAACCGCCGCTGACAGAGAGGTTGTATATCTGCTGGATACCTGTACGTCCGAAGAGTTCGTCCTGCCAGTTGCTTCCATCAACAGATTTCCAGATGTCCATGTCTCTCCAGTCGCCGTATTCCTGCTCCTTGCCGTACTGTGTCTCATACTGGTACTTTGCATAGTCGTAGGGCGAGAGCACGCCAATCTCCTTCATCACCTTGCGCACGCCGATAGACGCGCCGAAGTTCACCTGTATCTTGCCTTCCTTTCCGCTCTTTGTGGTCACGATAACCACACCGTTTGCACCGCGCGCACCGTAGATGGCGGTGGAAGAAGCGTCCTTCAGCACGTCGATGCTCTCGATGTCGTTGGGAGCGATGTCGCTGATGGAGCTTACGGGGAAGCCGTCAACAATATAAAGAGGTGAGTTGTCCTGAGAAAGAGAACCACCCCCCCTGACGCGGATTTTCACGTCGGCATCGGGCGAACCTTCCGTTGTGGTGACGGTCACACCGGCCATCTTTCCCTGAATAGCCTCCGATGCGGTAGACACCGGGATGTTTGCGAGGTCTTTGGCAGAAACCGAAGTCACGGCACCTGTCAAGTCCTTTTTCTTCACCGTACCGTAACCGATAACCACGACATCGTTGAGGGTCGTGGCCTCGTCTTCCATTACCACATTAACACTGCTCTTTCCGCTGACGTTCACGTTTGCCGTCTTCATACCGATGTATGAAACGGTAATCTGTTTGCCGCCGGAAAGATTGATGGAGAAGTTACCGTCGAGGTCTGTCACGGCCATGTTCTTGGAACCCTTCTCCTGAATGGTAGCGCCGATGATAGGCTCACCGTTGCTGTCCTTCACATTTCCTTTCAAAGACTGTGCCGACACGCTGCCCACCACGAGGAGCAGGAGCGCAATAAGCCCAAGCCTTAAAGTTTTCAAATTACCAAACATAGTTATTAAAAGAAATAATATTAAAAAAAGTTTTGCAAAGATAATATATTCCAAGGTAGAAATGGCAAAAAATATAGTTAAAAAGCTGTGTGTGTGCGTTTACAACAACAAATTCAGACTTTTTTACAACCGTGTACTCATAATTTAGTTTAAAATTACAAAAGCTAAAAAGAGCGGTGCCGCAACGACACCGCTCCCCATAGGCGTGAAAATCCGTCAAAGGATTTTTTCAGGACCCGCCATATAAATATCAGTCAGCTACTTTACCACTTTGGCCGTCTTGACAGTTCCGTCAGTCATTTTCTGTACCATCACCAGAACTCCCTTCTGGCTGCCGTCCACACGGGCTCCCTGAAGGTCGTAGAAAGATGTAGACAACACGTTCTCCCCTGTCGTCTTGGCACTGTTGATTCCTGTTGTTGTGGTAGAACCGCCGCCGAAACCGCCCATTGCGTTGGCCGCGCGAACAGTGAAGTCGGCTGCCGATTCTCCGTCGGCGAGTGCACAAGAGGTTTCAGATGTCATACCGGCGAACTTGCCGCCATTGAACACAGCATAGGCGCGCGCTCCATCCACGGCTTTCCAGGATATTTTACCAGCCTCGGCAGTAAGCAGTCCCAGTCCAAGCTGGGCGCACAATGCGTCGGGAGTCCATGAGGGGAACACCTTGTCGAGATCGTAAGCTGCCGCTTCGTCGGCGGTAAGGATAGTCTCCATCTCGTTCACGGTCTTGTCCTTGGTGAATTTCAGCACATTCGAAGCGGGAGATACCACATTGCCTTCCGCATCCATGGTGTTGTATTCCACGAACTTGTCTGCTGCCACGTTCATACCAGCAGTGGTAAAACGGTCCTTTGTGATTTTGGTTGGCTGCAGGAGCGTGGTGTTGAGGTAAGCCAGACGCGGTGTGCCGCCCCAAGCACGTCCGTAGTTGAATTCCTGTGCATAGTTGTCCACCGTGCAGTTGTTCATCACGTATCCCCACTTGCAGCCGTTGTCGGTGTACGGCGCAGCTATGGTGCAGCCGCCGGATCCGTCGGCAGAACGCTTTTCGACCACGATCTTACACCTATTATAATATACGTCGCCACCGCCGCAGAGGAAGTCCACGGTGCCGTGGATTTCGGAGTCCTCCCAGTAGTATTTGCCGTTTCCGTTGCTGTAGTATGTGTCCTGGTAAGACAGCATCTTCACGTTCTTGCAGATAGTGCCGTCACCCTTGTCCTGCAGACAAACGGCGCGTCCTGCCGACCCTGAATTATAATAGTCAAGGGCGTTCTGCAGGGTGAGGTCCTGCAGATAGAGGTTCTTGCCCGTCACATAGAGAGTGGCGGTCGTACCGATACCCTCGTTCTTCACGTTGGGGGCATTCTTGATGATAGTCTTGTCCATGCTCTGGCCGATGATGGAGATATTGTTTCCCGAAACGGTGGTCAGCGCAGTCTCGCCGAGGTCATAAGTGCCGTCGGGCAGGAAGATGCAGGTGCGCTCCGTGGCACTGCTGTTGGCATTTGCCAAGTCAAGCATGGTAAGGAAGTTTCCGGCATTGCCTGCCTGCACCACGTAGTAACCGAGCTCGTTCTTTTGTGTGGAAGACTCGCCGAGGTTTGCAACCACGAGTTTGTGGATATACATCGCCCCGTCGAACGAGAGGGTCAGCACCCCGTAGTCGCCCTTGTACTCAATGCTCTGCATCACGCCGTCGTTGCTCTTGTCGAGGGTGATTTTCCCTACCTCAACGCCGCTGCTCTTCACCGTCACCGTCGTGGCGCCGCTGTATTTGCATCCAGTGAGGAATATCAGGGAATGGCTTCCCGACAACACGTTTATCTCGTCGCCGGCTGCAAAGCTCCAGCCATGCTGCTTGTCATGGAAAGCACCGCCCGTCGGGTTGAAGCCCTCGTGGTCTTCGGCATAGAAATACGGGTCCTGCAGGTTGTAGGTATAGCGGTTCACGTCGCTGACGGTCTCGATGTCGGTAGCCACGGCATAGAGCGATGTGGGACCGGTCACTATATCCTCTGCGGTGTACTTGCGCCCGCCGTCAGCCTCGTAGAACCATCCGCGGAAAGCCCTGCCGTCGGGTACGACCACTCCGTCACCGTTTCTCAGAGTGCCTATCGGCGAATCTTTCTCCACAATGCTTGAATTGTCGAGCACTGTGCCGTCGGTATTATAATAGGTGAGGGCGTAGTCGGGTTTGTAGACCACGGTGAACTTGTAGGTGGCAGTCTCTTCGCCAGCCTTTACCACAACAGTCACCACCGTGGTGCGGTCGTCCACCTTGGCGTAGTCCACGCTCTCCACGGTGCCGTTGGCCGGAGTGCCGAACACTACGGGGTTGGTCTGTTCACTGACCATACTCTGCGACTTGGGTATCTCGATGGTGGCGCACATGTTTCCGTTGTTGTCCTCCTCGCAGATGTCTGCCGTTTCATACTCCGTGCCGTTCACGCTGATTACGCCAAGCGCGGGAGTCTTCGACATGTCCACCAGTCCGTAAACGGTGAGTTCCATGAGATAGGCGTTCTGGTTATTGGTGATGTTCTCGAAACGCAGCTGGCAGTTGGTCTTGTTCACGTCCACGTCCACGTCGCAACCAGCGGCAGGGTTGGCCGACGTACTCGACACCACTACCCAGTCAGTGTCGCCGTCGCCCTTTGCCAGCAGTTTCCATCCGCGGTTGCTGCCCGTTGCCCCGTGGCGGAAATGCACCTTGGTCACCGAGGCGAGGGCAGATGTCTCCACGTACGGGTCAGAGCTCTTTGCAGCCATCAGCATGCCGCCGGTCCAGTCGGGGAACTTGCCGACGTTGAAGTTGGACGCTCCGATTTGTGTGTTGAAGATTGAAAACGTGATTTGCTCATGGCTGTACTTTGTCTTCCATGTAGCGGTAGTCACCTTGTTTGCGTCGGCAGACTTCTCGTAGTCCTTCCATTCGGTGAAATCCGTGGAATAGATTTCCTTCGTCTGGATTGAGGAACTTTCGTCCGCCTTGGATTGGGCCTGCGATGCCGACGCACCGAAGACCGCAATGGCACAGAGTGCCAATGAACGTAGTAAATTTCTCATTTGAGTTAGGTTAGTTATTAAATATGAAGTTCAATCAAACGATTTATATGCACAAAGTTAGTAATTTATCCCTCAAGGCGCAAGCGTTTCCGCAAAAAAATGTCTTGCGCGGCACGGGACTTTCCCCTGTGTCGTAAACGTTTGCCACGGGTAAAGCGCCGCTTTGCTTACCTTATGCCCCTTGCCGTAAGGTCTTATGGCAAGGGGCATACGACCTTACGGCAAGAGGCATACGACCGTATTGCAAGGGGTGTAAGGCAGGAAAAGCACGCTTTTCCGACCGCACATCGTACGATACACAACCGCACATCGTACGATACACGACCTCTTATCGTACGATGCACAATCGTTTATCGTACGACAAGAGGGTGGAAAAGCAATGCCTCATCACCCCTCACTCCACACTCCACACTCCTCACTCCACACTCCTCACTCCACACTCCTCACTCCTCACTCCAAACTCCCAAACTCCTCACTCCTAAACTCCTTAGGCGTTTTCCCCACGAGTTTCTTGAAATAACGAGTAAAGAACGACTGGTCCGGAAAGTCGAGTTCTATGGCTATCGACTGGATGCTCCGGTTGGTGGTACGCAGGAGAGACTTTATCTCCTGCACGCAATGACGGTCGATGATGTCCTTGGCCGTCTCTCCGGCGATGTTATGCACGATGCTCGCCAAGTAACGTGTGGTGATGCAGAGTTTTCCGGCAAAGAACATCACGTCGCGGTGCTTGTCGCCATACTGGTGGACAAGATGTATAAACTGCATGAAGAGGTCGTGCTGCCGGTCTACCGTCCTTGGCCTGTCGGAAAGGAATTTCTTCTTCACGTCGTCGTAAATCTCGAGAAGCACGCTCTGCACGATATTCTTGACTATCAGCATACGGTGCTTGCCGTCGTTCTCGTAAAGGAAATACACCACATTCGCAATACTGGCATGGATAGGCTCCACGCGCTGCACAGGCATGGAGCCAAGCGGATAGCTGCGGATAAAGTCAAAATACGACGGCTCGGGACGGGGTATCGCCTCCACACCGAAATCCTGGTCGAAACAGAGCAATGACGCACAGAAATCGCCGGTCATCGCGAGACATTTAATTGTTGATTGGGGAACAATCGTCAACACTGCGCCGCATTTCAAGTCGTAATTGATAAAGTTCAATTCCACATTTGCCTCGCCGCTCTTCACAAAAAGCACTACGGTTTCGTCAATGCGCGTGTACCTGCCTGTTTCCATTGTCAGGCAAACGTCCTTCACCGCTGCAATACCGCCTACTATCAGGTCTTTATACTCAAGTATATTCATATCGGACTATAAATTTAATGTGATTGCATATTCAACCGTAAGATGTTTTGCATCTTTTCATTTTCGGTGCAAAGTTAGACATTATCCAGTTGCAAGACAATCGTTCAAACACGGAATTGATTTTCAAAACAGGAACACTTGTTGTCCTTTCGTATCATTGTTCGCATTTTGAACATTTCCCTTCACCGCAAATCTGCCGTACACCTTGTTTTTAACTCTACTTTTGCAGCGGAATTTCCAAACGGGATACAATCATTAAACAATAGATATGAAGAAAATGATGAGAATTAAAAGATTGGTTTCAATGACGGGAGCAGCTGTCTGCTTCTCGCTGATTACAGTTTCCTGCCAGCAGAAGAAGCAGGAACAGGCACCGGCCGGCAACGGCTTCAAGACAATGACCGTGGCGCTTTCCGACAAGGCGCTCACGACAAGCTATTCCGCCTCGATAAAGGGCAAGCAAGACATCGACATCTATCCGCAGGTTTCGGGAAAAATCGAAAGGCTCTGCGTGAAGGAGGGTGACAAGGTGAGCCGCGGACAGCTGCTGTTCGTCATAGACCAGGTGCCCTACCGTGCGGCGCTCGCCACGGCGGAGGCCAACGAGAGGTCGGCGCAGGCACAGTTGGCTTCGGCACAGCTGACATACAACAGCAACAAGGAGCTTTATGCACAGAAGGTGGTTTCGGCATACACGCTGCAGACCTCGGAGAACGCCTACCTCACGGCGAAGGCACAGCTGGCACAGGCAAAGGCGCAAGTGGTGAACGCCCGCAACAACCTCTCGTATACGGAGGTGCGCAGCCCTGCCAACGGTGTGGCCGGCGTGCTCCCCTACCGTGTGGGAACACTCGTGAGCGCGGCAATGCCGAAACCTCTGACCACAGTATCCGACAACTCGCAGATGTACGTGTATTTCTCCATGACGGAAAAGCAGCTGCTAAGCTTCGTGAGACAGTACGGATCGAAGGACGCCGCCATAAAGAACATGCCCGAAATCTCGCTGCAGCTGGGAGACCAGTCAATGTATGCGCACAAGGGAAAGGTGGAAAGCATAAGCGGTGTCATCAACACCGAGACGGGTGCCGTGACGCTGAGGGCGGAATTCCCAAACCCCGAACGACTGCTCAACAGCGGAGGGTCGGGCAACGTCATCATTCCATCGACAAGGAAAAACTGCATCGTGATACCTCAGTCGGCCACCGTGCAGCAGCAGGACAAGCGCATCGTGTATAAAGCGGTGAACGGCAAGGCCACGCCGCAGCTTATCGAAGTGGAAAGCATCGACGACGGCACGAGTTTCATCGTGAAGAGCGGACTGAAACAGGGCGACATTATCGTGAGCGAGGGTGCCGGAATGGTGAAGGAAGGCGATGCCGTGAAATAACTGCCACGGGCATAGCACAAAACAAGAATATCGAAAAACAGGAAAAAGATGAAAGGCAATATATTTATCAAGCGCCCGGTGATGGCCATCTGCGTCGCCGTGCTGATAGTGATGGTGGGTCTCATCTCACTGTTCAACCTGCCTGTGGAGCAATATCCCGACATCGCGCCGCCTACGGTGCGAGTGGAGGCCACATATACGGGAGCTGACGCGGATGCCGTGATGAAGTCTGTCATCATGCCGCTGGAGGAGAGTATCAACGGTGTGGAGAACATGCTGTATATCACCTCTACCGCCACCAACTCGGGAACGGCACAGATTAACGTGTATTTCAAACAGGGCACCGACCCGGACATGGCGACGGTGAACGTGCAGAACCGCGTGTCGAAGGCGCAGGGACTGCTGCCGTCGGAGGTGACAAAAATCGGTGTGACCACGCAGAAGCAGCAGAACAGCTTCCTGCAAATCGGAGCTCTGGTGAGCACGGACGGGAAATACGACGAGACATTCCTCGCCAACTACCTCGACATCAATGTCGTGCCGGAAATCAAGCGTATCAACGGTGTGGGCGAGGTGCTGGAGCTTGGCGATACCTACAGTATGCGTATATGGCTTAAGCCGGACCTCATGGCGCAGTACCATCTGCAGCCGTCGGACGTGACGCAGGTTCTCGGCGAGCAGAACATCGAGGCACCGACGGGAGCTCTCGGCGAGGCTTCGCCGAACACGTTCCAGTACACGCTGAAATACCACGGCCGTCTGAAGAGCGTGGAGGAATTCAAGAACATGGCGATACGCAGCAACGACGACGGTACGGTGCTCCGCCTGAAAGACGTGGCGGAAGTGGAGCTGGGCAGACTGTCCTACAGCTTCCACGGCGAGGTGGACAAGAAGCCGGGCGTGACGTTCATGACGTTCCAGGTGGCCGGTGCCAACGCCACGGAGGTAAACAAGAACATCTCAGCAAAGCTGGAAGAGATGTCGAAAGAACTGCCTAAGGGCTGCGAGTTCGTCGAGATGCACAGTTCGAACAACTTCCTCTTCGCCTCTATACACGAGGTGGTGGAGACTCTCATTATAGCCATCATTCTGGTGATTCTCGTGGTGTATTTCTTCCTGCAGGACTTCAAGAGTACGCTCATCCCCTCAATATCCATTATAGTGTCGCTCATCGGCACGTTCGCCTGCCTCACCGTGGCAGGGTTCAGTATCAACATCCTTACGCTGTTCGCCCTTGTGCTCGCCATCGGAACTGTGGTCGACGACGCCATCGTGGTGGTGGAGGCCGTGCAGGCCAAGTTTGACGCCGGCTACAAGTCACCGTATCTCGCAACAAGGGACGCTCTACACGACGTGAGTATGGCTGTGGTATCGTGTACGCTTGTCTTCATGGCTGTGTTCATCCCTGTATCGTTCATGGGTGGCACGTCGGGTATTTTCTACACGCAGTTCGGTATAACGATGGCTACGTCCGTAGGTCTCTCGATGATTTCTGCCCTCACGCTGTGTCCGGCACTCTGCGCAATGCTCATGCGCCCGGCACACGGGGCTACCGACGCCAAGGGTAATCCCCTAACCGATGCCAATGGCAATCCTATCGACTGCAGCAAGAAGGGTTTCAGCGCCCGCATACGCGCCGCATACAACGCTTCGTTCAATGCCGTGATGGGCAAGTACAAGCGCGGCGTGATGTTCTTCTTCCACCACCGCTGGATGGCTTGGGCAGGACTGGCTGCTTCGGTGGCTCTGCTCGTGTTCCTCATGACTACGACAAAGACAGGTTTCGTGCCGCAGGAGGACCAGGGCGTTATGATGATTAACGTGAGCACATCGCCCGGCAACACGCTGTCGGAAACGAACAAGACTATGGACAAGATCGGCGACATCCTCGCCAAGCAGGAGGAGGTGCAGCACTTCAGTACTGTAGCCGGATACGGTCTTCTCTCCGGGCAGGGCACTTCTTACGGCACCATCGTGGTGAAACTGAAGAGCTGGGAAGAGCGCAAAGGCAAGGAGCACGCCATCGAGACTGTGATGGCACGCCTCAACGGGGAGTTCGCCAAACTGAAAGAGGCACAGGTGTTCTGTTTCCAGCCGGCAATGATTCCGGGCTACGGCCTGGGCAACTCCATCGAGCTGAACATGCAGGACAAGACGGGTGGAGAGAAGAAGGTGTTCTACCAGAATGTGATGAAATTCATCGGAGCTCTCAACCAGCGCCCGGAGATTGCCGTGGCCTACACATCATACGGAATGAATTTCCCGCAGATTTCGGTTGATGTGGATGCCGCAAAGTGCAAGCGCGCAGGTATCTCGCCCTCTACGATACTCGATGCCCTGGGAAGCTACTGCGGCGGTTCGTACGTGAGCAACTACAATGAGTTCGGCAAGGTGTACCGCGTGATGATCGAGTCGTCGCCGGGCTACCGTCTGGACAAGCACTCGCTCGACAACATGTTCGTGCGCAACGGGTCTGAAATGGCTCCGCTCAGCGAGTTCGTCACCCTGAAGGACGGCGTGGGCGCACAGGTTTCCAACCGCTTCAACCTCTACAGTTCAATACAGGTGAACGTGAATGTCGCCGACGGATATTCCACAGGTGAGGCTCAGAAAGCCATCGCCGAGGTGAAGGAGCAGACTCTGCCGTCGGGCTACGGCTACGAATTCGGCGGCATGGCTCGTGAGGAAGGCAGCAGCAGCGGCGGCAAGACGCTGTTCATCTACGGCATCTGCGTGGTGCTCATATATATCATCATGGCTTGCCTCTACGAGAGCTTCCTTATCCCGTTTGCCGTCATCCTCTCCGTTCCATTCGGACTGATGGGTAGCTTCCTCTTCGCCAAGCTCTTCGGTCTGGAGAACAACATTTACCTACAGACGGGTATCATCATGCTCATCGGACTTCTGGCAAAGACTGCAATCCTTATCACGGAGTATGCAGTGGAAAGGAGACGCGCCGGAATGGGTATCATATCATCGGCGTTCTCGGCAGCGCAAGACCGTCTGAGACCTATCCTCATGACCGTGCTCTGCATGGTGTTCGGAATGTTACCGCTCATGTTCTCCACCGGTGCCGGCGCAAACGGCAACAGCTCTCTGGGAACTGGTGTCGTAGGCGGTCTGCTGGTGGGTTCCCTGGCACTTATCTTCGTGGTGCCCGTGTTCTACGTCGTATTCGAATGGCTGCAGGAGAAAGTGCGCAAGCCATACGACGAGGAGGCTGACCTGCAGATTCAGCAGGAACTGATTAAGAGCGTTGAGGAAAAGAACGCTGCCGGCAAATAATACTGTACTAAGAACAAGAAGGATTTTATGAAAAAGACAATATTGACTGCCGCAATGATAGCATCTCTGAGCAGTTGCGGCATATATACAAAATATCACCCGCAGACGGAAGTGAGCGACAAACTCTACGGGGATTCCGTGCTCAACAAGCCGGTAACCGAATATGAGGACTCCACCTCGCTGGGGTTCATGCCATGGCGCGAGATGTTCAGCGACCCTCAGCTGCAGGAGCTGATCGAACGCGGTCTGGCACAGAACACCGACTATCTGCAGTCGGCGGAAAGGGTGAAGGAGGCGCAGGCCACGCTGAAGGCCGCGCGCCTCGCCTACCTGCCGTCGTTCGCCATTTCTCCGCAGGGCAGCGTGAGCAGTTTCGACAATTCAAAGGCGGCACAGACTTATTCCATACCGCTGAACATGAGTTGGGAAATCGACATCTTCGGACGTCTGCGCAACGCCAAGCAGCAGTCGAAGGCTCTCTATGCCAAGAGCAAGGACTACCAGCAGGCCGTGCGCACACAGCTTATCGCCAATATATCTAATATCTATTATACCTTAATTACTCTCGACCAGCAGCTTTCTCTATCTGTGAAGACGGAGGAAGCATGGCGGGAGACCTTGCAGACGGCGCGCGCGCTGATGAAGGCCGGCAGATATAACGAGGCTGGAGTGTCGCAGATGGAAGCCACGATGCACAGCGTACACGCTTCGGTACTCGACCTGAAGAGTCAGATTGCCCAAACGGAGAATTCGATGGCCATACTGCTTAGCGAAACTCCAAGGCACTACGCAAGGAGCAGCGCCGAAGACATGAAGACAACAGAGAATTTCAAGATAGGCGTTCCATTGCAGTTGCTGTCGTCACGCCCTGACGTGCGGCAGGCGCAGCGGTCTATGGAGTATTCATTCTATGGAGTGAACTTGGCGAGGTCGGCGTTCTACCCGTCGCTGACCTTGAGCGGAAGCATCGGATGGACAAACTCGTCGGGCGTGGCGATAGTCAATCCCGGCAAGTTCATCGCCTCGGCACTGGGGTCAATAGTTGCGCCGCTGCTCACCAAAGGACAGAACGAGGCGCAGCTGAAGATAGCGAAGGCACAGATGGAAGAGGCGCGGCTTGGCTTCACGCAGACTTTGCTCAATGCGGGCAAGGAGGTGAACGATGCCCTCACGTCTTACCAGACGGCGAGTGACAAGGAGGAAACTCTCGCATCGCAGATTGATGCGCTGAAGAAAGCTCTGAAAAGCACCACGCTGCTTATGGAACATGGTTCAAACACGTATCTTGAGGTATTGACGGCGCGGCAGACACTGCTTTCGGCGGAAATATCACAGTCGGCCAACCGGCTGACAAAGATGCAAAGCCTAATAAATCTTTACCAAGCACTGGGTGGCGGACAAGAATAGAACATCATCATTGATTGCATTTTTCATACCTATATAAATATCTGTTCACACCCTTAAAAAGACAGCCCGTGAAGTGATTCACGGGCTGTCTTACGTTTTGATTGAGTTAGGAGTTAGGAGTGAGTAGTGTGTTGTCTAATTCTCCCGAGCCGTCCGAAAAGTCCGAGCCGTCCGAGTTGTCCAATCACCCCTCACTCCCCAAAAACCTCTCTAGCTCCTAATCCCCTGAAGCATATCTCTCACCTCGTCGTTCACCTTCCTGGCAAACTCCTCCTTGCTCATAACCCCCTGGTCGCCGCCGCCCTGACGACGCACGGCTACAGTGCCGTCGGCCTGTTCCTTCTCGCCGACAACGAGCATATACGGTATGCGCTTCATCTCATTGTCGCGAATCTTGCGGCCTATCTTCTCGTTGCGGTCATCCACCTTGGCGCGGATTCCCTCAACATCGAGATATGCGGCGAGTTCACGGGCGTAGCCATTGTATTTCTCGGATATCGGCAGTATCGCCACCTGGTCTGGAGTGAGCCACAACGGGAAATGTCCTGCCGTGTGCTCAATGAGAACGGCGGTGAAACGCTCCAGCGAGCCAAACGGCGCGCGGTGAATCATCACAGGAGTTTTCTTGGAGTTGTCTTCTGCCGTATATTCCAGCTTGAAACGCTCCGGCAGGTTGTAGTCCACCTGAATGGTGCCCAGCTGCCAACGGCGGCCGATGGCGTCTTTCACCATGAAGTCGAGCTTCGGACCATAGAAAGCAGCCTCGCCCTCTTCCTCGCGACAGTTAAGCCCTTTCTCACGGCATGCCTCGCGGATGGCGTTCTGACTCTCTTCCCAAATCTCGTCGCTACCGATATATTTCTCGGTGTCCTTCGGGTCACGGAGGGAAATCTGGGCCTCGTAGTTCTCGAAGCCGAAAATCTTGAACACCTTCAGAATAACGTCGATAACGTTCTCGAACTCTGCCTTCACCTGATCCTGACGCACAAAGATATGTGCGTCGTCCTGTGTAAAGGTGCGCACACGGGTCAAGCCGTGGAGCTCACCGCTCTTCTCATAGCGGAACACGGTGCCGAACTCTGCTATACGCAGCGGCAGATCCTTGTATGAACGCGGTTTGCGGGCATAGATCTCGCAGTGGTGAGGACAGTTCATCGGCTTGAGCATATACTCCTCATCTTCCTCAGGTGTGTGGATTGGCTGGAAAGCATCCTTGCCATAGTGGGCATAGTGACCGGAAGTGACGTAGAGTGTCTTACCGCCGATACCTGGAGTTATCACCTCCTGATAGTTATACGGCTTGAGCAACGAACGGAGCAGCTCCTGCAGACGAAGGCGCAGCTGGGTGCCCTTGGGCAACCAGATGGGAAGTCCCTTGCCCACGCGCTCCGAGAACATGAACAGTTCCATTTCCTTGCCAATCTTGCGGTGGTCGCGTTTCTTGGCCTCCTCAAGCATTACGAGATATTCGTCAAGCAACTTCTTCTTGGGGAACGTGATGCCGTAGATACGCGTCATCTGCTCGCGCTTTGCGTCGCCGCGCCAGAATGCACCGGCAACGCTGGTTATCTTTATCGCCTTGATGGCTCCTGTACTCACCAGATGAGGTCCCTTGCAGAGGTCTGTGAAACTGCCCTGCGTGTAGGTTGTGATAGTCCCGTCCTCAAGGTCCTGCTCAATGTGCTCGCACTTGTACTCCTGACCTGCCGCCTTGAATTCGTTCAAGGCATCGGCCTTGGCAACTTCGCGGCGCACAAGAGCTTCATCCTTGGAGGCGAGTTCCTTCATTTTCTTCTCAATCTTCTCGAAATCGCTCTCCTTGATTACGTCGCCGTCCTTGGGCATGACATCGTAGAAGAAGCCGTTTTCCACAGCCGGGCCGAAACCAAACTGTATGCCAGGGTACAACTCCTGAAGGGCCTCTGCCAACAAATGCGCCGACGTGTGCCAGAAGGCGTGCTTGCCTTCCTCATCGTCCCACTTGTACAAGGTAACGGTAGCGTCGTCGTTGATAGGACGGTTCAACTCTACTGTCTCGCCGTTCACGCCGCAGGCCAACACACTGCGGACCAAGGCCGGCGAGATGCTCTCTGCAATCTCTAAGCCAGTAACGCCCTGCTCGTACTCACGAACAGTACCGTCTGGAAATGTGATTTTTATCATAATGTTGTTTTGTTTGTTCTGCGGGTGATACGGATACCCGCCATTTGTTTACTGATGCAAAAGTACACATTATATCGGGAACGCAAAAAGAATTACATCAAAAATAGGGCTACACGTCATTTTGCACCTTTGCCCGTATATTTCTTCATCGCTCCGTAGGCATCGACAAGTCCGAGTTCACCTGCACGGCTCAAGTCTTTCACGCCAAGGTCTGCCTTCTTGTCTGCGGCATACACGAGTCCGCGGTTATAGTAAGCCTCGGCAAGTCGCGGGTCTATCTCTATCGCTCTCGTGTAGTCGGCTATCGCCTTGGAGTAGTCCTTGCGCAAGGCGTAGACGTTACCGCGGTTGTAATAAAGGTAGGCATTGTTCTTGTCAAGGGAAATGGCCTTGTCTAGATCGCCGACAGCGCGCATATCGTTAAACTCGGCTTTTCCCTGTGAGAGTGCCCCGTTGCCCTTCATCATCATGAAGCATACGGCACGTTGCCAGTAGGCGAGCGAAGAGAGACTGTCGGTCTGAATATACGCCGAGAGGTCGTTCTCCGCATCATAATAGTTCTGCAACACGCTATAGGCCACTGCCCGCTGAATGAGCAAGTGTTTGTCTGCCCGCAAGTCCTGCGACTGACGGATAAGACCGGAAAGGGAATCTGCCAAATCAAAATACTTTTTCGAGTCCTCCTCGCCCAATTTCTTTAGCGCACAAACCACCTGAAGGAGTGAGGAGTGAGGAGTGAGGAGTGAGGAGTTTGAGTTTGTCCGAGCCGTCCGAGATGTCCGAGAAGTCCGAGTTGTCAGAGCCGTCCGAGCAATCTCTCCATTAAACCTCTCCACACTCGCCACACTTGCCACATACGATTTCACGCCGTTGGCATACTGCAGATACGAAAGCTGGTACATGGGCTTCAGCTCCACGTCCACCTTGCGGTCCTGCACACGCCCGCGGTAAGAATTTTCATACTGCATACCAACATTCTGGTTGTCGTCAACGGCAAGCTGGTCGTATTTTTCAAAGTTCACCTCGCTGCGTTTTCTCACGCTGCGCACCTTACTCTTGTTCCACCGCGGCTGGTAGCCGTTACTCTTGTCAATCTGCGCCTTCATGATGCGGAACTCGTCGTCGGCTGCCTTTGCCGCCATACCCAGACGGCGGTAGCAACGGGCACGGTTGTGCAGTCCAATCCAGAAATTGGGAAACTGCCGGATGAGCGTGGTATAGTCGGCTATGGCTCCCCGCAAGTTACCGATACGTTCCAAGAGCAGCGCACGGTTGTAGACAGCCATCACATTGCCGGGTTCAAGTCTCAGAACGAAATTGAAATCCTCCACGGCGCGGTTGTCGTCGCCCACCTGCACACGCAACTGTCCGCGGTTGTAATGGGCAAGAAAATTATTGGGATCAAGCTCTATCGCCTTGTCATAGTCGGCGAGTGCCCCGCGCAGGTTATTGATATTGTAGCGCGTGAGGGCGCGGTTCACATAATAGTTGCCATTCGTCGGCTTGAAGTGTATTGCCTTGGTGAGTTGCTGGTCAGCATCGCGCCATTTGGAATGGGCAAGACTTATCATCGACCGCACCGCCCACGCATCACCATCATACGGATTAAGTTCGAGTGTCTTGTCGATATATTTCTCCCCTTCAACGGTGTCTTTCTGCTGAAGGCACAACTGGGCCTTCAGTGCGTAGGCCTGGGAGTATGTCGCCCACCGCTTCATCATAACGTCAAGGTCGTGCGACGCACCGTCGTAATCCTTGTCCTCCATACGGCAAAGCACGCGGTTGAACCACAAGCTCTTGTTGTCCGGCTCGTATTCTATCGTCTTGTCGTAGTCGGCAATCGCACCCTTGAAATTATCCTGTTTTATGCGGCAAAGGCCGCGCAGTTCAAACGACACGGGAACGTAAGGGTTCAGGCGTATCGCCTCGGTGCAGTCTGCTTCCGCACCCACATAGTCGTCGAGGCGGAACTTGGCCTCACCCCTGCCAAGCCACGGTTCATAGAGGTATGGCTTGGCGGTAATGGCTCGCGTGAAGTATTGTATCGACAACACGTAGTCCTCGTAGTACAGGGCGTTCTGCCCCACCCTGATCATACGGTCGATATTATACTGCGCCCTTACTGCCAAAGATGCCAGAAGAAGGAACAAAAGCAGAATTCTCCTGTTCATACCCCACGTTGTAATATTCTCTCCTGCAATTATTTCTTAGGAGCCTTCGTGCGATAGGCACAACGGTAACGTCCCTGCAGCAGAGCCTTTAGTTTATTCTTTATCAACTGTTTGCGCAATGGCGAAATGCGGTCAATAAAGAGTTTCGTGTCGAGATGGTCAAACTCATGCTGCATCACCCGTGCGAGATAACCGTCTACCCATTCGTCATGCGGCTGCAAATCCTCGTCGATATACTGCACATGGATGCGCTTGGGGCGAGTAACCTTCTCAGAGATTCCCGGCAGCGAAAGGCAGCCTTCCTCGAGGGTCTCTGTCTCCGTGTCGTCATACTCCAGAATATGGGGATTGATAAATCCTTTCTTGAAGCCCTTGTATTCCGGGAAATCCTCCGACAACACGTCGAGGTCAATCACCACAACGCGTATATTGAGACCAATCTGGGGAGCGGCGAGTCCCACGCCGTTGCTCTCCTCCATTGTTTCAAACATATTGGCTATCAACTCTTTCAATTCAGGATAGTCCAAAGAAATGTCAGCCGACTCCTTTCTAAGAACCGGCTGACCGTATGTATAAATAGGTAATATCATCGTTTTGACTCCAAATAGCTTTGCAATATTATGGTTGCACTTATCTCATCTACTAATGCCTTGTTCTGCCGTGCCTTCTTGCCCAGTCCACCGTCAATCATTGCCTTGTGGGCGAGAACGGATGTGAAACGCTCGTCGTAGAACACGGTAGGTGTCTGTTGGCGTTTCTTCCACCTTGCCACGAATTCCCTCACCCGCGCCAGATTCTCACTTGGCTGACCATTGGGCTGTTTCGGTTCGCCTATCACAATCAGCTCCACCTGCTCCGTATGAACGTATTTATCCACGTAGTCATACAACTCGGAGGTGGCGACCGTACATAACCCGTTGGCTATTATCTGCAAAGGGTCTGTCACGGCAAGTCCGGTACGTTTCTTGCCGTAGTCGATTGACAGGATGCGTGCCACAGCCGTCGATTAATTGTTATTGTAGAGCAACCAAGCGTCGGGATACTGCGAACGCAACTGGTTACGGCTTTGCACCGCATCGTTCTTGGTATCGAAAGTGGAAGCCACCACGCGGTACATCCTTGTGGAAGCGTCATACGCCACCTGAGCATCATAGCCCTTGTTGCGGAGCTGCCCCTGCATACCCTCTGCATTGGCCTGCACGGAATATGAACCGACTACGACACTGAATGCCTTGAGCCCACTGCCGCTCACAACAGAATAGTTGCCCTGACGCACAGGAACATTGTCTGTATTGTCCACCACGACAGTCTCGTTGGCAGGCTTCTCTACCACGGGAGTAACAACCGCCACGTCCTCAGTAGGCTGCTGTTCGGTAGCCGTCTTGTTGGCTTCAGCAGCTTGTGCCTTCTCATACATCTTACGGTAAGCCTTCTCAGAAGAGCCGCAACTCGTGAACGCGAATGCAAGACACAAACCTGCACATACTATAGCATATTTCTTCATTATTGTTCTGTTTGATTTTTAGTACGAATATGATAAATCTTGTGCGAAATTACACAAATTAGACAAAACATCGGACAAATAGGCACATAAAGTTTGTTAAATGAAGAGAAACTTGCAACGGGGTCACAAAAACCTTGGGAAAACTGTTGTGGGAAGCGATAAAAATCGTAACTTTGTGGAAAGTTAATCGGAACACGACATTATTAATTTTAAAACATCGAGATTATGAAAACATTAGGCTACGTGGGAGCATTCCTCGGCGGCGCAATCGCCGGAACAGCACTCGGACTTTTACTCGCCCCGGAAAAGGGCACTGATACAAGGGAGAAAATAACAGATGCCATCGATGATTTCTGCAAGCGTCACAAAATCAACTTGACCCGCAAGGAAATGGGCGATTTGGCTGACGACATCAAAGATGCACAGGCCGAGGCAGAAGAAGTATAACTGAACAACGACGGAAAATATGTTTTCGAGCGACAAGAATATCAATGCCATAGGCAAGCTCATTGAAACTCTGAGGCATTACCTTAGACTGCAGGGCGAATACGTGCGGCTCGGTGCCATCGACAAGACCGTGAGACTCGTCACGGCGCTTATCATCGTGGCAGCACTGTCGCTGATAATAATCCTCGTGCTGATATTCTTGTCGCTTGCCGTTACCGTGGCGCTTGCCAGTCTGGTGGGCTACGGATGGGCGTTCCTTATTGTGGGCGTATTCTATTTTCTGGCTTTCATCGTCTTCCTCTTATTCAAGAAGCAGTTGATAGAGAAGCCGCTCGTGAAATTCCTCACCGCCTTGCTGATGGAGAATTAATGCGTAACTGATGACACAATCTTTCTAGTTTACAAGATTTCGGCTATGACAGACAATAACGACAACAGCACTCACTATAAGTCGCTTGAAGATATCAGCCGCCGCAAGGCGGAACTGCTCGACGACATACGCAAGGACCAGAAAGAAATGGTTTCCTTGTGGAACGGTATGTTCAAGCCCGAGTGCAAGACAAAGAAAAAAGGAATGAGCCTGCAAAGCTTGATGAGCACAGGCGTGGGAGTCCTCGACGGCGCACTCTTCGCATGGAAAATCTACAGAAAATTCAAACGGTAGATAACCATAATACTTTATACTTGAAATTGTGTGAACCATACCACACAATTTAATTCTCACGCCTTCTACCTTTTCAGTTTCTTTATCCTTCGCTTTGCCTCGGGCATTGTGGGACAGAGTTTTAGAGCTTTCTCGTAATTTGCCACGGCGGCATCCGGCATGTGTTCTTTTTCACATTCCCTGCCAAGCATGACATATTCCACGGCAAGCTGCTTCAGGAATTTTTCCTGTTCCTTCTTTTCTTCCTTCAGCCGTTCATTCTCCGCACGGAGAGTGTTTATCACGTTCAGCTTGCGACGTATGAAGCGGCGCACAAGGGGTTTTTCTATATCGTAACGACTGTGTATGGCCTTGAAGAAATTGGCGAGAAAGCCCTCGAAGTCACCCTTGTCAAAACACAAGACGGCATCATGATATTCCCGGTCTGCCTTTGATTCCGACAGTGCTTTGCTGATAATTGCATTATTGTTGTAGTTGCGCGAGAACGCCACAACCTCCGACTTGACAAAGACATCACGACGGCGTATGGGCTCTTTCAGACTTATCCCTTCCAACGATGTGCAGCGCGAGAGTGCCACATACGTCTGTCCGCCAGCAAAAACTCCTCCAGTAAAATCAATATTCACACGCCGGAATGTAAGTCCCTGGCTCTTGTGTACAGTAATTGCCCAGGCAAGACGAATGGGGAACTGCACATACACGCCGATTTCCTCTTCTTCTATTTTTTTCTCCTGCTCATTGTACGTGTAACGTACATTGCTCCACGAAGCCTTTTCCACCCCAAATTCGTGTCCGTCATCGGTCACCACATACAACACGCCGTTGCCTTCGTCTATTGCCTCGACAATACCCAACGTACCGTTCACCCAGCGTTTGTCGAGGTCGTTCTTGATGAAAATGACCTGAGCGCCAACTTTTATGTCCAGCTGCATAGGAGTGGGAAGACTGCTCTCTGGGAATTCCCCCTTTATTTCGCCCGTAAAAGCAGTGGAATCACCGGGTAACTGGCTCAGTTTTCTTTCGTTAATGTAATCCACGGTGTCGCGTCTGGTGGAAAGCGTTATGGCAAGTGCATTGTCATGCACAGCCGATGTCTCCCCCACCCTCTTGTTGAGCAGGGCAAGGTCGGAGTCTCCCACACTATTGTCGCGTATGCGGTCGAGTATTCCGATGAACACCGGATCGCTTTGGCGATATACCTTGCGCAATTCAATGCTCACGAGTTGCATCTCACGGAACACATGGGCATCGAAGAAATACGACGACTGATAGAAAGGGCGCAGGAACTGACTGTCCTCTTCCCTCACCACGGGTTCGAGTTGGTAAACGTCGCCCACAAGCAATAGCTGTTTTCCGCCGAAAGGTACACGCATATTACGGGAATAGACGCGCAGCACCTTATCCACGAAATCAATGATGTCAGCCCTCACCATACTAATCTCGTCGATTATTATAAGGTCTACCTCACGGAGGATTTTACGCTTCTCGCCGTTGTATTTCAGTGTTTCCTTTATGTTTCGCGGAGAGAAACGCGAGTCGGTGGGTATAAGCGGATGAAAAGGTATCTTGAAAAAGCTGTGCAGCGTGGATCCGCCGGCATTGATAGCGGCGATGCCCGTGGGAGCCAGAACTATGTGTTTCTTCTTGGTGTTCTGACAGACGTAGCGGAGAAAGGTGGACTTGCCCGTCCCCGCTTTCCCTGTGAGGAAAAGCGACCGGCGAGTGTAGTTGATTATCTGGAGAGCCTTTTGGAACTCCTCATTTCGCGTGTCGATATTACCGTCTGAACTATTCAAGATATAATAATTTGTTTGGATATGAACTAAAACGACTGCGTCTTTGCAAAAGTCTTTCAGCCTTCACAAAGACGCAGCCCTATACTCAAAGCCGCCGTCCTTAGAAATCATCAAGCGACATCTGCTGATTCTTCGGCTTTTGGTGTTTGGGAGCAGGCTCCGCAGAAGTTTTCTGCTCGTTCGACGCGCCATTCTGACTGTTCGCCGCTGGAGCCTCGTGTATCTCGTTGCCATTCTCGTCAAGCTCAACAACATCCTCCATATCGCCTACAACCATTGTACTGTCGATGCTTGCAGTATCTTTGCGTGCCGGATAATAGCTTGCGCAGTTATACATACCGTAGGAAATGTCGTTGTCGTGAGGTTTGTCGAACTTGCCATGGTATTCCTTGAATGCCGGATCGCCCATTACTGATTGCACGAAATATCCGCACACGGGCAACGCCGTGCGGCTACCCTGTCCCAATGCGCCCGTGCGGAAATGTATACATCGGTATTCTCCGCCAACCCATGCTCCGCATACAAGTTTCGGGCTGACACACATAAACCATGCGTCGGAGTGATTGTTAGTCGTTCCCGTCTTGCCGCCGAAATCGGTGTCGCGCGCCGTGTCGGTGTAAGCCCAAAGACTCTGCGACGTTCCTCCCGGCTCGCGCATTCCGCCGATTAGCAGCTGCTGCATGAAGAATGCGCTCTTGTAGGGTATCGCCTGCTGCTCGTCTTGAGCAGAAACATACACCTCTTTGCCTTCGCGGTCGAGAATACGCGTAACAAGTACAGGATTTACATGCTTGCCATTGTTGGCAACGCAGCAATAGGCATTGACCATATCCAGCAACTTCACATCGGAAGAACCCAATGCAAGCGATGGCGTATCGTCAAGTTCGTTGGTGATACCCATCTGGTGTGCGGTATTTATTATGTTCTTAATGCCCATCTCTTGACCGAGACGCACAGCAACGGAGTTTATACTCTTGGCAAAAGCACTCTTCAGAGGTATAGAGTCGCCGGAAAAACGTCCGTTGGCGTTGGTTGGAGTCCACAACGTATTCTCGTGTTTCTTCGGGTCGTACACCTCCATGCGGATGTATTCGTCGCGGCGTTTGTCACACGGAGTGAGTCCCTGGTTCATTGCCTCGGTGTACACAAAGAGTTTGAAAGTAGAACCGGGCTGGCGGTCTGCCGTCACTTTATCGTATTTCCAGTTGTCGAAATCAATATCGCCTACCCACGCTTTCACTGCTCCCGTCTGCGGTTCCATGGCGACAAAGGCACAGTGCATGAATTTCACCATATAGCGCACTGAGTCTGCCATACTGATTTCCTTCTCTATTGTTCCCTTCTCATAGTCGAAAAGCTTCACCTTGTGCGGCTTGTTCACATAGTATGCCACAGAGTCGGGATTGTTGGGAAAACGTGCGAGCAACTGTTGGTAACCCGGTTGCTTTTGCAGTATTCCCTCGATGAAGCCGGGGATTACATTACCCTTTTCGTCGCGCCATGGCTCCTGACCGCTCCAATGGCTGTTGAAATTGCGTTGCACCTGCCGCATCTGTTTCGTCACGGCGGCTTCTGCATATTTCTGCATTCTCGTGTCGATAGTGGTGTATATCTTCAGGCCACTGTTGTAAAGGTCATAGCCGTTGTCGTCGAGGAACTGCTTAATTTTCTTGTCGCGAGCGATGGCCTCACGGAAATATTTAGCTTGCCCGTCATAGTTCTCCTCAAGATTGAAATCGAGAGAGATTGGCAGAGCCGAGAGGGAGTCACACTCCTGACGCGACAAATCACCGTGGGTCACCATATTGTTGAGCACAACATTACGGCGGCTTAGACTGTTCTCGGGATTGCTTTTGGGGTTATAGTAGGTAGTAGCCTTGAGCATACCCACAAGCACTGCGGCCTGTTCTGTTTTCAAATCTGCCGGAGTAGTATTGAAATATGTCTTCGCCGCAGTCTTTATGCCGTAGGAGTTTGACCCGAAGTCCACCGTGTTGGCATACATCGTGATTATCTCCTTTTTGGTGTAGACTGTTTCGAGTTTCACGGCGATAATCCACTCCTTGCTCTTCATGATGAGGATTTTCAGTCCGGGAATCTTTCCCAGCAAACCGGTGGAATAGTTTCTTCTCACGCGGAACATGTTCTTGGCGAGCTGCTGCGTGATAGTGGACGCTCCACGTGCCCCGTGGTGCAATGCCGCATCCTTCACTGCGCCGAAAAGTCCGATGGGATCGATACCCATGTGCTTGTAGAACCGTTCGTCCTCTGTATCCACAAGTGCCTTGAAGAATTCAGGATTTACCTCTTCGTATTTCACCGGAGTGCGGTTCTCGTTGAAATATTTTCCTATGAGTTTCCCGTCCGCGCTATATATTTCGGAAGCCTCGCTCACCTGCGGGTCGAGGATACCTGTGAAATAGCCCGGCGAACTGCCGAAGAGCCAAAGGAAATTGATGTCCACCATGCCAAGGTAGAGAAAAAGGGCTACGATGCAGGAACAAAAGCCCACAACGCTTTTCGTGTACCATGCTCTTCCCCTGTAGAGATTCTTATACCAGCGGAAGAACCCCAAAATGCCCTTTCCGATATAAGCCAATGCAGCTTTTATTTTCTTAAACATATCAAGTATAATTTGTCGTTAGTCTGCTATGTTAGGCACAAATATACAAATTTACATTATATTCAGCCAAAGGTTTCTATGTATTTTATGATTTCTTCAATGTTGTCGGGATGAAACCATTTTATTTCCTTGTCGCGGCGGAACCACGTGAGCTGCTTACGGCAATACTTCCTCGAGTCACATTGTATGCGGAAAATAGCCTCGTCGAGCGAACACTTGCCGTCAAAATATTCAAAGAGTTCTTTGTACCCCACTGTATTCAGAGCGTTAAGCCCCCGCTTGGGATACACGTTGCGCGCCTCTTCCACGAGTCCGTCGGATACCATCTCTTCCACCCGCTTGTTTATGCGCCCGTAGAGTTCCTCCCTGTCACGGTTGAGACCAATCTTGAGTATCTTGAACGGGCGAGCCTTCTTCTCGTTCTTGCGGTACGATGTGTAGGTGTTGCCTGTCATCAGGCATATCTCAAGGGCGTGAACCACCCGCTTCGGGTTTTTCTTGTCCACCACGTTGTAGTATTCAGGGTCAAGCCGCTCCAACTCGCGGCAAAGACTTTCAAGCCCTTCTTCCTCGTAGCGCCGCTTCATCATTGCCCTCGTGGCATCGTCTACCGTGGGTATATCGTCAATCCCGTTGCACACGGAATCAATGTACATCATACTGCCGCCAGTCATCAGCGCAATCCGTCGCTGAGGGGTGAAGTAACCGCTGAGATACTCCATAACATCTTCCTCGAACATCGAAGCACTGTAATAGTCGTCCAGCCCCAGTGTCCCCACGAAGAGATGTTCCGCACGCTGTCGTTGTGCAGTTGTGGGGGCTGCCGTACCCACGGGT
Organism: Oscillibacter sp. MSJ-31; assembly: GCA_963629785.1. Lineage (GTDB taxonomy): Bacteria > Bacteroidota > Bacteroidia > Bacteroidales > Bacteroidaceae > Prevotella. The sequence continues at coordinate 49,119 of CAVGJZ010000001.1, read as the reverse complement.
ATTTCGCGGAACAACTGCCTTGAATCGGCATTGATAACAGGTATGCCAAAATGTTCCGCCACGCGTAGACAAAGTTCCGTCTTGCCAACTCCTGTGGGACCAAGGATTACTACAAGGGTGTCGCTCATATCAACTTCTGTGCTTGTTTAAAGGGCTATATCGGAAATACGAATTCTATATATTTCAAAGGACAAAAAAAAATGTTTGGAAGACAAGGCTCATTCAAGCACGCTCCTCCAAACACCTTATACATTATATTGCGCGTCAAGTTATCTCACGATACCACGTTTAGACGACTGCACGAAATCTATGATATATTTCACCTCCTCACATTCAGGCAGGTTTTTCTTTATCTCCTCAATACCTTCTGCCATAAGTCCCTTGGAATAAAGCAGGCGATATGCCTCGTGTATCATCTGTATCTTCTCATTGCTGAATCCGCGGCGACGCAGTCCGATAAGGTTAATGCCGCAGTACCTCGTAGGCTCTTTGCCAACGATTACATACGGCGGAATATCAAGACTAAAACGGCTTCCACCCTGCACCATTACGTATCCGCCGATTCGACAGAACTGATGACATAGCACGGTGCTGCTTACTATGGCGTTATCATCTACGGTCACCTCTCCAGCGAATTTCGTGGCGTTGCCGATAATACACCCGTTGCCTACCACGCAGTCGTGAGCCACGTGGACACACTCCATAAGGAGATTGCCGCTGCCCACTTTGGTTACCCCCTTGGATGCCGTGCCGCGTGATACGGTCACATTCTCGCGCACACTGTTGTTATCGCCAATCTCGCACAAAGTCTCTTCACCGGCGTATTTCAAATCCTGAGGTTTGGTGCTTATGCTCGCCCCCGGGAAAAACTCATTTCCGTTGCCGATGCGTGCGCCGGTATGCACGGTCACGCTGTTCTGCAAGTTGTTGTTGTCGCCAAGCACCGTGTTCCTGTCGATATAGCAAAACGGGCCTATTATATTGTTGTCGCCAAGCTTAGCCTCCGGATGAACGAAAGCCAACGGACTTATCTGATTCATATTCTGTCTTTTATATTCAACTTAGGTGGTTCATTATTTCTGCTTCGCTATCTGCGCCGTAAACGTGGCTTCAGACACCACCTTGTCACCCACGAACACGTAGCCTTTCATCGACGAGATGCCATGGCGCACAGGAGCGAGCAAGTCCACCTTGAAGAGCAACGTGTCGCCGGGCACCACCTTTTGACGGAATTTCACGTCATCAATGCGAATAAAATACGTAGACCAAGCCTTGGGGTCTTCCAGCGTGTTGAGCACGAGAAGACCGCCGCACTGCGCCATTGCCTCAATCTGCAGCACTCCGGGCATTACAGGCTCGTCGGGGAAATGTCCCACGAAAAACGGTTCGTTGCCGGTCACGTTCTTCACGCCCACAATGCTGTTCGCCCCAAGTGCAATCACCTTGTCTACGAGCTGCATAGGATAGCGGTGCGGGAGGAGTTCACGAATGCGGTTCACGTCCATCACCGGCGGTTCATTGCAGTCATATATCGGAGCCTGTATCTCATGCTTGCGGATTTCGCGGCGCATAAGTCTAGCGAACTTGTTGTTTATAGTGTGTCCCGGACGGGTGGCTATAATGCGTCCCTTTATGGGTCTGCCTATCAGTGCCATGTCGCCAATGATATCGAGCAATTTATGGCGGGTACACTCGTTCTCCCAAACCAACGGTTTATGCTGGATATATCCGAGCTTGGTAGCGTCGAGCCGCGGCACCTTAAGGAAATCTGCCAACTGGTCGAGCCTCTCCTGAGTTGTCTGTCTCTCGTAAATAACTATGGCATTGTCCATATCACCGCCCTTGATAAGATTCGCCTTGAGCAGCGGCTCGATGTCGCGTACAAAGACGAAGGTACGTGCCTGCGCCACATCTTTGGCGAAATCTTCCATATTGTCGAGGGTAGCAAACTGGCTATTGATGAACTTCGACTCGAAAGAACACATCGCGGTAATGCTGAAATTCTCATCGGGCAATATCGTTATGCACGACCCAGACTCTTCGTCCTTCACTTCAATTTTATGGCGGATGATGTAGTAGTCCTTGGGAGCATTCTGCTCCTCAATGCCAATCTCCTCTATTTTCTTGACGTACATCTCGGCTGACCCGTCGAGGATGGGGAATTCCGGACCATTCACCTGAATGAAACAGTTGTCTATTCCCATGGCATAAAGTGCGGACATGCCGTGTTCTATAGTTGAGACTCTAACATCGCCCTTTCCCAATACCGTTCCGCGCTGCGTATCAACCACGTTCTCGGCAATCGCATCAATCACAGGTTGTCCGTCGATGTCGATGCGCTGTATTTTATATCCACTGTTCTCGGGAGCGGGGTTAAACGTCACGGTGAGGCTCAGCCCCGTGTGAAGTCCCTTGCCACAGAGGGCAAAGCTACCTTTAAGTGTTTTCTGTTTTGACATATATGCTTTTTCTTTATTTAGCGTTGAGTTTCTCTTCAAGCTCCTTCACCTGCTTCTGCAGTTCGTTGATTTGCGCGTACATATCGGGCAAACGACGGAATATAGCCTGTGACTTGAAGTATTTCTTGGGTTCCATCGGCGGCGTACCGATAAGAGTCTGGCCGCCCTTTATATTGCCCGGTACACCCGACTGTGCCCCAAGGAACACCCTGTCGCCTATCGTGATATGGCCGGCAAGACCCACCTGTCCGCCGAACATACACCAGGAGCCAACCTTTGTAGAACCGGCAATGCCCACCTGCGACGACATTACGGTGTTTTCGCCAATATCGGTATTGTGGGCTATCTGCACGAGGTTGTCAAGCTTCACGCCCTTTCTCACGTAGGTACTGCCCATCGTGGAGCGGTCCACACAAGTGTTGGCTCCTATCTCCACATTGTCCTCTATCGTCACGATGCCTATCTGCGGTATCTTGTCGTAACCCTCAGCATTGGGAGCAAAACCGAATCCGTCGGCTCCTATCACAGCACCAGAGTGTATCGTCACGTTGTTGCCAATCTTGCAGCCGTGGTAAACGGTCACGTTCGGATATAGCAAACAGTCCTTGCCCACCTTGGCACCGTCGCCCACAGTGACATGAGGGTAAATCTGACAGCCCTCGTCCACCTCTGCGTTCTCTCCTATACAGGCGAAAGGACCAACATAGCAGTCCTCCGCCACCTTAGCCGAAGCCGCAATGCTCGCCAGCGGACTTACGCCCGCCTTCTTGGGCTTCATAGACTCGTAGAGTTGCAGCAACTGCGCCACTGCCTCGTATGCGTTCTTCACCCTTATGAGGGTGGTGTCCACTGGGTGTTCGAGAACAAGGTCGTCATTAACGATTACTACGCTTGCCTCGGTATCATATATATAATGTGTATATTTGGGATTTGAAAGAAAGGATATAGCACCTTTCTTTCCCTCTTCAATCTTTGCAAAAGTATTTATAGTCGCGTTCTCGTTTCCTTCCACGCGTCCCTTTATAAACTCAGCTATCTGCTTCGCTGTAAATTCCATCTTCGCTTGTTTTTCGTTTATTTTGCAAATATAATAAGATTTATTTATAAAAGCAGTACACGAGGGCTATATTTGTTTTTTTTTCCACTATTTCAGTTTGTCAACGAAGAAATCCGCTATCTGCCTGAGCAAATGGTTGCGTGTGTTGCCGCCGTAAATGCTGTGATTCCTGTTTGTATAAACATTCATGCGGAAATCCTTGTCGGCCTGCACCAGTGCCTCGGTATATTCAAATGTGTTCTGCGGATGCACGTTGTCATCGGCAAGGCCGTGGCAGATTAGCAGACTTCCGTGGAGTTTCCCTGCACGCTGTATCGGGTTGATGTCGTAACCGGAAGGGTTTTCATTAGGCGTACGCATAAAGCGCTCGGTATATATGGTATCATAGAAACGCCAGTCGGTTGGCGGCGCAACAGCCACTCCGGCCTTGAATACTCCGCGCCCTTCGCTCATACTCATCAGCGTGTTGAAGCCACCGTAGCTCCATCCCCATATTCCGATGTTGTCTTTGTCAACATAAGGCAGACTGCCCAGATAGATGGCGGCCTCCACCTGGTCTTTTGACTCCAGGTCGCCTAGTTTCAGGTATGTGCATTTCATAAAGTCGGCACCTCTGCCGCCAGTGCCGCGGCCGTCCACGCAAACAACAATAAATCCCCTCTCTGCCAAATAATTGTCGTAGAGACATCCCTGTCCCATTGAGCCTACACGCCATGAGTTCACAACCTGCTGACTGCCGGGGCCGCTATACTGCCACATGATGACGGGATATTTCTTGCTTGCATCAAAATCGTGCGGCTTCACCATCACGCCGTTGAGCGTCACTCCCTCCGAAGTGGTGAAAGAGAAGTATTCCTTCTTGGGAAGATTAAGGGTTTTGAGCTGCGTCTTCAGTTCGGCGTTGTCGGTAACCACAGCCGTCTGCTTGCCGCCGTTGGTGCGCAGGGTATATTCGAACGGCGTAGAACTGTCGCTCCAACAGTTTACAAAATACTTGAAGCCCTTGCCGAAGGTAGCAGAATTCCACCCCTCGCGTGGCGTAAGGTTTTCGGTCTTTCCGTTCTTGCCTGTGACATACACCTCACGGTTCATCGGGTCTCGCCCTGCCGCCTGATAGTAGGTCGCACCCGTAGCCTCGTCATAACCATAAACGTCGGTCACGTCGAATTTGCCGTTTGTGATTTTCTTCTGCAGATTTCCGTTGAGAGTATACAGGTAGAGCTGCATATAACCGTCCCTGTCACTGGACAAAAGGATATGTTGCGAGGTTATCTTTATGTTGTCGATAACTTCTCCCGGCACATATTTGTTGTTCTTCTCCTTAATAAGCAACTGCGCCACGGTACTCCTAGGATTTACGGCGTAAATGCCGAGTTCGTCCTGATGGCGGTTGCTTGTCAATACTATCATCTTCTGCGCGTCCGTCGTGGAGAATAGCCGCGGCACATAGCCGTCGCTCTCCACCGGCACCTGAAGCCTGCGCGTCTGGTGCGACTGTATGTCGTAACTATATACAGACACAACGGAGTTCTTCTGCCCTGCCTTGGGGTATTTGTAGGTGTATAACCCGGGGTATTCGGCATACTGCGTGTTTTCCGGCTTCATTCCCTTATACATCTGGAGGGAATACTGCTGCACGTCCTTCTCGTCATACTTTATCCAGCACACCATCGTCCCGTCGGCGTTGAAGGCGAGGGCGGTGTTGAACGCAAACTCTTCTTCGTTGACCCAGTCCGGCACACCGTTGATTACCTCGTTGCGCTTTCCGTCCTTGGTCACCTGACTTTCCGCATTGCCATAAAGCAACTTGACGAGATAGATGTTGTTGTCCCTCACAAAAGCCACCTGCTTGCTGTCGGGCGACCACACCGGCACTTGCTGCGGACCGTAGTCGGAGAGTTTCTCAAGCTTGCGGCTAGCTATATTATATATGTAGTACACCGCCGTGAACGACCTGCGGTATATCTTTTCCGTCTTTGTCTGCACCAGCATCTTCGTCTCGTCGGGACTGAGGATATAGTCGTCGAAGGAGTCAATCTTCTCACCCACAGTATTGTTCACGTCGAACAACACGCCAGTCTGCTTACCGGTGCGGAAAGAAAGTTTCACCACTTGCTTGCCGTCCCTGCTCACCTGTGCATAACTCTCCTCGTCACCCAGAGGAGTGACGCTACCCAGCCCCTTAGGGGCATATTTTCCGGATGTTATATCTTTCAGCGAGAGCGGGTTGCCAGCCAGCACACCAGAAACGCTCAACAACAATGCAGCGCACATAAGTAATATCTTTTTCATACGTATCATTTGTTTGCAATATAAAAAAACGTCGCCGTTTAGAAAAGGCTTTCGGATAAATTACCTACAAAGGTAACATTTTTCTTTATACCGGCGAACAGCACTTATTTTAAAAGTTATTAATTACCTTTGCATCCGCCCGCAAGACATCACACAAGCGATTTATAAACCCACCTATAGATAACATGAAGCGATACAATTCATTCAGCTCGTGGATAAGAGAGAGAATCCCATACAGAGTTCAGAAAATATCCGTCGATGCCGGCTTCTCCTGCCCTAACCGCGACGGGAAAGCAGGCCGCGGCGGGTGTTCATTCTGCGACAACAGGTCATTCAACCCGTCATACAGCAACCGCGACAGAACGATAACCGAACAGATTGAAGCAGGGAAAGAGTTTTTCTCACGCAAATACCCCGAAATGAAATACCTGGTCTACTTTCAAGCCTTCAGCAACACCTACGCCCCCATCGACACACTAAAAAGACGCTACGAAGAGGCACTGTCATGCAAGGATGTAGCCGGACTGGTAATCGGAACACGCCCCGACTGCATAAACGACGAGGTGCTTGACTATCTGGAGGGACTGAACCGTCAAACGTTCCTAACCGTGGAATACGGAGTGGAAAGCACCAACGACGCAACACTGCAACGCATCAACCGCGGACACAATTTCGGATGTTCCGCCGACGCGATAGAAAGGACTGCCGCAAGGGGGATAACAACAGGGGCACACGTCATTGTGGGACTGCCCGGCGAGTCACCCGAAGACATTATCGCACAGGCCGAGAAAATATCCGCCACGAAAACCGACATACTGAAAATACACCAGCTGCAGATAATAAAAGACACACGGCTGGCGCAGGAATACACTGAAAAACCCTTCAGCGTATTTTCGGCGGAAGAATACATACAAACCGTCGCGGAGTATATCCGCCACCTTCGCGGTGACATCGTGATAGAACGCTTCGTGTCGCAGTCACCCAAAAACTTGCGCATAGCACCAGACTGGGGGCTGAAAAACCATGAGTTTACCGACAAGCTGAAGAACTACCTTGAACGCAACAATATTTTTCAAGGCGACAAGACCGCCACACCTTACTTGAAACAGCCGTAGTCATCGCTGCGCACCATTGCCCCCACGTCCACAGAGGGGTGACAACGCACATACTTGTCAACGGCATCAACATACTTGGTACTGAAACAACGACAACCAAGAATTTTGTTGCAAAGCCACATTATCTTGCCCACATGCAGGTCGCGTTCCCGTTGGGGACGCTTTTCAAAATCGTGCATCGGATAAAGACTCATGATATAGAAACACATTGCGTCCGGCACAATGTTGCAACGGTTCATAGACCTGCGCTGCGACAAGGGGTAATACTTTTTATACAACGGGTAGTTCTCGCCCAGATACTTGTCGATGGAAATGCCTATGGTGCCGTTACCGATAATGATGCTCTGGTCCAAAGCACCTATCTGCATATATATCTTAGGTATGGCAACATCGGGGAGAATCTTCTTCAGACGCTGGAAAGCAGTATTGAAGCTCTTCGTAATATCGTCCACGTTGGCATATTGCGACTCAGCATCGGAAATAAGCACCTGCAGCACGGAGTCTTGATAGAATGAAAGGAACTTGCTGTTTATAGACGGGTCGTCCACTTCGCCAAGCTTGAGAATATCTTCTATCAGCGTGCGCGTCTCGATAGGATAATCGGTATTCATCTGCTGAAGGGCCGAAAAATCGCTCGTTGTGAGATACTGGCTCTCCAAGCGGTCGTATCTGCACACCTCCACGCCCTGCGGCTCACCCTCCGTTATATCAAAGGGCTTCAGCTTGAACTCACACGACTGGAGAGCAAGCGCAGAGAACACAAGAAGGACAGCTAATATTTTCTTCATTACAAATAATTCCCGAATTTAACGCTGCAAAATTACTAATTTTTATTACAACCAGCAAAGGTTTAGCTAAAAAAGGCAAACAAGAACCTGCATTTAACCGCCGAATGTTTAAAATTATATAATTCAGGTGTAAATTACATAATTACAAAGTAGAAGAGAAAGACACAAAAAAAAGAAATGCTTTGTCTGCAAAGGAATAAAGAGATTCTTTTGCAGGCAAAGCAAGCGAAAAATGAATACCCGTTTAACGGAAAGCCAAAAGCCTAATCCACGTCGAGTCCTTTGAGTATGCGCGTTTCGGTGCGCTTGTCAATCAGGCGGTTCAGTTTGTCAGCACGTCTGGGGCTCAGCCAGCGGCGCGCGTAGATATTTGGTATCGCCACGCCTATCGCTATGCAAAGGATGATGAGCGAAGCCTTCACCGCATTGGAGAACGCCTCGGTCAGCTCGCCCACCACGCCCTGCATCTCTATCAACGCAAAGAGTGCCCTATACATCAGCACGCCGGGCACCATCGGGATAACGCTGGGTATGGCGAGACAGTGGTGGGGCGTATGGAACACATGGACAAACTTGACGCAGAGTATGCCGATAAGGAGCGACCCCACGAAAGCCGCCATGATAGGCCCCTGGTCAAGTCCCACATTATGATTGCTGGCACCGAGGTTCACGAAATTCCTCGTGCAGACGGCGATAACGCCTCCCAACGCCACAACCCAAAGCAACCGCCGGGGGATGTTGAATATCATGGAGAAGCCCATGGCGGAAATTGCCGCCGCTATGGAATAGCTGATATACGTGTTGTGGGGTGTCATGCTCAGGTCTTTCACGAAATTGTCGACACCGCACACCTTTATGGCGAAGGCAATACCGAACGACATTGCCGTAACCATGAGCAAGGTGTTGATGGCGCGGTTAAGGCCGACCTCGATATGGTTGTCTATCATGTCCGACACGAAATTGATGAGCGGCACGCCCGGCACGATAAACAGGGCGCATGCCATAAGCGGATGCCACGGCGTGTCGGAATGCAGCAACTGCGCGAGCCACTCCGGCATCATGCCCAAGACAGTCGGCGAAAGCGACAGGAATGCCGACAGCCAAGCTATCATGGTGGAGACAAAAGCCGCGATGCCGATATTCACGTAAGTATTGGTAATCTTCCCGTGGTTGAGCCAGTCGCGCAGTCTCAAGCCAATCATCGCCGCTATGGAAGCGTAGAAGAAAGCCGTCCAGTCGCAGCCGAACTGTATGCAGAAGCCTCCGCAGGCAAACCCCGCCCCCACTGCCACTTGTGCAGGCGTATAGTTGCGCGGCCTGGCAATTATCTTTTCGAGTTCCTCCTCATACTCGTCGAGCGAATAGTCGTTTTTTATAGCCCTCCACGACAATTTGCTGACTGCGGAAATCGCCGTCATGTTGATACCGTGTTTTTCGCAGCGGCGGAACTTTGTCAGCGAATGTTCCTCGTCGCTAAGGTTCACCTGCAGCATATTGTAGTCCACATGGATATGGAGGTTCTCTTTCGGCAGTCCGAGATAGGCGGCAGTGCGCAGAAGGTTTCTGTGTATACGGCTCGTATCGGCGCCGCTGTCCATGAGCAATGCCCCGGTGCGCAGGAGCAGGTCGAGTTTCCTGATAATCTTCTTTTCTTTTTCTGTTCTGCTTGAATGTACCATTTTTAGGTGCGGTATATAAATTCCTTCAAAAACTTATGTCAATGGGTTCCACCCCTGTGCTTTCAGTTCAAACTCGTTTCCGTCCCTTGTCACGAGCATGTTGCCAAGTTCCTGCTTGGTGATGTGCCCGATAAGTTTCACATCATCCATCTGCTCGATCTTCCCGTGGTCGCCGATGGGTACAGTGAAGAGCAGTTCATAGTCCTCCCCGCCGTTAAGGGCACACGTGGTGACATTCATGTTCATCTCTTCTGCCATTACGGCCGTCTGGTAGTCTATCGGTAAGTTCTTCTCATACACGCGGCATCCGCATCCGCTCTGTTTGCAGATGTGCAAGAGTTCGCTGCTCAGCCCGTCGCTGACATCCATCATCGCCGTGGGACGGATATTCATCGCGCGCAGTTTCTGCAATATGTCACCGCGCGCCTCGGGCTTGAGCTGCCTCTGCAGCAGATATTCCTTCCCTGCGAAATCGGGTTGGAAATTGGTGAGTTCCCCAAGCGCCTTGCGGTCGTTTTTCTTCTTCGCCTCTTCCACCTGCTGGTAGTACACGCTCTTCTCCCTTTCGAGAAGTTGCAGTCCCATATATGCCGCGCCGAGGTCGCCCGACACGCAGATAAGGTCGGTGTCCTGTGCGCCGCCACGGTATATGATGTCCTCTTTCCTTGCCTCGCCGATACATGTTATGCTGATTGCCAGTCCGGTGTACGACGAGGTGGTGTCGCCACCGACAACATCCACGTTCCATTTGTCGCACGCCATACGCAAGCCGCTGTAGAACATCTCGATGTCTTCCACCGAGAAGCGTTTGCTGATAGCCAGGCTCACGGTCATCTGCCGCGGCATGCCTCCCATAGCGAAGATGTCGCTGATGTTTACCATCGCCGACTTGTAACCCAGATGCTGCAAGTCTATGTAGGTAAGGTCGAAATGCACACCCTCCATAAGCATGTCGGTGGTAACGAGCACCTCGCTGTCGGGATAGCTCATCACTGCGCAGTCGTCGCCCACGCCCTTCACCGTGGAGGTGTTCTTGACTTTAATGTCGTCTGTAAGGCGGCGGATAAGTCCGAACTCGCCAAGTTTTGATATTTCGGTCATTCCTTATATATTATATATAATGTATATGAGTGGAGAAGACCGGCAACGCCAGTCCTCCCCACTCCATTTCTTCGCCGCAAGTCATTTTGCTCCGGCAATTCCATCTACGCACCACTTACGCCCTGCGTATCATCTCGCGCATAATCTCCGTCATGAGCGGCTGGGCGTTGTTGGCTGCCACCTGCACTTCCTCATGGCTCACCTCCACCGGTGTATCCTCCAAACCGAGGTCGGTGATTATGCTCACGCCGAATGTCTTTATACCGCAATGATGGGCCACGATAACCTCGGGAACGGTGCTCATGCCCACGGCGTCGCCCCCCAAACGGTGGTACATCTTGTATTCGGCAGGCGTTTCGAATGTCGGTCCCTGCACTCCCACATACACGCCGTGTACCACCCGTATGCCCTTCTCCTTGGCGATGGCGTCAGCCTCGGCGATGAGAGCCTTGTCGTAAGTCTCGTGCATGTCGGGGAAACGCGGGCCCGTGGGGAAATTCTTCCCTCTCAGCGGATGCTCGGGGAAGAAATTGATGTGGTCTGTGATAATCATCAAGTCGCCAATCTTGAAGTCAGGATTCATGCCTCCCGAGGCATTGGACACGAAGAGAGTCTTGATGTCCAGTTCATACATCACGCGGATGGGGAACGTCACCTCTTTCATGCTGTAGCCCTCGTAGTAATGGAAACGCCCCTCCATCGCCATGATGTCCACGCCGCCGAGCTTGCCGAAGATGAGCTTTCCGGCGTGACCCTCCACGGTGGAAACGGGGAAGTTGGGGATGTCCTTGTATGAGAACTCGTAGCTGTCAGTTATTTCTGAAGCTAATTGTCCGAGACCTGTTCCCAGGATTATCGCTGTTGTCGGACTTGTGTTCATCCTTTGCTTTAGCCAGGATGCTGTTTCTTGAATTTTTTCGTACATAGTCAATAATATTATCTTTAAATTCCTCCTCTTGCCCGAGCATGAACTCCACGGCAACAGGCAGTACATACAAATTCCGGCGCACCTCGTCGCTGAGTCCCTCCATGCCAAAGAGGCGGGCGTTGTCCTTTTCCGTTGTCACCACTATCCTGTCACTGCCCTCCATATCGGCAAACGCCCTATTTATACGTGCTATGTCCGATGCCTTGTACTGATGGTGGTCGGCAAAGGTGAGGGGAGTGATATGTTCCGTGTACGGCTTCAGGTCCATCATCATCTGCAGTGGCGATGCAATCCCCGTGAGGAGGAGCACCCTCGTATCGGCGGTAATCGACGTGAGCGACCTGTCCTCCGTGCTGTAGACAGGTTTCAGACTGCCGTATTTCAGCGTTGTGAAATACAGCTTCTGATACGGGAAGAGGTTCATCGTCTTGGTAATGACCCTGAACTCCATCGGCTTCAAGTCGCGCGGGCATTTCGTCACTATCACGATGTCCGCCCTTGCCTTGCCGCTGCGCGGTTCCCTGAGCCTTCCCGCCGGCAACAGCTTGTCATACATTATCAGGCGATGGTAGTCCACGAGGAGTATATTTATCCCGGGCTTCACGTAGCGGTGCTGAAAAGCGTCGTCGAGCAACACCACATCGGTATCGCCCGTTTCCTCCCCCTCCGTTATCCGCTCTATACCGCGGCAGCGGTTCTTGTCCACCGCCACATAGATATCGGGGTATTTCCTCTTCATCTGAAACGGCTCGTCGCCGATCTCGCTCATGGTGGTATCCTTGTCCGAAAGCACAAACCCGCGGCTCTTGCGCTTGTAGCCGCGGCTGAGAACCGCCACCTTCATCTTGTCGCGCAGCGTCTCGATGAGGAACTCCACGTGGGGGGTCTTGCCAGACCCACCCACGGTGATGTTTCCCACAGAAATGACCGGCACGTCAAAACTGCGGCTTTTGAGCACGCCAAGCTCGAACATCTGGTTGCGGACCCTCACGCCAAGCCCGTAAAGCCAGCTCAACGGCAGCAGCCATTCGTTTATCTTTATGAAATCCCCTTCCATGCGCTGACAAAGAATGAAACGACGGTCAGTTTACTTCAGCTTTATCACATACGGCAAGCGTGCCTGTATGGCAGAGTGCTTGTCGATGTTCTTCATGAGCATGAACGTGGAGTAATACTCGCCCATGACAGCACGCAAGTGCGAATCGAGATAACTTGAACCGCTTGCCTCCGCCAGCAGCTGGTCTTTCCAGTCTGCCTTGGCCGGATATGCTTTAACGTGGCTCTCGTCCAGTCTTGCGAGCTGGGCTGCCTTGGCAATGGCATCGTCGAGACCGCCGAGCTGGTCAACAAGCTTTATCTTGAGAGCGTCGGCACCGAGCCATACATGGCCCTGGGCAATCTTCTCCACCTGGTCTGTTGTCATGTGCCTGCCGTCTGCCACGCGCTGACGGAAGAGCTTGTAGCCACGGCCGATATATGCACCGAGGATGTTCAGTTCCTCTTCGGAGAACGGACGGGCAGAAGTGCCGAAGTTACTGTATTTGTTGGTAGACACATGGTCGAACTTGACACCGAGTTTTTCGGTGATGAGTCCGCTGGCGTCGGGGAACATACCGAAGATACCGATACTGCCGGTGAGCGTTGTCGGGTCTGCCACAATCCAGTTTGCGGCGCAGCTCATGTAATAGCCTCCCGAAGCGGCCATACCGCCCATTGAAACCACAACAGGCTTCTTTGCCTTGAGTATCTGCAAGGCTCTCCATATCTGCTCTGAGGCATAAGCGCTACCGCCGCCAGAATTGACGCGCACGACAACAGCCTTCACGTCATCGTCTTCAGCAAGTTTCTTGAAATCCTCGCTTACCTTGGTGCCGTCGATGACAGCCTCCTTCTTGTCCATCAGACCGCCTGCCACACCGTCCACGATGTCGCCGTAGGCGTAGTACACGGCAATCTCATCCCCGTCCTCCTTCACGTCGGGCAAAGCTTTCATGCCGTCGATGCCTACCGTATTGATATCATCGTCGGCGTCAATGCCAAGGAGTTTCTTCACCTCGTCCTTCATCTGGTCGGTATATGCCAGCTTGTCCACGAGTTTCATCTTCACGTAATCCTTTGGATCGGCAAGCGTAATGAAATTGTCCGCATAGTCGTTAAGCTGCTTCACCGTAAGCTTGCGGCTTGCTGCCACGTCGGTGCATACGGTGTTCCAGATGCCGCTCACGAAGGCCGTTACCTGTTCGCGGTTGGCGTCGCTCATCTTGTCGCCGGTATACATTTCGGTGGCACTCTTGTAGGCGCCCACCTTTACCACCTGCATCTTCACGCCGAACTTGGCCATCGCATCCTTCAGGAACATTGTCTCTGAGGCAAGACCGTGCCAGTCGAGCTGTCCGCTGGGATTAAGGTAGATTTTGTCTGCCACCGAAGCGAGGTAGTATGTAGCCTGGCTGTAGAGGTCGCTGTAAGCCACAATCCACTTCCCGCTTTTCTTGAAGTCGAGCAACGCCTTCCTCACTTCCTGCAACGAGGCGTAGGAATCGGGGGCAAAGGCTCCTGCCTCTATGTAGATACCCTTAATCTTGTCATTGTTCTTCGCCTTCTCAATACCACTGAGCAGGTCGTCGAGACCTATCGTGCCTACGCCGCCCTGTCCCATTATCTTGGTGAAAACGGTCTCTTCGTTCCTTTCGGCCAGCGGACCGTCGAGTTTGATTACAAACACACTGTTGTCGGACACATCCTTTGTGGAACTGCTCGAAGCCACCATGCCGACAATGCTCACAACAGCAAAAAATCCGGCTACGACGAAACACAGGATAATTCCCACTACCGTCGCACCGACATACTTGAAAAATTCTTTCATCTCTTACCTATTTTAATGTTGTCTATAACTGTTTTTATATTGATGTCGCCTGAACTTTTCCGACGAAGATATATTCCGCTTCTCATTCAGTGACTGTAACCACTACCGGAACATCGAGTTCCTTCTTCCACTGCTTCATCCACGCGAACCATTCCTTGCTGTCCTTGAAACCGAACGTTTCCTTGTCGCAGGTGAACGCCATGTTGTACGACAGATGGTCGCCACCCTTAGCTCCCAACACATAAAGCAGATGCTCTTTCTCTGTCGTTGGTTCGCTCACGACATATTTTTCCGGCACGCTCACGGCAAGACCTATTACAATCTTCGGTTTCCCGGCAATGGAGTCCTTGGCGCCGTTTGGCCAGTTGCCGCCCCACACGCCGACAAGTCCCTTGTGGTCGGAGAACGCCTTGTCGTTGAGGTTTATCACTCCCGTGGCGTATTCAGGTGCCACGTTGGGGGTGTCTTGAAACACCTGCACCTCGCAGTCGCGGTGGCCGGCATAGATAATCACGTTCTGGCGCAGGTTGAACGTATTGCCGGCAAGCTGCCACCCTTTGTCGGTAAGTTCAACGATTGTGCGTACAGGTCCGCTCGCCACCATACGCTGCCCGCGGGATTTCACCGGACTTACCATCGTCGTCTTGCTGCCGTCCCATCCGCGGAGCGCGCCAAGACCTACCGTCTTCCCTGCCCACAGCACATCGTCGCCGTAGCCCGCTGCGAGCTGGTCGTCGTCGGGATAGAACTGGCTTGTCTCCAGCTCCAACTGTTTCTTGTATTTACCGTACAGGTCGTAGGTCTGCCTCTCGTCAAAATAAACCCTGTAGGCGGCAAGCTCCGACTCGAAGTCCGCCCCGTGGTGATGAACCATGTGGAAAACGTCCACGCCTTCGGGAGCTGAAAGGGAATGAATATATCCCGGGAACTTGTTCTTCTTCTTTGTCTTGGAATCCCTCACTATCAAATCGCCGTAGGTGCGGCGCGGATAATTGCGGTCCGCCTGCTTCTCGGAATAAAGCGTCACGGAGAGGGTCTTCTTTTGTTTCGCATCCATGTCCGTAACGAAAGCGAGTTCGTCGTTACGCAAATCCATATCCAGGTCGTCTATCTGCGACGGTATCTCCTTGCCGTCGGCAGTCACCACGGCATCAACGACGTTGAAAGGCACATCCTTGAGCGAGATAACCACAGGCACATCCGCACGCTTCACGTTCAGCGGATTGGACAGGCTAACTTTGATGTTCTTCGTCGCGGCGTTCGCCGCAGCAGAACAGGAAAGAAGCATTGCGGCGAAGAATATTTTTGATTTTTTCATTGTCTTCTGGTATTTGTCACGGTCGCAGGGATTTCGGCAAGCCAACTCCAAACGCCGTTGCATATTATGTAAATTCGCCGCTAAATTACAAAAAAAAATCTTTATACCCTAAATTCAGCAGACTTATAATTTTTGAAAAAACGCAAATTGTTGGATAATAACAATTTATCCAACGCTTGCACATATCGGTAATTTCGGCGGTCTTGTGTCGGCGTAATCAAGCGAGTGCATGCTTTGCCAACCTTACACCGTACGATGTAAGGTCGTACATCGTACGATATGAGACCGTGCATCGTACGATAAGAGATTGTGCATCGTACGATGCAAGCTTGGCAAACGCGTGCTTTGCAGTTGGAAATACAATAGTATGCACACAGAAAATATAATAGGTATAGGCGTTTGGAGCACACTTGCAAAATGTTTTACAAATAAGACATTTAGAACACTTTTGTTTTTGCCCTGTTTTTAAGGAGCAGTGCTTTTCGGGGAGGAAACGATAGCTTTGCCCGGAGGAAACGATAGCTTTGCTCCCCGAAAAGCTATCGTTTTCGCCGAGGTTTTGGGGTATCGGTTTTTAGAATATATCTATTACATTGATTATCAACATTTTACATTTACCCTAAAAGAACGGCAGAATTCGGTTAGGATTTCAGCAAGTCCTACATCGGCAAAATGCGACATTTGGAACACTTTTCAAACATTGCACAAAGGACATACAACAAGTGTTTCACTGATTTTTTTACGACAATAGAGACAATGTAGACAATAGAGACAATTTTCCGGCAATGTACGCAACATGGGACAATGGAAAACATAATACGCCCCGCCATCCCAGTCGGGACAACGGAGCGTATTATTAGAAGAGATTCAAGGGTGGGGCTATGAATTGCCGCCCTTAAACTATCATGCTTACTTTACTGCAAACTTCACAGCCTGCGTCTTGCCATTGCCGCTCACGAGAACGGTATAGACACCCTGCGGCAGATTGCATGAAGCGAATGTCACTGTCTGGCCTGCCGAAACATTGCCTGCGGCAAGCTTGTCAATCTGCTTTCCTGTAGTGTCAAACAGATAGAAGGTGGCATCAGACATGTATTCGCCTACAGTCACCGACACCTTGGAACCGTCGGCATCGACAGTCATTACACCGCTGTCGACGGCAGTGCCGCCTATCGCCGTGGCTGACGTCACCTTGAAAGGTTTCTTCACCGTGGTCGTCGCGCCGTTGCTGTCGGTGGCGGCGAGAACGAGTTCTGTTTCAGAAACCTTCTTGGCTGCTATCACGAAGCCGTTGTCAGACTTGTAGACCGTTGCCGCCTCGGGGTTCATCACATACACGTTGTACGTCATTTCATCACCTTCGGGGTCTGTGAACAACGATGTCCATGCGTATTCCGTAGACAATGCGCCAACGCCAAGTGCATACTCGTCGGCCCCGATGTAAACAGGTCCGCGGTTGGTAGCCTCAACGCTGTACGTAACGTCGGTCTCGGAGGCATTGCCGTTCGCGTCGGTGGCAACCACCTTGAAGGTGGAAAGTCCTGCCGGAACACTGAAGTCAGGAGCCAGCTTCACGCCAAGCGTCAGCGACTTGCCTGCCTCGACACTCACCACATCATTGTCGAACGTAACGCCGTCCTGTGAGCCGTCGCCGTTGGCTACGCTCTCCACACTCGCCACATTGGCATCGTCGGAAACGCTCACGGTGAAGGCGTCGCCGTCGAGGTCTGCCACCTTGAGTTTCACCGTGGCAGTGCCGCCCTGCGCCACGGTAGTGGTGCTCTTGGGAGCGGTAACGATGGGAGCGCCGTTGCGGTTCAGGTACACATGATAGTTGTAGACGCGCTTTGACGGGTCGTTTGACCTCACCACGATTGTGGCCTTGTTGCCATGGTCGTAGTATGCCGAAGCGGCGTTAAGGTCAATCTTCATGTCTGCCGTCTCTCCCACGGCGATGCTATTCTCCGTCTTGGTATCGGCAGAGAGCTGTATCCACGGTTTGCCGGGCTGTTCCTCAAGGGCGGTCATGAAATATCCGAACGCCCCGTAGCCGTAGGAAGAGTTGATTGCGCTCTCGATGTCAATCCATCCGCCCATATCCTCGAGATATGCCATGTAGCGGTTGTCCACGAGGTCGCCGTCTTTCGACACCATGAGGGCGTTGCCCATATAGCCTGCCGGGTATTTGAGCACGATGTAGAACGACTCGCCCGGGTTGATATACACGGGATTGTCGAATTTGAGCGTGCGCGGCGTGCCGTAGTAGTTGCCGTCGCTCGAAGTCTCGTCGCTCTCGATGCGCAGCTTGCCGGAAGCGACAACATTCTTCGTTGCAGCCACATTGTCGCCGAGCACAACGCTGCCCTCTATGTCCACGTTCTGAAGCGGTCCCACGGTGCCCACGAAGAACACGTGCGACAGGTTGAAGCCTTCGGCAGGAGCGGTGTAGCGTGTCGCGGCGTAGAAATTCTCGTCGAGATTCTCCGAACCTACTCCCATAACGGCAACCTTGGCGTTTGCCACGGGTTGCATCACAGGGTGGTACAGCGCATTGGTGTGCTCCGGCGCATCGGGTGTCTTCGAGTCGCCTGCTATCGGGTCGTCCCAGATGTAGGCATCTGCCTCACGCACCTTCGCCATCTTCTTCATCGCCTTTGCCATCTTCTTCATCGCCTCCGCACCGGCCATATCTGCAAAATGCGCCTTGAACAGACTCTTCAGCGTATCGCTTTCGGCGAACGTCTTGCTGCTTATCACATTGGCTGAAAGTCCGCCAATGCCCCAGTCATCGCCGCCCAGTTCGTCGTCTGCCGACACGTCGTTGCCTGCGGGGTCAAGCGTGAGGGTATAGTCGAGCTGGTACTTGCCGTTGTTGGCAATCGTCACCGTCTTGCTTCCCGTGAAATCCCTGTCCACATTTTCTATAATTATAGAGTCGTTGCTGAAGGTCATCTTGGGAGCGTCGGTGATGGCAATGCTTACGTCGGCGGTGCGGGAAGCAAGTCCCTCGATATCGAACGTTAGCTTGTCGTTCACCGTTACGGGCGATGCCACGTTGAGATACAGAAGCCTCATCTTAACGGGTTCGTCGCCCACGACAATCAGTTCGCCCTGTCCGGGCCAGTAGGTATTCCATGAATAGCTGCTGTCGTCTGCCGACAGCGGTCCGGGGTTCGGGTCGTCGCTGTCGCTTCCGGCGGTATAGACCATGAGCTGGGCGTTGTACGAATAGCTGTCGTCCATCTCCAGAAGGTCTGACGAGATATTCGTTATCGTAAACGCCTTGTGACCGTTGTTGGAAACGGTGAAGTCTATCTGCGCCGGCATCATGTACTCGTTGTCGTAGACCTGCTTCACCGAGAGTTTTTCGGGAATCACAGGCACGGCATCCCCTGTCACGGTAAGCGTCACAGGAATGTTGATTTCCGTCTTCCTCGGGTCGTTGGTCGTCAGCGTGAGGTTGTTCTCGTATGTACCGGCGAGCTTGTCAGCCTTTAGCACGACACCGAGGTCCACGCTGCTGCCCGGAGCGATAACGTAGTCAAACTCGGGGCTCACCTCTACAGCCGTTCCGGGGTTGATATACATGCTCGGGACTACGAAGCCCCTCTTGGCATTCTCGTCCTGCGCACCGGCAAGACCATAGATACCGTTGAGCATTCCGCCGTCGTCAAGCTGATACATGAACTTGTATGACCCGTCCTTGTAGAGGATGCACTGGAAGTTGAAACCGGACATCACGGAGTTGCCGTAATTCTTGAACGTCACTACGGCGCGGTCGTCGTATTTCTTGTAGTACACGCCGTCCACCGTTCCCGTGTTCATAGTGTGGTTGCCCCACAGAGGTGCTATGATATTGCGGTAGAAGGTATCGCCGTCGGGCAATGTCACCGGCGGTTCGGGGAACATCTTGTAGTCTTCCTTCGGAGCGGTGAACTGTATGAAACCGCTGTCGTAGAGATACATCTTGGTGTATTTCTTGCCGTAGAACGGGAATTCAAACGGCAGGTTCACCTCCTTGTAGTCCGTCTTGTTGTAATAATACGACAGGTTGCAATGCTCGTCGTAGTCGCTGAGGATGTCCTCCCAACTGTATTTCACTTCCTGATAATCCTGGCTTGTCCTGTATGTGTACCTTACGGTAGACTGGCTGTCGTCCACGGGATTTGACAAGGCATACCAGAAGTCGGACTTCGTGCTGGCGGTCATAGGCTCGTCGCCGTTGTTTGCAACGGTGAACGATGCCGGCACGTCTTCGCCGTATGGTGTGGTGAAGAATGCCTCGCCGGGTTTCACGGCAGCTACCGGCACGCCAATGACCTCAGCAGTCACGGGCACTTCCGCCGTTGTTGCGTCGGAGTAGGCAACCGTTATCACGTCGCTCACCGTGCCGCTCGTCTCGGTCGGCAGTACCACACGCACATCCTTGCTCTCGTTGGGCTTGACGGTGAAGCCCGCCTTGATATCGTCGGCGATGGTGACAGAACCGTTCTTCAGTGATATGGAACTTACCTCCACGGGCTTTGTCCCGTTGTTGAGCACGCGCATCGTGCGGTGCTGGTCGGAGGTTCTGAACACCTTGCCGAAATCAATCTTGGCAGAGTCTATGACGGCGTCTGCAACGAACGTGTCGCCGGTAATGTTCGCCGTCACGTTGAACACGGTGCTCGAAGCCTCGGGGTCGTTGCTGAGCATGATGATATGGTTGGTCAGCTCTCCGGCAAACAGACTCTCGTTGGCTTTTGCCGTGAGGGTGATTTGCTTCGTCTCGCCAATGCCCACATATCCGTCGGCACTGGAGATGCCGGTTATCATCGACTTGCCCGGAGCCACGATCTTCACCACACTGCCGCTTGTGAGCTTGGAGTAGAAGGTGTCACCGCCGCGGGCCATGTCGGAATAGGTCACTGTCATCGGGTCCGCGCTCTCGATGTCGCAGATACCGATGTAGTTGAGAACACCGCTGTCGCGCATCGCCGCGGGGTCGTAGTCATCGTAATATATAGTGGTGTTGCCCTGCGCATCGAGCACCATGTGCATACTCATAGTGGTGTATGTACCGTCGATGCCCTGCACCTGCACATCCTTGTAAACCACATAGAACTTGCCGTCCTTGTGGCCGTAGCTCACCTTGGAGTTGGGCAGCATGTCCATATTGCCGCCGTAGCCGTTGTTGGCGTAGCCGGAGATATAGCCGAGTCCCTTTACAGAACTTGGCTCGGGCACGAAGGCGCCGATGGTGACTGTCTGGCAACGCTCCATCTGCACGGCACCGCGGGAGTTGATATACACCTCCTGATAGTCCTTGCCGTAGAACGGGAACTTGAAGCCAAGGGGCACTGCGCCCGACTGCCATGAAAGGTCGCCGAACTGCGACGTGATGTCCACCTCGTCGTCGAGTTCCGGCACACTCTCGTAGGCGATATCGTCAGCTCCGTCCACGTTGGTCTGGTAGGTATATCCATAGCGGTGGCCCTTCGTTGTCCCTTCGATATTCTTCTCGGAGAATTTGGGGAACACATACTGCAACGGGTATTTTCCCTCGTTGGTGACGCTTATCACGGCTGTCTTCTCCTCTCCCCCGACTTCAAGGTCGCCGAGGTTATAGTCCGTCTGCGCCGTTTTCAGCTTTGCCGGGTCGATGGCCGTACCGCACACGGTGAACGAATGTTTCAACCCGTTCTTGTCGGTCAGCGTTACCGTTCCGCTGAAGTTGCCTGCCTTGGTCGGCTTGAACGTCACATTGAGGTTGCGGCTTGAACGGGCCGCGATTGAATTGAGCACCTGGTCAAGTTTGAACTGGTCGCTCGTGCATGCCATCGTCCCGTTATAGGTATAGAAGCTTCCGCTCTTGGTGGCGAATGCGCCATAGCCCGTGTTGGCTATCTCGATGCTGTAGGTGGACTCCTGGCCTACGAGCAGGCTGCCGAAATCGACGAGCTGCTTGCTTGTCACCGAGGGTTTGTTGCCGCTCACTGTCATGGTCACGGCGATACTCCTGTCTATGGTCTTCGCCTCGTTTGTCTTGAGGTGGAGCTTCAGCTTGTATGTACCGTTCACGAGCGACTGCCCGTCATTTGACAATTTCACGGTCTGCGCCTTTCCGGCTTCCACCTCGCCCTCCGCAGGGTCGGTGGTGAGGACGGAACTCCAGTTGGGGTTCTTGCTCACGGCGTAAACCGCCCACGTGAGCTTGTCTGCCGTGCTCTCGAAGCTTGAACCTTTGAGAACCTCTGAGAGCTGCGTCCATGTCTCGCCGTTGTCGGAGCTATAGAAGCTGTAGTTCTGTATGCCGTCGGTATTTGCCGTGCCGACAGCCAGAGGACGCTGCACTCCGGCAGGGAACTTGGCTACAATCCAGAAGCTCTTGCCCGGAGCGAAGAACTGCTGCTCCGCAAGCGGCAGGAACTGGTTGTATGCCCAGTCGGTATAGCTAACCGTAGTGAGGAGCGTTGCAGCAGAGATGGACTTCGTGCCGTCATAGATTTCAAGCACGGGGTCCTTGCCGTATTGTCCTTGGAAATAAAGGTCGGTAAGGTTGAAGCCGTTGGGGTATTTGGCAGGGTCTACATAGAAATACTGCGCCATGGCGTTGGGCATCTCCGTGTCGTTCTCTCCGATATACGCCTTCAGCGATTTGCTGTAGCGCAGCGTGTCGGGATAGTCGGACACCTGATAGTCGGCTGTCACTACCGGGTATGACGCGGCACTGTTTGTCTCCGACGACAGTTTGCCGGCAAACGGTGTCATACGGCCGGGAGCAGGCTGCGCCGCTGTAGAGCTTGCCGACATTACAGCCGACTGCGTACCGGTGGTGAAGCTGTACTTGAGGATTCCCTTTCCGGTGTTCTGCACGCGGAATCTCACCGTAGCGGTCGGCGATGTTGCGGCGTCAACTGCCATGGTCAGCGAACTGGCGCTGAGCTTGGCCGTAGGCCCTTCGTTGGTGGTAGCCTCGACGACGGGCGACATGGCGGATGACTTGCCCCATCTGTTATAGGCAACAATGGTGAAATAGTATTTCGTCATTGCCTCCAGTCCGTCGAGCTCTTCCTCCATACGGTCGCCGCAACTGTAGTATTTGGTGTCTATCGACTTGCGGTCGAGAGTTGAAAGGTCGGTCTCCGCCGTTATCGGACTCTTGCTATAGTAAACCACGTGATGGTCTACAGATTTCTCATCGGATTCAGGAATAGTCCACTGTAGCGTCACGTAGTTGTGGGAAGCAATCACCGTAAGGTCGGTCACTGCTCCCGGCACACTCGTCTCGCTTCCCTGCAACGCCTTGTAAGCGTCGATGACACCGGACCCGAATTTGCCCACATACTCTTCGTCGGTGTAGTAAAGACGGTTCACCGATGAAGTGAGCAGCGTGCGCAATGTCTCGTTCGAGAAATTCTTGTTGCCGTATTTCGAGAGGATGAGGGCTGCAACGCCCGACACGTGAGGACAAGCCATCGACGTGCCTTCCATATATCCGTAAGAACTGTTGGGGAGCGTGCTGAGTACCTCGTATTTCTCGCCTGCCTCGGAATAGCCTCCGGGGGCGGTCACGTCTACCCACGTTCCGCAGGAAGAATAGGTGGCTGCCGTTCCCATAGGGGTGGAGGCCGCCACCGCCACTACCTCGTCCATGCAGCCGGGATAGTAATTGCCCTCGCTCGAGGTGTTGCCCGAGGCGAAGATACACAATCCGCCGTTCATCTTGTCGCCGCCGCCGTATTTCGTGAAGTAGCGCACGGCCTCCGAAATAGCCTGGTCTTCGTAGTCTGCCTCGGCAGATCCCCACGAGCACTGGGCTATGCTTGCACCGCGGTCTGCCGCATAGACAAGCGCACCGGCATAGTTGGCATCCACCGACTCGCTGGCATTGGAGTCGAACACCTGGCACACCATCATCTTAACGCCGCCCGTACCGTCGGACCCTCCTGCCACGCCGGATACGCCGACGCCGTTATTGTTGGTGGCGCCAACGGTTCCCGCCACGTGCGTACCATGCTGGTGGGAGTTGATGCTGGCGGAGTTCACCACGAAGTTATATCCGTAGATGTCGTCCACATATCCGTCGCCGTCGTCGTCCACGCCGGCCTTGCCGTTAAGCTCGGCGGTGTTTATCCACAGGTTGTCCTTCAGGTCGGGGTGGTCAATCTGGAAACCGCCGTCGATGATTGCAACCACCACATCCTTGGAACCGGTGAAGCCGTTGTTCCACGCAGGAAAGACATTGATGTCCGCACCTGCAAGTGAACCGGTCAGAGAACCGTCATTGTAGTAGTGCCACTGGCTCGACAGCAACGGGTCGTTGAACGGCAACGAGAACGAGGCCGCAGATACCTTAGCCAATTCATCCTGCGTCAATGTCCTGTACGTAGGATTGCCGTCGATGTGATATTGCACAACTCGCTGTGCATGCTCCACACCCGGCACTGACTTGTAGAGGTTCTTCACTTGCAGCGGTGTCATGCCCTCCGTAGTGTAGGAGATGTCATACCACCTGTCGAGACCTTCCTTCTTGTGACGCTCCTCGTCCTTGCCTGCATAGGGGAAGACGCGCGTCATCTTCACGGCTGCCACCTGCTGGCTCACACGGTCGAAGGGCGTGAAGCCGGTCTTCACGTAAGCCGCCTTCGCCTTGGCCATTCCCGAGGGCAACACTGCGTTGGTGAGCCGGGCCGCAATGTCGGGCTGCAGCTTGACACGCACCTTGCCTTCAACGAATGTAGCCTTCTTTGCAGACTGCAACCGCTGCGCGCTTGCCGTCTGGCCCGCTCCGGGCAGGAGCGACAATGAGACGAGCGCAAAGCTTAGAATTCCATTTCGCATATAAAAGCTGATTAAAAAACAAAACAAGCCCCGCCTTCTCCAATCAATGAAACAGGCAGAGCTTGTCGTTACAATAAATTATAATTATATTTCTTCGTTAAACTCATTACTTGTGTAAAGGGCTTCTCTATACTCCTTACTTCACCACAAACTTCACGGTCTTGCCATCCTTGCGCACAATGTTGATTCCCTTCATTGCGCCGTTCAGCTTGGAGCCGTTCAGCGAGAAGTATTCTGCCGCACCGTTAGCTCCGCTCTTCACTGAGCTAATAGAGTTGGTGATAGACTCGTCAGTAGAAATCTCATAGGTAAACTCTTCTGATGTAGCAGGATCAACGATTACGAGCGTTCCGGAAACTGACCATTCGCTCATTTCGTCACCGCCTACACCCATATCATCGTCGCCACCATAGCCCATGTCGTCATCGCCGCCAACGCCCATGTCGTCGTCAGCAGTCTGCACGTCGGGTCCGGCATTTGAAACGAGTGTCAGTTCGAGGCTCTTCACAGTGATTGGCGAATCGTTTTCGTCAACGGCGGTGGCATTCTCTGCCTTCAGCGTGTAAACACCGTCTTCTTCACCCATTCCCATTTCAAGTCCCGGGAGCGAAATAGTAGAGTATTCTTCTCCGCTATTCACATTCTTCAGACCGTCCATGGAGAACGTAACAGAACCGTCTTCCTCATTGATAACGCCGAGGTTGCCTTCGCCAGTGAGGGAAGAGCCGGACTTGGATGTAGCGTTATAATAAGCCGGAACAACGATGCCGTCTACCGTGCCCTCATCAGGAGAGAAAGAGCCCTGGAAATAGCAGTCTTCGTCTTCCTCGCAGAAAATCTCAAACGTGAGCGACTGTGAGCCGTAGCCCTTCTCCGACAGCTGTCCTGTCATCTGCAGAACGAGGGTCTTGCCGTAAAACTGGCTTGTCTTGTTGGTCACTACTCCCGTCGCTTCGTTGCACTGGAGGTAATACACGTAGTAGACAGGACCGGCAACAGCAATGCCGTCGAATGTGATGTCGCCAAGATCATAATTGCAAGACTGGAAATCATAAAACTTGAGGCTCCATGTCTCGTCTTCGTTCTGAAAAAGCTCTACGGTCTGTTCCAACACGACAACCTCTGTCTGAGTGTTGTCAGTAACCGTCATCGGGTTCGTCACTTTGAATGAAACGCCTGCCATGGCTGAAACCGTAGCCATGACGGCAAACAATAGAGTAAAGATTTTCTTCATGTGAAATCCTTTCTTTTAAATAGTTCTATAATTGATGAATATTACTTTGCTTGTGCCTATATTTAAATAATGTGTAATACGCGCCTTGTATATACGTGTCCAATTTTTAGTGCCACCACAAATCAGGTAAGCGTTTCTTTTATCGGTCACAAAACTATTGCCGGACTACTTTTTACGTTTTAAAATAAATAACCTGTGTTTGTTGGTTGCAAAATTAACACATTTTCAATATATCACAAAACTTTGGGTCTTTTTTTAATCTATCCGACATCATTTTGAACAAAAATAAAGCAAAAAGAACTCAAGAAATACAATTTCGCAAGACATCCCATCAAACAAACATGGGATTTAGTGGGCTTTTTATTGTAAATTTGCAGAAGAATGGAAAAGACGGCTATCGGCAGCACACGAAAAATAATACACATCGACATGGATGCCTTCTTTGCGGCTGTTGAGCAAAGGGACAATCCGGAACTGCGCGGCAAACCTATTGCCGTGGGGCACGACGGGCCGCGCGGCGTGGTGTCCACAGCGAGCTACGAGGCGCGCAAATTCGGAGTTCACTCCGCCATGTCGATAGCCAAGGCAAAGCAGTTGTGTCCGTCGCTGGTGATAGTACCCGGCAGATACGAAATCTATAAAGAGGTGTCGGAGCAGATTCACGGTATCTTCAAGCGATACACAGACATGATAGAACCAATATCCATCGACGAGGCGTTTCTCGACGTGACCACGAACAAAAAGGGCATCGAACTGGCGGGGGACATCGCACGGGAGATAAAGTCTGCGATAAAGAGCGAACTGAACCTCACGGCAAGCGCGGGCGTGTCGTACAACAAGTTTCTGGCGAAGATAGCCTCCGACTACAGAAAGCCGGACGGACTGTTTACCATCCATCCTGACCGCGCACTCGATTTCATAGCGCAGCTGCCGGTGGAGGATTTCTGGGGCGTGGGGCCAAAGACTCTGCAAATGATGCACCGCATCGGTATCTTCAACGGCAGCCAACTGCGAAAATGCTCGCTGAACCATCTTACCGAGGTATTCGGAAAAGCCGGACAGATATTCTTCGACTTTGCGCGCGGAATCGACGAGAGACCCGTGGAGAACGTGAGGGTAAGGAAATCGGTGGGATGCGAACAAACGTTTCTCGAAGACATCACAAGGTCGTCGGCAATTATCATAGAACTGTACCACACCGTGCAAGAACTCGTGGAACGGCTCAAGCACAGTGAATTCAAGGGCACGACACTAACGCTGAAAGTGAGATATTCGGATTTCACCACCATGTCGCGCAGCCTGTCCGCAGCGAAACCCCTCACAACAAAAGACCAAATACTGCCGCTTGCCAAGAAACTCATGGCTCTAACGCCGAAAGACAAGGCGATAAGGCTAATCGGCCTTAGCGTGTCAAACCCATCGGACGAGAGAAAGCCCCGTTGGGTTGAGGGAGAACTGAAATTCAAGGAGTACGACTAAGTGACGGTGAAAAGGATTCCGCCTCAATACTATTGCCACCCACATTGGGCACGGTATATTCCCCAAAGCCCCCGAACACGGGAAATACGATACGGCGTAGAACAAAAAACCTTGGTTTTTATACATAATAGGAATTAGTTTAGTAAATTTGCAGAGGAAATAAAGAACAAAACCAATATACTCGTATGAAACAAACAAAGATTGTCGCTTCCATCAGCGACCGCAGATGCAGCGTAGACTTTATACGCCAGCTATTCCTTGCGGGCATCAACGTGGTGAGAATGAACACTGCACACGCCAACCCTGAGGGAATACGCGAGATCATACACAACACAAGAAAGGTGTCACGGCACATCGGTATCCTTATCGACACCAAGGGACCGGAGGTGCGCACTACAGGTACAGACAACCCTATCCCGTTCAAGATTGGCGAAAGGGTCAAGATTTGCGGAAACCCTGACGAGGAAACGACTCACGACTGCGTAAACGTTTCATACACCAATTTTGTGAAGGACGTCAAGGTCGGCGACGATGTACTCTTCGACGATGGCGAGTTGGACATGAAGGTTATCGACAAGGACGACAACGCACTCTACGTGGAGGTACAGAACGACGGTATGCTCGGCTCCAAGAAAAGCGTCAATGTGCCGGGAGCGCACATCGACCTGCCTGCACTCACCGAGAAGGACAAGAGGAACATTTTGCTCGCTATCGACGAGGACATCGATTTCATCGCCCATTCCTTCGTACGCAGCAAGGAGGACGTGATGGCTGTTCAGAAAATCCTTGACGAACACAACAGCGAAATAAAGATTATCTCCAAAATCGAAAATCAGGAGGGTGTTGACAATATCGATGAAATCATCGAGGCTTCATACGGTATAATGGTGGCGCGCGGCGACCTTGGCATTGAGGTGCCGATAGAGCGTATTCCCGGAATACAGCGCATGATAATCAAAAAGTGCATACAGGCCAAGAAACCCGTTATCGTGGCCACACAGATGCTGCACACCATGATAAACAACCCGCGCCCGACCCGAGCCGAGGTAACAGACATCGCCAACGCCATATACTACCGCACCGATGCCCTCATGCTCAGCGGCGAGACAGCTTCGGGCAAATACCCTGTGGAAGCGGTGAAGACAATGGCTGCCATTGCAGAGCAGGCCGAGAAGGACAAGTCAAGGGATGCAGACATTCCTGTACCGCTGAGCGAAAACTGCGACGTGAGCGAGTTCCTCTCAAAGCAGGCCATCGAGTCCACGGAGAGGCTCAACGTGCGCGGCATCATCACCGACAGCGTTCATGGCAAGACAGCGCGCAACCTTGCAGCCTTCCGCGGCCCCAACCCCGTGCTCGCCATCTGCGTGAGGGAGCGTACACAGCGTCTACTCGCCCTCAGCTACGGCGTTATCGCCGTATACCAGCACGAGAAGCTGCAGCCGCAAGACCAGTTCATTGCCGCCCTGCGCATGCTGCGCCAGAAAGGCTATTTGAAGATGGACGACAAGGTGGCATACCTCAGCGGAAGTTTCGGTCGCGGCGGCGGCACCACGTTCCTCGAAATCGACAAAGTGGCTGATATGTTCACAAGGGACTACACCCTGCCGAATATGAAAAGACCATAAACCAAAGACATAGCTTCGGGTTGTTTCCCGAGACTTATTCCAACTAAAATCCCCGGCTAGCGTTCAGCTTGGCTGGGGTTTTTAGTATTTGGACCTACAGGTCAGTTATTGATTGACCTGTAGGTCATTTCTTGTTTATCATTTCAATATGCGCATTGCCTTTCCATTTGCCTTAACCACGTACACACCCTGCCGGATGGGGGAAGCGAGGAAATCGGAATACGACATGCTACCAACCTTCACGCCTGATATGGTAAAGACATCCACAAGGGTAGAAGCGGAAACGATGTCATTAACCTTGTCTATAGATGTTTTGTCACCGATGGTAACCTGCTGCCAAGCAGACCATGCCGAAGCCACATCACCCTTCACAGCCTGTACGCGCCAGCGGTAAATGCCTTCATCAAGCAAGGCGTATGAACAAGAAAGTTCTGTGATGTCCTTCGTTACGCTGGAAACTGCTTCTTTCATTGTTGCAGCCTTGGAATCAGAAGAAGAGGAAGATTCAAAATCGGAATCTGCAAATTCTCCATCGTATGCAGCGAGATATTCAATATAGCCGCGCTTTGTGGGTGTCACAGAAACGGTGCAGCTCTTGTTGTCGGCATTAGGCAGAACCACGGTAGCCATTGTTCCGTCCACGGTAACGCTCTCGGAAGAAATCTCCTTGCCGTCTTTGTCAGACAACGACACAGTCATGGTTGGGGTATCCTGACTGTAAGCCTGCGATTTCAGGCGCACAGTAACATTGCCTCCGAAAAGGTCTGAAAGAAGCGGTGTCGAAACAAAGCCCTTAACCTTACTGCTGCCAACCTTTATCTTGGACGGACATTCAAACACTTTGTAGCCAGTCCATCCTGATTGCCCCAACTTTGAAGCGAGTCCGTCTGAGATATCTATCGTACCCTCTGTCGTCAGCGTCTTGCCGAAACCGGAGAAATCACCCTCTGCCAATTTGCTGCCGTCGGGTGAAACATCACCGCTGACCTGACGCATCTCCACGCTGTACGACTCCGCACCTTCAACTGCGTCCCACGATGCTGTGAAGCCGTGTTCGCTTATATCCTTAGTCCACAGATTTTCCGGAGTAGCAAGGTCGAAACCGCCCATGAAAGTGAAGGAAATTTTGCCGTCGCTCTCTGCGATGTCGGTGACAGGTTTGCCAAGATACTTGCGCCCGTCGGTATTGGCATTGAAAAGAGTGGCAGCCGGAGAAGACGTATCTGTTATAGAGGTATTGTTGCTCGTTCCCGGATAGGTGTCGCCGCTCACGGTATAGCTCGTAAGCACGTTGTCAGCCGGCAAAATGGTGATGCGCTGGTGACTGGCGGTATTGTTCAGGACATTGTCCACCCACGCATTCTGGTCGTAGTCGATGTGGAGTACCAGCATACCATGTGCAGGCAACTCGGAGTCTGTACCTTTCTTCTGACGGTTTTCAAATAGATAATACTCGGTGGGAGTCTTCTCATTATAGACAATATACGCCTCCGGCGAATCAGAAAGTGCCTTCATGTCATTCACGTAGCACGCCGACTTGAGTTCTGTGGGCTGGAGCCATCCGCTCACCCATTTCTCATACGAATTGTAGCCCACCGGTTTGTAACCGTCGCCGCCGTAGCAACCGCTGTCCATGATCCCCCAGTCATCAAGACCGAATGCGCGTTTGCCGGACGTGTCGTACATATCAGGCAATCCGAGGCAGTGGCTGAACTCATGACAAGGCGTGCCGATGCCGTCCATATATGTCCCGGTATAACCGTAAAGTTCAGAAGAGCAACCGTATGTATTAATCGTCACGCCGTCAAGTTTCAGCGAATATCCGCCGGAGTACAAGTCCCATTCATGAGGCCAGATTGTCTCGGAAAGATAAGTGGGGTATGACGACTCTCCGTAACCGGCGTAAATAAGGAACACCTGGTCCACTTCACCGTCACCGTCCCAGTCGTATTGCGAAAAGTCCACTTGCGAGTCAACCAGCTGGCAAGCCTCGTAGACCATTCCAGCCGGATCCACATCGTTGCCGTATGAATCATTGGCGCCGTAGTCTGCCATGTTCTTCGACACTGTGACAGGACCCACCACGTCGAACGTCAAGTCGAAATCCCCGTAGCTCTGAGCCTTGAAATAATCATGTACCGAACCGGCGTTTCCCATCTTGGAATATCCCTCTTCATTGAAGAAATTGTTCCATTCCTCCTGACTGTGGGAAGCCTGCATGGCCTTGTCCTTGAAATTCACGAGAATCACAAGTCCCTTACGCTTTCCTGTCACTCCAATGCCTTCACCGCCCCATGCACCTGCCATAGTCTTTTTGGGAGCATTGGCCTTAGCCGGCGCAGTCTTGGCAAGACGGGCCAGACGGACCGCGTTGCGTTTTTCCCTCAGTTCCGCTCCGAGCGAACGTACCGACGAGGCATCCGCCTCATAACCTTTCAGGAAGGACAGTTCGTCAGCAGAACGTTGTGCTTCGTCGTGAGCCATCTGCCCGGTAGAAACGATAATCTTTGCAGCGTCGAGCTTCGCGTAATAATACGCGCCGTCGGCACCCTTGACGAGAGGCATCCCGTCTTCCGTACAAGTAAAATGGAAATTCTCGTCGCCGCGTGCCATAATAGTCAGCACCGTGCCGTCGGGCTGAGTTACCCTGAATTTGCCCGGGCGTGCGGGAACAGCCGACACCGATGCTGCTACGAGCATAGCGGCGGCAAAGCTAAAAATTCTCTTCATAAGCTTGTGGAGTGTACCAAACACCCATTGTTAGTTATTATCATTTACACATAGAATTTCTCTACAGGCTACCTTTACCACAGGCTACCTTTAATATTCTCCCCACGCCTTAATCTCTATATCCTCGAGCTTAATCGTGCAGAAGGCATAGATGAAGGCACTCGCCAAACGGCTGTTGGTGATGAGCGGTACATTGAGGTCGATAGCAGCCCGGCGTATCTTGTAACCGTTGGAGAGTTCTGAGCTGGTGAGATCCTTAGGGATATTGACCACCATGTCAATCTCATGGTTGTGGAGCATATCGAGAGCCTTGGGCACTCCGCCTTCCTCTTCCTCCGAAGGCCACAGCACACGGGTATTCTCAATGCCGTTCTCCGTGAGGTATTTACTCGTGCCCCCGGTGGCATAGAGCTTGTATCCGTTTTTCACGAGCATCAGAGCCGCATCGAGCATATCAGCCTTCTGCTTTGCCCCACCTGTGGACAGGAGTATCGTCTTCTTTGGTATTCTATGCCCCACAGAGAGCATACTCTTGAGGAGAGCGCAGTTTGTGTCGTTGCCTATACATCCCACCTCGCCCGTGGAACTCATGTCCACGCCAAGCACAGGGTCAGCTTTCTGCAAGCGATTGAAGCTAAACTGCGATGCCTTGATACCCACGTAATCGAGGTCGAAGAGGTTCTTGCTTGGTTTCTCCACAGGCAATCCAAGCATCACCTTTGTTGCAAGTTCTATAAGATTTATTTTCAGCACCTTGCTGACAAACGGGAACGAACGGCTGGCGCGGAGGTTACACTCAATCACGAGGATATCGTTGTCGCGCGCCATGAACTGGATATTGAACGGTCCGTTGATGTGGAGTTCCTTGGCAATCTGACGCCCTACCCTCTTCACGCGGCGCACTGTCTCAACATAGAGTTTCTGCGGTGGGAACTGTATCGTAGCGTCACCGGAGTGAACGCCGGCAAACTCTATATGTTCTGAAATGGCGTAGGCGATTACCTCACCGTCCTTGGCCACGGCATCCATCTCTATCTCCTTGGCGTGCTCGATGAACTTGCTCACCACTACGGGGTGGTCTTCGCTCACGTTGGCTGCGAGCTGCAAGAAACGCTTCAGTTCGTCCTCATTGGAACAAACGTTCATCGCCGCTCCCGAAAGCACGTAGCTCGGGCGGACAAGAACGGGGAAGCCAACGCGCTCGATGAAACGGTCGATGTCCTCCATACTCGTCAGCGCGCTCCACTCCGGCTGGTTGATGCCGTTGTTGGTGAGCATCTGCGAGAACTTGGCGCGGTCCTCGGCATTGTCAATATCTTCCGCCTTGGTGCCGAGAATGGGCACGTGCTGCTCGTTGAGGCGCATGGCGAGGTTATTGGGAATCTGTCCGCCGGTTGAAACGATAACGCCGTGCGGTTGTTCCAAGTCAATGATATCCATGACACGCTCGAACGTCAGTTCGTCGAAATACAGGCGGTCGCACATGTCATAATCCGTAGACACCGTTTCGGGGTTATAGTTAATCATCACACTGCGGTAACCCTCCTTACGAATAGTGTTGAGAGCCTGCACGCCGCACCAGTCGAACTCCACCGACGAACCGATACGGTAAGCACCTGAGCCGAGCACTATGATGCTGCGGTGGTCGTTCTCGAAAGTGATGTCGCTCTTCACCCCGGCGTATGTCACATAGAGGTAATTCGTCTGCGCCGGATATTCCGCCGCAAGCGTGTCAATCTGTTTCACCACGGGCACTATGCCGTAGTTCTTGCGCAGGTTTCTCACCACGTTGCCGGCCTTCGCCATACTGTGAAGTTCCTGTTCGAGCCCCACAGCACGGGCAATCTGGAAATCGGTAAATCCATAGACCTTCGCCGTGCGCAACAACTCCTTGTCGAGGGTATTGATATTGCAGTTTTTCATCGCCTCGTCAATATCAATGATGTGCTTCAGTTTCTCCAGGAACCACTTGTCAATCTTCGTCAGCTCATGTATGTCGTCCACAGTGTAACCTTTGTGCATAGCCTTTGAGATGACAAACACACGTTTGTCGGTGGGTTCGCGCAGAGCAGCGTCGATGTCGTCAATCTCCAGCTCTTTGTTCTCCACGAAGCCGTGCATCCCCTGCCCTATCATGCGGAGTCCCTTCTGTATGGCCTCCTCGAAATTGCGTCCTATCGCCATCACCTCGCCAACTGACTTCATCGAAGAACCGAGTTCCTTGTCCACACCGCGGAACTTGCTCAAGTCCCAGCGCGGTATCTTGCAGACAACGTAGTCGAGTGCCGGCTCGAAGAATGCGCTCGTGGTCTTCGTCACCGAGTTCTTCAGTTCGAAGAGTCCATAGCCCATGCCCAACTTGGCGGCTACGAAGGCAAGAGGATATCCCGTAGCCTTTGAAGCGAGGGCCGACGAACGGCTCAAGCGGGCGTTCACCTCGATTACGCGGTAGTCTTCGCTCTTGGGGTCGAAGGCGTACTGCACGTTACACTCGCCCACGATACCGATATGGCGTATAATCTTTATGGCGAGGGCGCGCAGCTTGTGGTATTCTGAATTAGTAAGTGTCTGCGAAGGGGCGATGACGATACTCTCGCCGGTATGTATGCCGAGCGGGTCGAAATTCTCCATGTTACACACCGTGATACAGTTGTCATAACGGTCGCGCACCACCTCGTATTCTATCTCCTTCCAGCCCTTCAAACTCTTCTCCACAAGCACCTGCGGAGAGAAGGAGAACGCCTTTTCGGCAAGCTTGTCGAGTTCCTCCTCGTTGTCGGCGAAACCCGAACCCAATCCGCCGAGGGCGTAGGCGGCGCGGATGATGACTGGATAGCCAAGTTCTGCAGCCGCTTTGCGCGTCTGCTCCATATTCTCGCAAGCCTCGCTCTTGATAGTCTTCACATTTATCTCGTCGAGCTTCTCGACAAAGAGCTCGCGGTCTTCGGTGTCCATGATGGCCTGCACCGGAGTGCCGAGAACCTTGACGCCGTATTTCTCGAGAACACCGCTCTTGAAGAGTTCCACACCACAGTTGAGAGCAGTCTGGCCGCCAAACGACAGTAGTATGCCGTCGGGACGCTCTTTCTCTATTACGCGCTCCACGAAATATGGCTGCACAGGAAGGAAATATATCTGGTCGGCAACGCCTTCGGAGGTCTGCACCGTTGCGATGTTAGGGTTAATAAGCACCGTCTTCACACCCTCTTCGCGGAGGGCTTTCAAAGCCTGCGAACCGGAATAGTCAAACTCTCCCGCCTCGCCGATTTTCAACGCTCCTGACCCCAAGAGCAGGACTTTCTTTATATTCTCGTCTTTCATCTTTCTCTTAATTAGGCGTGTTCTAAAAATCCCACGCACTGTTAAACTTCTTTTTCAGACGGATTGCCCTTCGTGTCGTTGGGGAACCCGCCTTAGTAAAAGGTGTTGAACTACTTCAAGCTTTCAACGAACTTGTCGAACATGAACTCTGTGTCTACCGGACCGGAGCAAGCCTCGGGATGGAACTGGCTGGAGAACCAAGGGTTCGTCTTGTGGCGTATTCCCTCGTTGCTGCCGTCGTTCATATTCACGAAGAACTCCTCCCAGTCCTTGCCGAGCGTCTTCGCATCAACGGCGTAACCGTGGTTCTGACTGGTCACAAAACACTTGTCCGTGCCAACCATCCTCACCGGCTGGTTGTGGGACCGGTGACCGTATTTCAGCTTGTAGATGCTTGCTCCGCCAGCCTTGGCGAGCAACTGGTTACCCATACAGATACCGCAAATAGGTTTGGTGGAAATGCTCATCTGCTTGCGGATGATATTCACAGCGTCCTCACACATATCGGGGTCGCCGGGACCGTTGGCAAGGAACAGTCCGTCGAAGTCCATGCCCGTATAGTCGTAGTTCCACGGCACACGGATAACCTCAACGCCGCGGTTGATGAGACAACGGATGATATTGTTCTTCACGCCGCAGTCCACGAGAACCACCTTACGTCCGGCTCCCTCGTTGTAGCGTATAATCTCCTTGCAGCTCACCTTGTCCACGAAGTTCACACCCTCGTAGTGCGCCTCGGGAATATTGTCAGGTTCGTCGTCGAAAAGGATTTTGCCCATCATCACGCCATGCTCGCGCAACACCTTGGTCAGCTCACGCGTGTCGATGCCGGTGATGCCGGGCACATGCTCGCGCTTGAGCCAGTCGGCAAGCGACTCAACGGCGTTCCAGTGGCTGTACTGTTCGCTGTAGTCAGCCACGATAATCGCCGATGCGTATATCCTGTCACTTTCCATGAATGTGGCGATACCATTTTCCTCCACCGTGAACGGCGGCACGCCGTAATTGCCGACAAGCGGATATGTGAGGGTCATCAGCTGTCCCGCATACGACGGGTCGGTGAGGCTCTCGGGATAACCCATCATGGCTGTGTTGAATACTACCTCGCCAGCCACGGGCTGGTCGTAGCCGAATGACTTGCCATGAAACTTCGTTCCATCCTCCAAGACTAAAGTTACGTTTCTCATCTATTCTTATTCTTCCGATTATCTTTTATGTTTTCTAAAAATCCAAATCCTTCGCTGCCGCGCCGGGTCATTTCCTGTATTTCTTCTCGTAGTAGTTCACGAAGGCCTGGTTCACGAGCTTCGTTCCTCCCGGCGTGGGATAGTTGCCGGTGAAATACCAGTCTCCCCTGTGCTCGGGAATCGCGGAGTGGAGTCCCTCGATGGACTGGTACACAAGCTCTACAGGAGTTTTCATTCCGTCGGGACGCAGCATCTCAACGATTTTCGCGTTTATCTCGTCCACGCTGAACATCTTGTAGATGTTCCTCACGCCGTTTGCCATCTCTCCCTTGCCCTTCAGAAGTTCCGCCTTGCACAAAGCGTAGGTGTCGTCGATGACGCTCTCCTGTCCGCGTTCCTTCAATAGCTCTATCGTGGCGCGGAACACGCAGAATTCCTCAAGACTCGGCATATCAATACCATAGTAGTCGGGATAGCGTATCTGCGGCGAACTGCTCACGATGACGAT
Organism: Oscillibacter sp. MSJ-31; assembly: GCA_963629785.1. Lineage (GTDB taxonomy): Bacteria > Bacteroidota > Bacteroidia > Bacteroidales > Bacteroidaceae > Prevotella. The sequence continues at coordinate 12,606 of CAVGJZ010000001.1, read as the reverse complement.
TTTCTTGGGGTGCAGACTGTCGAGGATTTTAAGTATACTCTCCTTTAGCGTCGTGCCGCGCACGATACTGTCGTCGATAATCACGAGGTTATCCTTGTAGGGCTGTAGCGAACCGTAAGTCACATCGTACACGTGCGAGGCAAGATCCTTGCGTGAATTTCCCTCGGTAATAAACGTGCGTAGCTTGATGTCCTTCCATGCCACCTTCTCGCTGCGCACGTAAGGGTGAAGAATCTCGTCAAGCTCCTCCCGGCTCGGCACATGGTCGAGGTTCTGTATGCGCTCTATCTTCTGGTCGTTGAGGTATTTCTTGAAACCTCCCAGCATTCCGTAGAAGGCCACTTCTGCGGTGTTCGGGATGAAGGAAAACACGGTGTGCTCCGTGTCATAGTCCACAGCCTTCAATATTGAATCAGTGAGCTGTTCGCCGAGCTTCTTGCGCTCCTGATAGATGTCGCAGTCTGAACCGCGGCTGAAATATATCCTCTCGAAGGAGCACTTGCTGTCGCCACGCTGTTCGAGGATTCTTTCAATGGATATGCCACCGTTCTTGTCCACGATGACGGCCTGTCCGGGCTGAAGCTCCTTGATATCGTCGCAGTCGACCTCGAAGGTGGTCTGCAGCACCGGGCGCTCGCTCGCCACGGCGATGACCTCGTCATCCTTGTAGAAGAAAGCCGGGCGTATTCCCCACGGGTCGCGCACGGCAAACATCTCGCCGCTTCCCGTCAGTCCGCACATCACATAGCCGCCGTCGAAATCGGGCATCGTGGTCTTGAGCACGTTGCCAATCACCACGTTGTTGTCGATATAGTCTGTTATGTCCCTTCCGGCAAGTCCATTCTGCTGCGCCAATGCAAAATTGCGCTCCACCTCGCGGTCAAGGCGATGCCCCATGTATTCAAGCGTGATATAGCTGTCGCTATAGATTCTCGGCGACATGCCCATACCGACAAGCTTGTCGAAAATCTCGTCAATGTTGGTCATGTTGAAATTGCCGCAGAGGCAGAGGTTCTTTGCCCTCCAGTTATTTCTGCGCAGGAAAGGATGAACATATTCAAGTCCTTTCTTGCCCGTAGTGGAATAGCGCAGATGTCCCATATACATCTCTCCGGCAAAGGGCAGGTTCTCCCTTGCATAATCCACGTCGGCGAGCTGCTCCCCGGAAACACCGGCGAACTTGCGGTGGACTCTCTGGAATATCTCCGTTATGGCGTTCGGTCCTTCCGCCCTTTCCCTGAACATATATTCGCTGCCGGGCTTCGCCTCAAGGTTTACGCAGGCCATGCCGGCGCCCTCCTGTCCGCGGTTGTGCTGCTTCTCCATCATGAGATAGAGCTTGTTCAGACCGAACATCCATGTTCCATACTTCTGCTGATAGTACTCCAGCGGCTTGAGCAACCTCACCATAGCCACTCCGCATTCATGCTTCAACGGTTCCATTGATATAATTTTCTTTTATCGTTATTTTTCGGGAATTATCCTTCGCTTCAGGGCGGCGGGCCTCCTGTCTGCCATAACCTCTACGGTGCCGCCCTACAACCTTGTTATATATAAATCAAGGGGCTTGCTCCCTTGCGAGGAGTAGCCCCATGAAAAATCATTATTCTACAGTGACCGACTTTGCGAGATTTCGCGGTTGGTCAACGTTCTTGCCTTTGCACACTGCAACGTGATAAGCCAGCAACTGCAAGGGGATGGAGGCTATGAGAGGCTCCAGACACTCTATCGTCTGCGGCATCTCGATTACCTCGTCGGCAATCTGGCTTATCGTGTCATCGCCCTTCGAGACGAGGGCGATAATCTTGCCGCGCCTGGCCTTTATCTCCTGAATGTTGCTTACCACCTTCTTGTACATATCGTCGCGCGGGGCTATCACCACCACGGGCATATCCGAGTCGATAAGCGCAATCGGCCCGTGCTTCATTTCCGCCGCCGGATAGCCCTCGGCATGGATATAGCTGATTTCCTTGAGCTTCAACGCACCTTCAAGAGCCACGGGATAACTGAACCCTCTGCCCAAATAAAGGAAATTGCGCGCGTATGTGAAACTGCGGCTCAGCTCCGCCACCTTGTCGTTGCACTCCAGCACGGCCTTCATCTTTTCGGGTATCACCGCCAGCTCGTTCACCACCTCCGAATAGAGTTTCTCCGAAATGGTGCCCTTCGCCTTGGCAAGTGCCAGAGCCAGCATGGTGAGGACAGTAACCTGTCCCGTGAAAGCCTTGGTGGATGCCACTCCTATCTCCGGTCCCACATGGATGTAAGACCCCGTGTCGGTGGCACGCGGAATGCTCGACCCGATAGCGTTGCAAATACCGTAGACAAACGCCCCGTATTCCTTGGCCAGCTTGACGGCAGCCAGCGTGTCGGCAGTCTCTCCGCTCTGGGAAATGGCGATAACCACGTCGTCACTGTTTATTACGGGATTACGGTATCTGAACTCGCTGGCGTATTCCACCTCGACGGGTATCCTGCAGAACGACTCTATCACCTGTTTGCCGATAAGTCCGGCATGCCATGACGTGCCACATGCCACGATGATGACACGCTTTGCGCCGAGCAGGTATTTCTTGTAGTCGATAACGGCACTCAGCACCACATTGTTAGCCTCGGTGTTTATCCTGCCTCGCATGCAGTTGCCGAGACATTCGGGCTGCTCGAAAATCTCCTTCAGCATGAAATGCGGATAGCCGCCCTTCTCTATCTGGCCCAAGTCCAGATCTATCGTCTTCACCTCCGGCGATGTCTTGATATTCTGGATGTCCACCACCTTTAGTTCCTCGCCAAGACGTATCACCGCGATATTGTCGTCGTCAAGGTAAACCACCTTGTCGGTATATTCTATGATAGGTGTAGCATCGGAACCGAGGAAGAACTCGCCTTCGCCTATTCCTATCACCAGCGGACTCTGCTTGCGCGCCGCTATAATCTGGTTCTTCTCCCTCTTGTCGAGCACTGCAATGGCGTATGCGCCGATAAGCTGGTGAATGGCAATCTGCACGGCTGTGAGCAAGTCCACTTTGCGGCTTGTCTGGATAAACTCGATGAGCTGTACTATCACCTCCGTATCGGTGTCGGAACGGAAATGCACGCCCTCCGAAATCAGTTTTTTCTTCAGGTCGGAATAGTTCTCGATAATTCCGTTGTGTATTATCGCAAGGTTCTTCGACTCAGAATAATGCGGATGAGCATTCACCGACGACGGTTCGCCATGAGTGGCCCACCGCGTATGGGCGATACCCACCGTTCCGCCAACATTCTTGTCGGCGCAAAAAGCCTCGAGGTCTGCCACCTTGCCCTTCGTCTTGTAGACACTGAGCTCACCGTCGGGATTAATCAATGCCACGCCGGCACTGTCATAACCCCTGTATTCAAGACGCTTGAGTCCGTTGACAAGTATCGGATAAGCCTCCCTGTTTCCTATGTATCCTACGATTCCGCACATATCCGTCCTGTCTATCTTCTCGTAATTGTGAACACCAAAGACGTAACTGATGTTGCCACACTGACCAATGACACCCACAGCGAGGTGCTCTGAGCGAAATAGGCGTTGCGTGTCTTCATCTTGACAGGCTCCACGATAATGGCATCGTTCTGCTGAAGATAGTACAGCGGTGAATTGATAAGGTTAGCATCGTTCAAGTTCAGCCGGTGTACGGATTTCTGTCCAGTAGCGTCTTCGCGGATGAGCATCACGTTGTTTCTCTTGCCGTAGATGGTCATGTCGCCAGCGTCGGCAAGTGCCTGCAAGATGCTTATCTTCTCTGTGCTTACGGTGTATTCTCCGGGACTACCTACCTCTCCCAGCACGGTAATCTTGAAACTTGCCATCTTCACGTCCACGATTGGCTTCTCCGTCTCCGCCATGTAGGGCTTGATTTTCTCGCAAATCATGGCCTCGCACTGACGTTTGGTCAATCCTGCCACCTTCACCATTCCCAGCACCGGGAAATTGATGTTGCCGTCATTGTCAACAAGATAGGTAAAGCTTCCGCCACCTGTTGATTCCGACGACGATGTGGAGCTTCCCGTTGGATTGAATGGTGCCGCAGCCTGCGGGTTTGTTGTGCATACCACTATGGACAACAAGTCCTTCGGCATAATCTTCACGTCGTACAAGCCTTTCGAACGCGACAAGTCCAGCGTATCTATATTCTTGAAATAAGGAATGTTTTTGGCACCACAGCTGAACAATGTAAACGTCACTATGCCCAGAATGATGGGAAGCAAGAGTTTTTTCATCTTTGTACAAATAAGTGTTTAAATAAAGCTGTGCAAAAATAAACCTATTTTCTGATATTGGCAAATATTTCACAAATTAAATAGGACAGGGCTTACCGTTTATGAGAAAGGGTTGAATTGCATATCAGACAGTTAGTGGTTTAAACCGCTTTTATAGACAATTTCATTTCCCGGCGGAAGCCTGTAAAAGTAATATCTTATCATAAGAATGGCACCATAAACACAGGGAGGCACACAACATCCTTATCCTTGCGAAAGTCCCTTGTATAAACAAGATACTCGTCAGATATGCGGTCAGAGAACTTGTCACAAAAATTATCTATAGAAGAATGTGTCGCATATCCTGAAGACTTCACTTCCAATGGGCAGACTTTGTTTCCCCTGCTCAGCAAGAAATCAACCTCATACAGATGATTTGAAGTCTTGGAAGGGAACTTATAGTAGAACAGATTATTTCCCGATGCCGTCAGCATCTGAGCCACAACATTTTCATAGACATATCCCAAATTGGTGTTCAGCTTGTCATTGAGCAATTTATTGTAAATTACGTTGTCCGTAGCATTTTTGTCCATGAACATGGAGGTGACAAACAGTCCTGTATCATGCAAATACAACTTGAACTTCTCCAAATTCTTGGTTAAGGACATACCCACATTAGGATCATCCGCATGATATGCCACATTCACTATCATAGAGTTCCTCATATCCTCCAGTATCGACAGAATATTTTCCGCCCTTTGATTATCAATTACGACACTTACCTGATAACGGCCTCCCCCGTGGGATAATTGGGCCGGGATATTATTGAAGAGCAACGAAGCACGCCCTGTAGAATCTATCCTTCGCAAGTCTGCATCATAGAGACTTATTATCGAGCGCTTCATTTCATCAACATCTGCGAAATTATTAGTTCTAAGGTATTCAGACACCACCTGAGGCATTCCGCCAACAAGCATATAAAGTCTGAAATCACGGAGAGTTTGTCTTACGACAGCATCACCGAGAGATCTTTTTGCATCAAAAAATTGTCTAAGCAAAGGAATACTGGCTTCATCACCCATTGCCCATCTGAACTCCTCATAATCCATAGGATACATTTCAACAGTCGTCTCTTCACTTGGAATCAGAATACCTTCTGTAAATTTTCTGATGCCGATAAGAGAGCCTGTCTCGATATAGTCGTAGCGTCCGTCAGCAACCAAATACTTGATTGCCTGGCGTGCCTTGGGGGCAAGCTGGACTTCATCAAAGACTATAACGGACTTGCGTTCCACAAGCTTAACTTTATAAATCATTTGAAGTTGCAAGAATATAAAATTCAAGTCTGACAAGTCATCAAACAATTCTACAACCCGTTTGGGGGCTTGTCCAAAGTCTATTAGAATATACGACTGATATTCTCTCTTTGCAAATTCTTCTGCGACTGTTGACTTGCCGACTCGTCTTGCGCCTTTGATCATCAGGGCACGCCTTCCGCCCGCACGTTCTTTCCAATCACGCAACTGACTGTATATCTTCCTTTTAAACATACGCATCTACCAAATCCCCATTTTAATTTGCGGCAAAGTTAGCAAAATCCCCGAATTCAAACAAATGAAAAGTTGCAAATTCCCCAATTTCAAGTTACATTAATTCAAAAAGAGCATGGAAAGCAATCGTCCTCACAGCACTTTTGAACTATCAACACTCTTAGTGACGGTGAAAAACGCTCTTCGCCGCTTCAAAGAACTCGTCCATAAAACCAAAATTCCCTTTCCACCTTAATAATATTTGGGCGGAAAGGGAAAAGGTGTCACGGCGGGCTTGCGAATCCCCACCTGTGCAATTCAAGCCACTGTCAATCAATAGAACTTGAAATAGTTGCGCGCGTTGTTGTAGCTGATGTCCTCAACCATGCGCGAGAGGCTCTCCATGTCGTTGGGCAGCAAGCCCTTCTCCACGTCGTTGCCGAGCAGGTTGCAGAGCAGACGGCGGAAATACTCGTGGCGCGGATATGAGAGGAAGGAACGGCTGTCGGTGAGCATACCAACGAAGCGGCTGAGCAGTCCGAGCACTGACAGCGCGTTCATCTGGCGTGTCATGCCATCGAGCTGGTCGTTGAACCACCAGCCGGAACCGAACTGTATCTTGCCGGGGCAAGAACCGTCCTGGAAATTGCCGAGCATAGTGGCGATAACCTCGTTGGCGCAAGGGTTAAGGCAATAGAGGATGGTGCGTGTGAGCTTGCCCTCCATGTTCAGTTCGTTGAGGAAATGGCTCATGGCCTTGGCGGTGGTGAACTCGCCGATAGAGTCGAAGCCGGTGTCGGCGCCGAGCTTGTTATACATCAGGGTATTGTTGTCGCGGATAGCTCCGTAGTGGAACTGCTGTGTCCAGTCGGCTGCGTAGTCCTGCTCGGCGAAGATGCGGAGGATGCAGTGCTTGTACTGGCGTATCTCCTGTGCCGTGAGCTGCTGCTTGCGCATGGCCTTCTCGAAGATTGTCTCTATCTGCGTGTCGGTGTAAGGCTCGTCGTAGAACTCCTCGATACCGTGGTCGGACAGGCGGCAGCCGTTCTCGTGGAAGAAGTCGTGGCGCTTCTGCAGTGCGTCCACCATGTCGGAGAACTTGCTTACGGTAACGCCTGCCACCTCGCCGAGCTTGTTCACGTAGTCAGCGAAGTCGGGCTTCTCGATGTTCATCGCCCTGTCGGGACGCCATGCCGGAATCATCTTGATTTCAAAACCGCTCTCGCGTGTCTGCTTGTGGTAGCGCAGGTCGTCGATGGGGTCGTCGGTGGTACATACGCACTCCACGTTGTAGCGGCGCATGAAACCGCGGGCGGTGTATTCCGGCTGCTGCAGCTTCTCGTTGCACTCGTCAAAGATCTCCCTTGCCGTCTTGGGGCTGAGCTGCTTGTTGATGCCGAAGGCGGTCTTCAGCTCGAGGTGTGTCCAGTGGTAGAGGGGGTTGCGGAATGTATAAGGCACTGTCTCAGCCCATTTCTCGAATTTCTCCCAGTCGGAGGTATCGGTGCCGGTGCAGTATTTCTCGTCCACGCCGTTGGTGCGCATCGCGCGCCACTTGTAGTGGTCGCCGCCAAGCCAAAGCTCCGTGATGCTCTTGAACTTGTGGTCGTTGGCCACCATCTCGGGGATAAGGTGACAGTGGTAGTCGATGATAGGCATCTTAGCCGCGTGGTTGTGGAAAAGTTCTTGTGCTGTAGCTGTGTCAAGCAAGAAGTTTTCATCCATAAACTGCTTCATGTTTTTCAAAATTTTAAGCGTTATTTGTTAATGTATAATCAGTTCCAAGTTGAATACTGCAAATGTACGGCATTTTTTTTGAATTCAAATCTTTTTAAATTATATTTGCACTATCAAAACAAAAAAAGCCCATCAAGATTATGACAGACAACAATTCCCCGCGACATACTATGGTGCGCACCGACCGTGTGCTGATGATTTACACCGGAGGGACTATCGGCATGGGGCGCAACCCCGTGACGGGAGCCTTTGAGCCCCTGGACTTCAACCACCTCGTCAGCTGCCTGCCCGAGTTCGCCGCCCTTGAAACGGGAATTGACACCTACCAGTTCACGCCGGCCATCGACTCCAGCGACATGTCGCCGCGCCTCTGGTCGCAGCTCGTGAGGATAATCTCCGAGAGATACGACAGCTACGACGGCTTCGTGATTCTCCACGGCACCGACACCATGGCGTTCACCGCCTCCGCCCTGTCGTTCATGCTGGAGAACCTCACCAAGCCGGTCATCCTCACCGGCAGCCAGCTGCCCATAGGCCAGCTGCGCACCGACGGCAAGGAGAACCTCATAACGAGCATCGAGATTGCCTCGGCACACCATGCCGACGGCACGCCGATAGTGCCCGAGGTGTGCATCTATTTCAGCGGGCACCTGCTGCGAGGCAACAGGGCTACAAAGACCAACGCCGACGGGTTCAACGCCTTCGAGTCGTTCAACTACCCCCACCTTGGCGATGCCGGGGTGAACATCGTTTACCACGAGGAGTATATACTGAAACCGGATTTCACGAAACCCCTGCTGCCGCATTTCGCCCTCGACCCCAACGTGATAGTGTTCACGCTGTTTCCCGGCGTGCAGGAGCAGATTATACGCCACGTCATCGAGGCGCCGGAACTAAGGTCTATGGTAATGAGGACTTTCGGCAGCGGCAACGCGCCGCACCACCCGTGGCTCATGCACCTGCTGAAACAGGTGACGGCACGCGGCATCACGGCGGTGAACATCAGTCAGTGCGCCGCCGGCGCAGTGGAGATGGGCAGGTACGACACGGGCTTCCAGCTCAAGAAGATGGGTGTGTTGAGCGGCCACGACAGCACGGTGGAGAGCGCGGTAACGAAGCTCATGTTCCTGCAGGGCCATTACACAGACTCAAATCTGGTGCGCTCGAACATGAACCGCAACATCTGCGGCGAAATCACAATCCACAACGAAGAATAAGGAGAATTAGTCCACACCCCACACTCCTAACTCCACACTCCTAACTCCTAACTCCAAAGAAGTACTGCCCCTTTCCCCGGGTCATCCATCCGTAGCGTATGGCGTGTTTCGGACAAACATGATAACAGGCGAAACACGTCATACACTTTTTGCATCTCTCCCATTCGGGCATACCGTCATCGCCCTGGCGGATATTCCCTGTAGGACACACCTTGACACACTTGCCGCATTTCGAGCACAACCGCTTGTCTGCCCTGAACCATCTGTCCGTGAGAAGGTGTTTCACGAACAGCTTGCCTAGGAACTCCGTATTCGTCTTAGGCCATTTGCCCACTTTGAGAACACAGTTGCCCTGAAAGCGTCTTGTAATATGGCCGCAGGCCTCCTCCACCTGTTCCACGGCCTTCTTCAGCTTCTTCTCCGCAAGCTCGGGACTGTCCACATCCATAAAGGGCAGCCCCACGTAGGTATTGGGCATTATAACGCCGTAGTAGAAGTCCAGCGGATACCCTTTCTCGTCGCAGATATCCTCAAACAGCTCCATCGCCAGCCCCACGGTGTCGCCGCCAGTACACACGGCATAGGTGTAGGGGTGCATTTCAGCGTAGTTTTCAATCCTCAACCTGTAAAAGAACTCGAGGAAGAACTTCGGCGGACGCCAGCCGTGGATCGGGAAACAGAAGCCGAGCTTCTCCCCCTCGGAGAGCCGCCACCGGCAGTCGTCCTCGAAAGCGTCGGCGATGTTCACCGCGCGGTCGCCGAGCCTTGCGGCGAGAGTCTCTGCCACCCAGCGTGTGTTTCCTGTACAGGACAAATAGAATATCATGGTATGGTGATGCTTGTTGTCACTTGAAATACAGATAGTAAACCGCCGCCAGCACAGCCAGGACGATTGCCATTATCACCGACTTTATCATGCAGCCGGCTATCTTCTTCAACAATACGAACGCCACGATGAAGGCGATGATGCAAAATATGTAATATCCGATTGTTTCCACGTGTGTATATTATAATTGGTGGGGATTTTCAGAATCCGCCTGTTAGTTGTTACGAACTTTAAAGATGTGTCTGAACGCAGCCGGCACCATCGTCTGGAATTCCATCGGCTGGCGCGTCTGCGGATGGTAGAAGCACAGTTTGTAGGCGTGCAGGCAAAGACGGTGTATGGGGTCGTCGCCGTTGCCGTATTTCACGTCGCCGCAGACCGGATGCCCGATGTCTGCCGAATGCACGCGTATCTGGTTCTTGCGCCCCGTCTCGAGCTTGAACTCCACGAGACTGTGGTCCGTGGTGCGGTCGAGGGTGGAATAATGGGTCACGGCAAACTTCCCGCCGTTGTCCACCGGCGAGGAGAACGTCACGTATGCCTTGTTGTCCTTCAGCCAGCTCTCCACCGTGCCCTCGTCCTGCTCCATCTCTCCGCTGAGCACCGCCACGTAGCGGCGGTCAAAAACGATGTCGTGCCAGTTGTGCTCCAGTATCTGCTCCGTCTCCATGTCCTTGGCGTAGACCATCAGTCCGCTGGTGTCGCGGTCGAGGCGGTGTACCACATGAGCGGTACAGCGCTGGCGCGTCTTGCGGAAATAGTCGTCGAGCACGGCCTTCACGTTGAGCGACTTGTGTCCCGCCGCCATCGAGAGGATGCCGATGTTCTTCTCTATCACCACAAGGAACTGGTCCTCGTAGACTATCTTCACGTAGCGGCTCTTCAGCTTGTCGTTGTTGCGCTTCGTCTTGCTCACGTCTATCCTTGCGCCCTTCGCCACCGGGTAGTCGAACTGCGTCACGGTCTTTCCGTTCACCTTTATGCCTCGTCCCTGCAGCGTGGCCTTTATCTTCGACCGGCTCTCCTTCACGTTGTTGAGCAGGAAATTGAGCAGCGTGTCGTCCTGCGCCGCCTCGTAATGGGCGTACTCGTTTATGTTATGGTTGTAATTGTGCTTCATCTTCAGCAATTGGTTTGAGGCGGGATCCGTATCGTCCGCCTTGCGCTTTTGTCTCGTTCCGGGAGGGGCACTTTCGCCGCGCCCCTCCCCTATTCCACTGCAAATGTAAGAATTATTTAGCAAACAACGGGGTGTCGCGCCGAAAAACAGGCGTTTGTTGTCGAAATCCGGCGAGTTTTGTTTAACTTTGCCACCTAAAGGAGAAAAGAAATGACAGACACCAATCCCAGAAAGCTGCCCGCAGGCATCCAGTCGTTCAAAACCATCAGGGAAGAGGGTTATCTCTATGTCGACAAGAGCGACATCGTCTGGCACTTGGCCAATTGCGGCAACAAGTTCAGTTATCTGAGCCGCCCGCGCCGTTTCGGCAAGTCAATGCTTGTCGATACGCTGCAGATGTACCTCGAGGGAAGAAAAGACCTCTTCGAGGGGCTTGCGATAATGCGGTTGGAAAAGAACTGGAAGCAATATCCTGTCATCCGTCTCGACATGAGCTTGGCCGGCTCTGACCCACAGGCCATCAAGTCATACCTTAACGACGCATTTCATGAATACGAAGAGCTATACGCCATTTCTCCGCGGCTGGCAGACTCCCTGTCGGTAAGGTTCAAGCGTATCATCAAGACGGCAGCCAGCCAGACTGGCAACAAAGTTGCCGTCCTCATCGACGAATACGATTCCCCCCTGCAGCATTCTTGGGAGACGGAGAGCCACAACGCCTGCACAGACGTTTACCGTGACGTGTTCGCCGCACTGAAGGCTTGCGATGAGTATGAAAAGTTTGTCTTCATCACAGGCATTACGAAGTTTACACAAATATCCCTGTTCTCAGTGCTCAACAACCTGACCAACATCAGTTTCCTGCCGGAATATGCCACTGTCTGCGGCATTACCGAAAAGGAAATCCGGGATAATTTCACGCCCGAGCTTGAAGAAATGGGGCGTGAGAACAACTGGACTGCACAAGAAACCCACGACAAGCTGAAAGACTATTATGACGGCTATCATTTCAGCCGCCGCAACATGACCGACATATACAACCCATACAGCCTTGTAAACGCCCTGAGTACCAAGGAACTCAACAATTACTGGGCCGCTTCGGGAGCCACCTCCCTGCTTTCCAAGTTTGTAGACAATATGGAGCTTCGCATGAGAAACTTCGAGAATTGCTTCATAATGCGGAACACCCTGGAGCTTTCTGATGTCACCGGAGGCGGGGCTGAACTGTTCCTGTACCAGTCGGGCTACCTCACCATCAAGGCCAGCGACGAATTTGGCTATACACTTGGCTTCCCGAACAAGGAGGTGAAACAGGCTCTCTACGAAATGGCTGTCCCGGCTCTTGCCATGCACTCGGAAAGCGAAGTCCAGTCACTGTAGGCTTGCCTGTACCGGCAATTGGGCACCGGGCAAACCGACGAGGCCATGAACACACTGAAAGCTCTCGTCGCCGACGTGCCGTACAGCAACAAGAAGCTCACATCAATGAATATGGAGGAACGATACCGCCTCATCATCAGCACTATCTTCAACGCCATAGGATTGAAGGTCGAGACTGAAAAGATGATTGCCACAGGAAGAATAGACATGGTTGTCTGGACTTCCCGCTACATATATGTCATCGAGCTAAAACTAAGGAACAATGGCGGCAAGGACGCTGCATCACGGCAAATCCTCGACAAACAATACATGGAGCCGTTCATGGCTGACAAGCGCAAGGTAATAGGCCTGGGCATCGAACTGGACGAAGAGGGCAAAGGACTTATAGACTGGCGGTCGTGCATCGTACGATAAGAGGCCGTACATCGTACGATAAGAGGTCGGCAAAGGCACGCTTTGACATTATAAAAGAAATGTTTACAAATAAGACATTTGGAACACTTTATTTTTGGTCCTGTTTTTAAGGAGCAGTGCTTTTCGGGGAGGAAACGATAGCTTTGCCCGGAGGAAACG